>CAJYSA010000020.1 GCA_913777325.1 uncultured Sphingomonas sp. | reverse complement strand
GTCGCACGTCGGCTGGGATGACGTTCCCTCGATCGTCCACCCGCGATCGGCGGCGGGTCGTCACCTAACTCACGCTCGTCATGGCGAGCGCAGCGAAGCCATCCAGGGCGTCCTGATCCGCCCCCCCCATCACGTCCCCGCGCTCGCCATGACGAGCGTGGGGGCGCCCCACGCCATCACTGCCAAGGACGAGCGAATAGCGCCCCCGAGCCGCTCATATCGCCGGAACATCGCGCCATTTCCTGCCCGGACGCTGCTATATTGGCGATGGTCGCGTTCCCGGCGGCACCGAGATCACGCCCCCTCCCGTCACGCGGCGGCACCGGACGCGACCGGCGATGCCCAACGCCTCAGCAATAGTCCGACATATTAACCAGCCCGCAGCGGCCCGTTCGCGGCAGGCGGCATGAACAGCGGGACGCCATCGGCATCATAGCGGATCGGCTGGACGCGGGTGTGGCGATTGGGGTCGAACAGCGGATCGCCGACGATCGCCTCGTAATCGCGCGCATGGAACACCAGCATGTCGCGCCCGCGCTCGTCGACGGTGAAGCTGTTGTGCCCCGGGCCGAAGATCTTGCGCGCGGCGTCGGTCTTCATCACCGGTTGCGGCGATTTGCGCCACGCCGCCGGGTCCATGATGTCGGCATCGTCGCGCGCGGTCAGCATTCCCAGGCAATAGCGCGCATCGGTCGCGCTCGCCGAATAGGTCATGAACAGCCGCCCGTTGCGCGCCAGCAGCGCGGGCGCCTCGGCGACCTTGAACCCCCTGATTTCCCACGGCAGTTCCGGCACCGTCAGCCGCGCCGGCTTGCCTGCGAAGGTCAGCGGGGTGGCCAGCGGCGCCAGGTACAGGTTCGAATTGGTATCGATCCCGTCCTCGCGCTGCGCCCAGGCCAGATAGCGCTGGCCGCGATGCACGAAGCTGGTCGAATCGAGGTTGAAGCTGTCCCACGGCGTCCGGAGCTGCCCCAGCACGGTCCACGTGCCGTTCATCGGATCGGCGCCGTCGCACACCACCGCGTGCGTGCGGATGCGGAACACGTCCTCGCCCCCGCCGCTGGGGCCGGCGGCGAAGTACATGATCCAGCGTCCGTCGATCAGATGCAGCTCGGGCGCCCAGAGGAAGCCCGATAGCTGCCCGCTTTTCTCGTGCCGCCACAGCACCTTCTCGGGCGCATCGCTCAATCCGGCGATCGTCCTCGCGCGGCGCAGCACCAGCCGATCGTATTCGGGCACCGATCCGGTCAGATAATACCAGCCGTCGGTGTGGCGGAACACCTGCGCGTCCGCCCGCTGGCACACCAGCGGGTTGACGATCGTCGCCGCACCGCGCCGTCGCGCCCACGCCGGGGCGGCGGCCAGCGCCGCGCCGCCGGCGACGAACAGGCGGCGCGACAGGCGCGGTGCGCCCGGCATCAGTTCAGGTCCAGCATCACGACCGACTTGGCCGGCAGCGTGACCGTCAGCTGCCCGCCGTTGAGCTGCGCGCCGTTGAAGGCCGCCGGTGCCACCGCGTTGGGCTGGTCGAAGGTGTTGAGCGAGTTCATCTTCGGCCCGGTCAGGATCTGCCCCGACACGCGCGACGCGGTCAGCCCGGTCATCGTCGTGGTGACGGTGATGGCGCGGTTCGGGTCGGCATTGGCCAGCGCGACGTGCGTCACCCCGGCCTTGTCGCGCACCGCCGACGCGCTCACCGCCGGCATCACCCACTGGTCCTTGTTGTACCATGGCGACTTGATGTCGATCGGCAGCACCGTGCCGTCCATGTACGGCTTGTACATCTTGAACACGTGATAGGTGGGCGTCAGCACCATCTTGTTGCCCTCGGTCAGGATCATCGCCTGGAGGACGTTCACCATCTGCGCGATCGCGGTCATGCGCACGCGGTCGGCGTGCTTGGCGAAGATGTTCAGGTTGATCGCGGCGACCAGCGCGTCGCGCAGGGAGTTCTGCTGGCGCAGGAAGCCCGGGTGCGTGCCCGGATCCTGGCCGTACCACGTGCCCCATTCGTCGACCGCCAGGTACACGCGCTTGTTCGGATCATATTTGTCCATGATCGCGCTGTGCTTGGTGACCAGTTCCTCCATCCGCCACGTCAGGGACAGCGTCTCGGCCCAGGCGTCCTCGCCGAACTTGATCGCCGACGCCTTGGGCGCCCAGCCGCCCGGGACGGTGTAATAATGCAGCGACAGGCCGTCGAGCATCCCGCCCGCCTCGCGCATCATCACCTCGGTCCAGTTGTAATCCTCGACGTTCGCGCCGGAGGCGATCTTCTCGATCTTCTGTCCCGCGGGCACCTTGATGAACGTGGCGTAGCGGCGCGTGACGTCCGCGGCATATTCGGGGCGCATGTTGCCGCCGCAGCCCCACAATTCGTTGCCGATCCCGAAATAGGGCAGCTTCCACGGTTGCTTGCGGCCGTTCCTGGCGCGCTCATCGGCCAGCGATCCGGCGGGCGAGGTGATATATTCCACCCACTCGGCCATTTCCTGCGGCGTGCCGTTGCCGACGTTGCCGGAAATGTACACCTGCGCGCCGACCTGTTGGGTCAGGTCCATGAATTCGTGCGTGCCGACCGCGTTCGATTCGGTCACGCCGCCCCAATGGGTGTTGATCTTGACCGGGCGCTTGTTGCGCGGGCCGATCCCCTCGCGCCAGTGATATTCGTCGGCGAAGCAGCCGCCCGGCCAGCGGATCACCGGGGTGCCCAGGTCGCGCAACGCACCCACCACGTCGTTGCGGAACCCGCGCGTGTTCGGGATCTTGCGATCGTCGCCCACCCACAGGCCGCCGTAGATGCCGTTGCCCAGGTGCTCGGCGAACTGGGTGAAGATCCGCCGGTCGTACGTCGGCCCAGGCGTCTCGGCGTGCAGCGCGATGGTCGCGGTGTCGCCCGCCGGTGCGGCCTGCTGCGCGGTCGCGGGCGCCAGCGCGCCCAGCCCGATCGCCAGTGCGCCGGCATATGCATACAGACGTGCCTTCATCCTATCCTCTCCCGATCGACGCGACGGACCATTGCCACCGCCGCCGTTTCTGCTCATTACTCGGACATTAGGTTTGGCCGCGCGGCAATGCAACGCCCACTTGCCATCCAACAACGAAACAGCCCACAAAGGACACATAATGGTGGATCGGGAGAGCGGCGTGCCGCAGAACGGCGAGGATGGCGCCGGCGCGGCCGGGGGCGCCGGAACGGACACGAAGGCCGGTCGCGCCTCGGTACGTGGCACGGGAAGACGGCTGCACGGCGCGATCGCGCACAAGCTGGGCACCGCGATCGTCTCAGGCGAATATGCGCCGGGCGACACGCTCTCGGGCGAGGTCGCGTTTTCGGAGGCGCTGGACGTCTCGCGCAGCGCCTATCGCGAGGCGATGCAGGTGCTCGCCGCCAAAGGACTGGTCGAAAGCAGACCCAAGGCGGGAACGCGCGTGCTGCCGCGGGAACGCTGGAATCTGCTCGATCCCGACGTATTGGCCTGGGCGTTCGCGGGCGCGCCGGACATGCAGTTTGTCCGCGCATTGTTCGAGCTGCGCGCGATCGTCGAGCCGGCGGCCGCCGGGCTGGCCGCGCAACGCCGCGACAAGACCGATCTGAGGGCAATGAAGGACGCGCTGGCCGCGATGCGGCGGCAAACGCTGGCCACCGATGCCGGACGTGCGGCGGACAAGGATTTCCACAATGCGGTCCTACGCGCGACACGCAACGACGCGCTGATGGTGCTCAGCGCCAGCATCGGCGCCGCGATCCACTGGACCACGCAGTTTAAACAGCGCGCGCGCGCGCTGCCACGCAACCCGCTGCCCGATCATGTCCGCGTCCATGACATGATCGCCGCCCAGGACGTCGGCGGTGCCACCGCCGCGATGCGCACGCTGGTCGACCTCGCGCTGGAGGATACCAGGTTCGCCATGGAAGGATGAGGCGGCGCGGAAGAATCCGCTGACGGGCGCGCACGCGCGCGCTATCGCGGCCCGGTGACCGACATCGTTCCCGACAGCCAGCATCGCGGCCTCCTCTCGCTCCTGCCGCCGCACGCCCGGCTATATGCGTCGCTCGCCCGCTTCGACCGTCCGATCGGCTGGTGGCTGCTGTTCTGGCCGGGCGCCTGGGGCGTCGCGCTGGCGGGGGGCGTGACGGAGCGCTGGACGCTGATCCTCTGGCTGCTGATCGGCAGCATCGCGATGCGCGGCGCGGGGTGCGTCTACAACGACATCGTCGACCGCGATCTGGACGCCAGCGTCGCGCGCACGCGCAGCCGCCCGCTGGCCAGCGGCGCGGTGTCACCGCGCGCCGCCTGGGTATGGCTGCTGGCGCTGTGTCTGATCGGGCTGGTCGTCCTGCTGCAACTCCATCCCCCCGCCGCGATCGTCTCGCTCGCCGCGATCGCACCGGTCGCGGCGTACCCGTTCATGAAGCGCATCACCTGGTGGCCGCAGGCATGGCTGGGGCTGGTCTTTTCCTGGGGCGCGCTGGTCGGCTGGACCGAAACCTGGAATGCGCTCACGCTCCCGGGGATGCTCTTATATGCCGGCACGATCTTCTGGGTGATCGGCTATGATACGATCTACGCCTTGCAGGATCGCGAGGACGATGCGCTCGTCGGCATCCGCTCCTCCGCGCTCGCGCTCGGGCGGCACGTCCGCGCGGGCGTGGCGGTCTGTTACGTGCTCGCCCTTGCGTTCTGGTCGACGGCGCTATGGCAGGTGCGCGCCGACCCACTCGTCCTTGCGGCGATCCTGCCGCTCGCGGTTCATCTGTCGTGGCAGGTTGCGACGCTGCGCGACGACGACGGCGACGCCGCGCTCCACCGCTTTCGCAGCAACCGCACCGCCGGGCTGCTGATGTTCCTCGCGTGCGTCGTGGTCGGCACGCGCATCTAATCACGATGCCGCGGCGTTCACCGGACGATATGGCAACCGCAACCTTTCACCTCTAAGCCGGACCGATGCTCACGACCCATCAGGCGCAGGAACGCGCGCATGACATCGTCCGCCGCGCCATCACCGCCGGCGCGGATGCCGCCGACGCGGTCTTTTCCGCGCATGGCTCGACCGAGGTGTCGGTACGGCTGGGCAAGCTGGAGGATGTCGGGCGCTCGGAGGGCGAGGATCTGGGGCTGCGCGTCTTCGTCGGGCAGCGCTCGGCCAGCGTTTCCACGTCCGACCTGTCGTCGGCGGCGATGGATGCGCTGGTGGAGCGTGCGGTCGCCATGGCGCGCGAGGCGCCCGAGGATCGCTGGGCCGGGCTCGCTCCGCAGGAACGGCTGTTGCACGGCGCGGCGCCCTGCCTCGACCTCGCCGATCACCACGCCATCACGCCGGAGGCGCTGCGCGACGCCGCCATGCGGGCGGAGGACGCCGCACGCGCCGTCGCCGGGGTCAGCAATAGCGAAGGCGCGGGCGCGGGCGCGTCGGAAAGCATCTGGGCGCTCGCCACCAGCCACGGCTTCGCCGGCAGCTACGCCACCACGGGCTTCAGCGTCTCGGCGAGCGTCATCGCCGGCGAGGGCGGCGCGATGCAGCGCGACTATGCCTTTCATTCCGCACGCCACCGCGCGCATCTCGATGCGCCCGAGGCGATCGGTCAACTCGCCGGCGACCGCGCGGTGGCGCGGCTTGCCCCCGGCACGCTGCGCAGCGGCGCCATGCCCGTCGTGTTCGATCCGCGGGTCGGCGCCGGGCTACTCGGACATTTAAGCGGCGCGATTGCCGGCACCGCGATCACCCGCCGTACCAGCTTCCTGCTCGACGCGCTGGGCACGCAGGTGTTTGCCGCCGGCGTCACGATCCGCGACGATCCGCACCGCCCGCACGGACTGCGCTCTCGCCCCTTCGATGGCGAGGGGCTGCCGGTGTCGCCGGTCGCGATCGTCGAGGCCGGGATGCTGGAGACGTGGCTCCTCGACAGCGCATCGGCGCGGCAGCTCGGGCTGGAGCCGACCGGCCATGCGGCGCGCGGCATCGCGGGCGCGCCGGGCGTTTCGACCAGCAACCTGTTCATGGAGCCGGGCAAGGTGCCCGTCGCGACGCTGATCGAGGATATCGAGGACGGCGTCTACGTCACCGAGTTGATCGGACAGGGCGTCAATCCGGTGACTGGCGACTACAGCCGCGGCGCGGCGGGGTTTGCGATCCGGGGCGGCGAGATCGCCGGCCCGGTCGCGGGCTTCACGATCGCGGGCAACTTGCTGGCCATGTACCGCGAGTTGACCCCCGCCAACGATCTCGTGTTCCGGCAGGGCGTCAATGTTCCGACGCTGCGGATCGAGGGGATGACCGTCGCCGGTGCCTGATCGTGCCGCTCTCGCCGAGGCGGTCGCCGCGGTCGCGCGCGAGGCCGGGCAGATGGCGCTGGCACGGTGGCGTACCGACTTCGCGCGGTGGGAGAAAACGCCCGGCAGCCCGGTGTGCGAGGTCGATCTGGATGTCGACCGGATGCTCCATGCCAGACTCGGCGCGCTGCTCCCCGATGCTGGCTGGCTTTCGGAGGAAACCGCCGACAACCCCGCGCGGCTGACGCGCCGGCGCGTGTGGGTGGTCGATCCGATCGACGGTACGCGCGACTATATTCGCGGCCGCGCCGGCTGGTGCGTGTCGATCGCGTTGATCGAGGACGGGCAGCCGGTGATCGGCGTCCTCGATGCGCCCGCGCGTGGCGAGGTATGGCGCGCCGTCGCCGGCGCTCCCGCGACCCGCAACGGCCTGCGCATCGCGGCTGGCGCGCGCGGCGTTCTGCCTGGCGCCCGCGTGCCGGTCGACGCGCTGCCCAAGGCCGACCGCGACCTGACGGCGGTGGAGAAGCCCAACTCGATCGCGCTGCGCGTCGCGATGGTCGCCGCCGATCGCGCCGATCTGGTCGCGACGCTGCGCTGGGGCAACGAATGGGACATCGCCGCCGCGGTGCTGATCGCCAGCGCGGCGGGCGCCTCGGTCAGCGACGCGCTCGGCGCACCGCTGGTCTTCAACAAGGCCGATCCGCGCGCCTATGGTGTGCTGGTCAGCACCGCCGGCATCCACGACGCGGCGGTGCTGCGGCTGGCCGACCGGGTGCGCGCCGCGCTCGGCTAGGCCAATAGCCTAAGCCCGACGATCAACAGCACCAGCGCCAACGCCGGCGTCACCACCCGTTCGGGCAGCCGATCGGTCAGCTTCGCGCCCAGCACCACGCCCGGTACGGACCCCAGCAGCAACGATCCGAGCAACGGCAGGTTGATGTTGCCGATCACGGCGTGCCCGATCCCGCCAATCAGCGCCACGGGCACTGCGTGCAGAATGTCGGTGCCGACCAGCTTCTTGGCGTTCAGTCGGAACGGATAGAGCATCAGCAGCAACGTCGCGCCCAGCGCGCCCGCCCCCACCGATGTCAGCGTGATGAGCGTACCGAGCAACGCGCCCGCCGCCGCGGTCAGCAGTGGCTGCCACCGCAGCATCGCCTCGGTCCGCGCGCCTTCCGCGCGCGCGAACCGGTTGGCCAATGTGCGGCGGAACGGCGTCAGCAACGCGGACAGCACCAGCGTGATGCCGAGGACGCGCACGATCAGCCCGCCGCTCTCCGCCTTGTGCCCATGGCTGGACAGCCACCATAACGTCAGCGCCACCGCCGGAAGACTCCCCCAGCACAACCGGCGCACGATCGCCCAGTCGGCGTTGTTCTGGCGGTGATGCACCGTGCCGCCGACGATCTTGGTGATCGCGGCGAACCACAGGTCGGTGCCGACGGCGGTCGCGGGTGCGACGCCGAACAGCAGGATCAACACCGGCGACATCAACGATCCGCCGCCGACCCCGGTCAGACCGACGATCGTACCGACCAGAAAGCCGGCAAGCGTGCTCAGCAGGTCCAAAACAATAAGCCCCCGTTCATCAGCGCTACCTGCGACGTCGCGCCCCCGTGGGGCAAGCGCAGAAAAGCTTGGGGGCACGAAGGCTCAACCCCGGTCGCCGACGGCCTCCGCCATCATCACGCGGGTCAGGATCGCGGCGATCCGCTCTCCGGCATGCCCGTCGCCATAGCAGTCGCGCGCCACCGCCATCGCCGCATGCGCCACCGGATCGTCGAGCAGCGTCGCGGTTTCCGCCACGATCCGCGCGGCGTCGGTGCCGATCAGTCGGACCGCGCCGGCGGCGACGCCCTCTGGCCGCTCGGTCACGTCACGCACCACCAGCACGGGCACGCCCAAGGCGGGCGCCTCCTCCTGCACGCCGCCCGAATCGGTCAGGATCACCGCGCTCGCCGCCATCAGCCGGACGAACGCGGGATAGTCGAACGCGGGCGCCAGCGCGATGGAGGGGTGAGCTGCCAGCCGGGCCGACAACGCATCGGCGACGACCGGATTGGGATGCAACGCGACGACCACGCCCACGTCGCCCCGATCCGCCAGCCGCAACAGCGCGTGGGCGATGGCAGCGAGAGACGCACCATGATTTTCGCGACGGTGCACCGTGACCGTCACGATCCGCTTGCCCGAAAACCGGTCTAGAACGGGCTCCGCCCCCGCCGCCAGCATCGGATCGGCAGCGATGCGTGCGCGCATCCGCCGCAAGGCGTCGACGATCGTGTTGCCGGTCAGGTGGATCGACCCGGGCGACACGTTTTCCTTCCGCAACGCCGTGACCGCCGCGGGGGTCGGCGCGAAATGCAGGTCCGACAACACGCCCGCGACGCGCCGGCTCCCCTCTTCCGGCCAGGGCGCCGACAGGTCACCGCTGCGCAACCCCGCCTCGACATGCGCGACCGGCACCCGTCGCAGATGCGCTGCCAGGGTGGCGGCCAGGGTCGTCAGCGTATCACCATGCACCACCACGCGGTCGGGTGCCTCCCGCACGATGACATCGCCGATCGCGCCCAGCATCGCCGCAGCACTCGCCTCCAACGGGCGACCAGCGCACATCAGGTCCAGATCGATATCGGGCACGATCCCGAACGCGGCCAGCGCCTGGTCGAGCAGCGCGCGATGCTGCCCGGTCACCAGCACATGTGTCTCGATGTCAGGCCGTTCGCGCAGCGCCGCGATCACCGGCGCCATCTTCACCGCCTCGGGTCGAGTGCCGAAGATGACGAGCAGGCGGGGTCGGCGCATTGCGGCACGCTCCGAAGGGTTGTTGCGCGGGCGGAACCTGACGCATGGTCGGGCCATTAAGCGGCCAGCGAGGAGGTACGCAATGCGACTGGTGATGATCGGCCTCGGCCGGATGGGCGGCAACATGGCACGCCGCTTGATGAAGGCGGGGCATGAGATCGTCGCCTATGATCGCGACGCACAGGCGGTCCAGAAGCTGGTCGACGATGGTGCGGTCGCCGCCAGTTCCGTGGATGATGCGCGTGCCAAGGCGGGTAGCCCGGCGATCTGGTGGGTGATGCTGCCGCACGGCGAGATCACCGATGGCATGATCGAGCAAATCGCGGCGGGCAGCAGCGCGGGCGACGTCGTGATCGATGGCGGCAACAGTTTCTACAAGGACGACATCCGCCGCGCGAAGGCGCTGGCCGAAAACGGCGTCCATTATGTCGACGTCGGCACCTCGGGCGGGGTCTGGGGGCTGGAGCGCGGTTATTGCATGATGATCGGCGGCCCGGATCAGGTCGTGCGCGATCTCGACCCGATCTTCTCCGCCCTCGCACCGGGCATGGGCTCGATCCCGCGCACCAAGGGCCGCACCGATGGCGATGCCGATCGCCGCGCCGAAAACGGCTACATCCACGCGGGCCCGGCGGGCGCGGGCCATTTCGTGAAGATGGTCCATAACGGTATCGAATACGGGCTGATGCAGGCTTATGCCGAAGGCTTCGACATCCTGAAGGGCAAGGCATCGGAGAAGCTGCCCGACGATCAGCGCTACGACCTCGATCTCGCCGATATCGCCGAGGTCTGGCGGCGCGGCAGCGTCATTTCCTCCTGGCTGCTCGATCTCACTGCCGACGCGCTCGTCGCCGACGGGAAGCTGGAGAAGTTCAGCGGCAATGTCGCCGATTCGGGCGAGGGCCAGTGGACGATCGAGGCGGCGATGGAAGAGGCCGTCCCCGCCAACGTGCTGACCACTGCACTGTTCGCGCGCTATCGCAGCCGTGTCGAGCATACGTTCGGCGAGAAGGTGCTGTCGGCGATGCGCTTCGGCTTCGGCGGCCATGTCGAGATGCCGCAATAATGGCGATCCGCCTGCTGGTGTCGGATCTGGACGGCACCTTGGTCGACAAGGACAAGCAGCTCACCCCCGCCACCATCGCTGCCGTCGATCGGTTGCGTGACCATGGGGTGGGCTTCACGGTGATCAGCGCTCGCCCGATGTCGGGCATCCGCCCGCTGCTCGGTCCGTTGAAGCTCGACGGCGACATCGCCGCGTTCAACGGCGGGATCGTGTTTCGCCGCGACGGCACGATCGTCAGCCACGTCACGATCCCGACGGACGTTGCGCGCGGCGTCATGGACATGACGGATGGCGTCGACACGTGGGTCTTCGCGGACGACCGATGGTACGCCAGCGACGGTGACGGGCCGCACACGCAAAGCGAACGCCGCAGCAGCGCGCAGGAACCGGTGGTCGTCGCCTCGTTCGACGACCTGCTTGATCGCGCCGACAAGATCACCTTCGTCAGCGATGACGAGGCCGCGCTCCACGCGCTCTACGAACGCGTCCATGCGCGCTTCGGCGAACAGGCGACGGTCGCGCAGTCGCAGACCTATTATCTCGACGTCACCGCGCTGGCCGCCAACAAGGGCGACGGGATCGCCGCGCTGGCAAAAGCACTCGACATCGATCTCACCGACTGCGCCGCGATCGGCGACCAGGCCAACGATCTGCCGATGCTGGCGCGCGCCGGGCTGTCGATCGCGATGGGCAACGCGCCCGACGCGGTGAAGGCAAAGGCGCACGCGACCACTCGCGCCAACGACGAAGATGGCGTAGCGCACGCCATCGACACGATTATCCTGCGCTCCGGAGATACCGAATGAAGAAGCTCGTCGCCTTCGATCTGGACGGCACGCTCGCGCTCAGCAAGCAACCGCTGAAGGACGACATGGGCGAGACGCTGGCCGATCTGCTGACGGTCGCCGATGTCGCGGTGATCTCGGGCGGGGACTGGCCGCAGTTCGAGAAGCAGGTCGCCAGTCGCCTGCCGGAGCGCGCCGATCGCGCGCGGCTGTGGCTGATGCCCACGACGGGGACGAAGCTGTACGTCCACAAGGATGGCGCATGGCAGACCGTTTATGCCGAGCTGTTCGACGATGCCGAAAAGCAGAAGATCATCACCGCGTTCGGCGAATCGCTGGAAGCGACCGGCTTCGTGCCCGAGAAGACGTGGGGCGAGCGGATCGAGGATCGTGGCAGCCAGATCACCTTTTCCGCGCTCGGCCAGGAAGCCCCGATCGAGGCCAAGGAGCATTGGGATCCGGATTTCGCCAAGCGCAAGGTGATCCAGGCCGATCTGCGGCAGCGCCTGCCCGGCCTGGCGATCAACATGGGCGGCGCGACCTCGATCGACATCACTCGCGAGGGTGTCGATAAGGGGTATGGCCTGCGCAAGCTGTCCGACGAAAGCGGCATTGCCTTGTCGGAGATGCTCTTTATCGGCGATGCGATCTTTCCGGGCGGCAACGATTATCCCGCGCATGAGGCGGGCGTGGATTGCGTGCGCGTCCGCGACCCTCAGGAAACCATCAGCGTGGTCACCGCGATCGTCGCTTGCCAGAAATAATCGGCGTGATCGACGTACCGGGGCTGTACGCCCGCTTCATTAATTGGATCGGCGACGGCACCGGGACGACCGATACGGTCCTCCACATCCACGCCGGGATGGCGGTGTTGATGATCGCACGCATCGTCACCCGCCGTTCGCTCGGCACCTTCATCCCTTTGTCGGTGGTGGTGCTGGCGGAACTGGCGAACGAGGTGCTCGATCGCCTGCATTATCATAGCTGGCGATGGTGGGACACGATCCCCGACATCATCAACACCTTGTTCTGGCCGACGGTGATCTGCATCGCGGTCCGGCTGCGTCCGATGCGCCCGGTGCGGCGCCGCTGACGCGGGCGAGATCTACCGCGTCGTCAATAACTTGATCGGGCCGCCGTCGAAACGCGCGGCGGTCAGCACGCCCGTGGCATAGGCGCCGCTATCGAGGCAGATCCGCCCCGGCGCGCCATAGGCCTCGTCCTGCGGCGTGTGCCCGTGGACGATCAGCAATCCGCCATCGACCGGCGCGGACAGGAACTCCTCCCGAATATAGAGGATGTCCTTCATCCGCTGCTTGTCCAGCGGCACGCCGGCGCGCAGCCCCGCATGGACGAACACCACCTCGCCCTCGACGATATAATGCGACAAGTGACGCAGCCACGCATCGTGCGCCGCCGGCACCGCCGCGCGCAACTCCTCGCGCGCCGCGGCCCAGCCCTCCGCGCTCTCCGGCGTCGCCACCCCATAGGAGGTCAACGTGGTGGCGCCCCCGTGACGGCCCCAGCTCTGCCCGCTGCTGCGCTCGTCGAGGAACGCGACCATCGCGTCCTCGTGGTTGCCCAGCACCGCGCGCCACTCGATCGCCGGATCGGCGGTCTCTTCGATGATGCGGTCGATCAACTGCGCCGAGGCCGGCCCGCGATCGATGTAATCGCCCAGCAGCACGATCATCGGGCGATCGCGATAGCCGCCCGGATGCGCGGCGATATCGGCGCGAATCCGGGCGATCAATCGGTCGAACAGATCGACCCGGCCATGCAGATCGCCGATCGCATAGATCAAGCGCCCGCCGGTGTCCGGTGTCCCCAGCAGTTGTACCAGCGCGTCCCCGGTCACGTCTCCAACCGGCACCGGCACCGGCGCCGGCACGGGGACCACGGCCTCGCGACGCGTACCAGATGCCGGGATCGTCGCGGGAGCGGGCGCGGGCGCTTCCGGCTTCCCCTTCCGCCGGCGACGCAGCGTCTCGTCGGGAACGACGCGCAGCAGCGTGCCGAACAACGCCAGCGACATCGCATTGTGCGCGGTCAGCAACGTACCCTCGAACGAATACCAGACGATCAGTACGAACGCGATCGCGCGTTCCGGCGCGCCGCGGAACAGGCTGTAGATCACCCAGCCATAGAACAGGATCGCGGCGACCAGCCCGTATTCGATCGCCACCTTCACGAACGGCCACCAGATGAAGTTGCCGCCCTTCTCGATCTGACCCGCGCCGATGCCGGCGATCAGGCCGCGCGGATCGTGCAGGAATTCCAGCAACCGCTCTGCGGGTAGGATGAAGCGCATGTTCGCGCTGGTGCCGTTGTGCTTGTACTCGTCCATGCGCGAGCTGACGATGTCGAACCAGCCCAGTCGGAACGCGATCACGCAGACCACGATCAGGATCGCGATGATCGCCACCGCACTGCGCAGCCGCATCCGTCCGAGCAACACCGGCAACGTCATCGCCATCAACAGCGCGCCCGTCCCGGCCAGCGTCATCAACAGCCCGCTGGTCAGGACGATCAGCCGTATCGGACGCCGGAACAACACCAGCTCGAACGCCAGCGCCAAGGCGATGAACTGCGACAACAGCGACACCTCCAGGAAGGCGACGCCGTTGGGCTTCATGTAGCGCGAGCCGTAGATGATCGGCTGGATGTAATTATAGCTCGGCACCAGCCATTGCTCGGGCAGCATCCGGTTCAGGTCCGGCCAGGCGCGCCACGAGATGGTCAGCTGGATGACGTGCTGGGCCAACGTGACGCCGACGAACACCAGCATCACGGTGATGAACAGGTCCATGCAGCGCCGGTAGGTGGCGGCGCTGGTTTCATATTGGATCATGAACGGCGCGTAGAGCGCGGCGAACAGCATCAAGCTGGACGCGCTGTAACGCGGCGCCAGGAAGAAGGTCGAAAACGCCGCGACCAGGAACACCAGCAGAAACCCGCCGACCCGCACCGGATCGAAGCGCGGGCGCACAAGGATCGGCGCGAAGGCGATCGCGGCGGCGAACAGCGGCACCACCACCGGCACGAAGCCGCCGGCCTTGAGCGGCCATGCGATCTTCTGCAGCACGACGTTACCCAGCACGCCGATCGCGAACAACGCGATCACCACCTTATCCTCGAACGACGGCGGGGTGGCGGCGACCATGGCCTCGGGCTGATCGACTGGCTTGGCGAATTCCGACCGCCCTGCTGGGGCGGCCTCCAGGGTCAGCGATCGGGCCATCTTGTTACGCAATCCTCGGTGGTGACGCACCCTCGCCCAGGCCATGCAGCCCGGTCGCTCAGTCACGCTAAAGGTTAAGTGCCTTTCCGCCAACCGGAAAGCGCAACCTTGGCGACAGGGCTGTCCTACACGTCCGCTTCGAACATAAAGGGAACATTCTTTCCAGCCTAGGAGTGTTGCACATGCCGGACAAGTTCCAGAACAATGCCGACAGCGCGATGGCGCCTGCCGCCGCGCCTTATGCGATCGTTCCCGACGACATCAATCCGCTGCCGCAGGTGCCCAAGGGCATCTATGTCGGCACCGGCGGCACCATCACGTTGCGCGGCGTGGCTGGCAGCGAGGACGTGACGTATCGCAACCTGCCCGACGCCAGCTACGTCGCCGTCCGTGCGCTCTTCGTCCGCGCGACCGGCACCACCGCCACCAACCTGATCGCGGAGGCCTGAGATGACCCGAACCTCCGGATCGATCGGCGGTGCGGTCAGCCCCGCCGCGCTGGCCCGCGCCGGCGCGCCCGTGCCCGCGCTGGAGAGCAGCTCAGCCACCGCGTTGCTCGCCTGGGCGGCGGCACGCGGGCGGTTGCGCAGCGGCATGGCGGACGTGGCGCGAATCGCCTTTGTCGGCGATAGCAAGACGATGGGCGCCGGGGCCGGCACCGGCAGCAACGCCACCACCGGCGCCTTCGCACGGTCGCGACCGGCACGGGTGGCCGCGCTGTTGGCGGCGGGTGGTCTGCCGGTACGCGCCGATGCGTTCTTCGGCTGCGCCGGGCTGGGCACGATCGCCGATGTGCTTGCCTATGATCCGCGCCGCAGCGGCTTTTCCGGCTGGGGCGGCGGCAGCCCGTCGCTCGGCGGAGCGATGATGGTCAGCGGCAACGGCAACCCGGGCCAGTTTCAGCCCGGCGGACCGGTGGACCGCTGCTCGGTGTTTCTGCGCGGCGGCAGCGACCGGCCCGCGTTCACCGTCGGCAAGGGCAGCGAAACCGTCACGCTGACGCCCACCGGTGCATCGGGGACCTTCGCGCGGATGGAAGCGACGTTCGCCACGCGCGATGCCAGCCCGATCATCGTCACCCGGACCGGGACCGGCAACAACCTGCTGCTCGCCGGGCTGATCGCTTGGGACAGCACGCGCCCGGGCGTCGAGATCGCCAACTTCGGCGTCTATGGCGTGACCGCAGCCTATCAGGCCGATAGCAGCAGCCCGATCGCGCCCGCCGCCGCGCTGGCGATCTACGCGCCGCACCTGACGATCGTGAACCTCGGCACCAACGACAGCGCGCAGGGGGTGGCAATGGTGACGTGGCTGGCTGGCGTGCGCGCGATCGTCCAGCAGGCACGCGCCAGCGGCAGCGTGATTCTGGCGTGGCCGGCGGTCGGCGGCGCCAGCCCGACCGGCGGCAGCGACGCGGCTCGCGCATCGTGGCGCTCGGCGCTGCGCGCGCTGGCCTTCGAGAACGACTGCCTGTTCGTCGACGAAGAGGCGCTGCTCGGCGGGCGGACGGTGGCGCAGGCATCGAGTGCCTTCACCGATCCCCTGCACGAGGCCCCTTGGGCCTATGACGTGCAGGCCGCCGCGATCGCACGCGCGATCCTGTAGGCGACCTAACGGCTCCGTCGTCCCACGGCGGCGGAGCCATCGCGCTTGCCCCTGCGTCCGGGCATGCTAACTCCTTGCCGGCCAACGTGAAGGAGACAGCGTGCGCGCCGATGCCAGCGAACTGACCACCCCACCTGCTCCCGCCGACGTCTGTATCGTCGGCACCGGCGCGGCGGGACTGACGCTGGCGGCGCGTTGTGCCGCGCTGGGGCTCGACGTGCTGGTGCTGGAAGCAGGCGGCGGCCGCGTCGATCCCGCAACACAGGACGCTTATGTCGGCGATGTCGTCGACCCGCGCGTTCACTGGCCGCTCGACACGTTCCGCGTCCGTGCGCTGGGCGGCACCACCGCCCTATGGGGTGGACGGGCGATCCCATTCGACCCGATCGACTTCGAAGCGCGGCCATGGATCGCGCACTCCGGCTGGCCGATCGGCTATGACGAGGTCGCACGCTATTATCCGGCAGCGATGGAGGCAGCGGAGGCGGGCGCGTTCGATCATGTTCCATCGGGGCCGATCGTGCCCGGCCTGGACGGCGAGTGGCTCCACACCACGATCGAGCGATTCAGCCGCCCGACCAATTTCTGGACACGCTACGGCAAGGAGCTGACCGCCGCCCGCAACGTCCGCGTCATCACCCGCGCGCCCGTCACCGCGATCCGCCTGGCGCCGGAGGGCGATCGGGTCGACCATCTGGAGGTGCGACTGGCCTCGGGCGCGACGTGGCGCATTCAGGCGCGCACCTATGTGCTGGCGGCGGGCGGGCTGGAGACGACGCGACTGCTGCTCGCCGCCGACGACGTGGTGCCGCACGGCCCCGGAAACCTGGGCGGCTGGCTGGGACGCGGCTATATGTGCCATCTGGCCGCGCACGTCGGGGTCGCCCAATTCACCGGCGATCCCCGCGCGATCGGCTTCGACTATGAACGCGACGCGGAAGGGATTTACATCCGCCGCCGCCTGTCCCCCACGCCGGCGGCGCAGCGTGAGTGCCACCTGCTCAACAGCAGCGTGCGGCTGCACATTCCCGATCCCAACGATCCCGCCCACGGCGACCCGGTGCTGTCGCTGATGTATCTCGCCGCTTATGCCGTGAAATACGAGTATAGTCGCGCGTCGCGCGAGGCGGATCGATCGATCGGCCCGTACTTGCGCCACATCGGCAACCTTGCCCGGCATCCGCTGCAACTCTTTCACTTCGTGCGAACCTGGGGGGTGAAGCGCTATCTGTCGTCGCGGCGCATCCCGTCGATCGCGCTGCCATCGCGCGACAATCGATACCCGCTGGAATTCATCAGCGAGCAATCGCCCAATTGGGACAGCCGCGTCGCCTTGTCGTCTGATCGCGATGCGCTCGGGATGCGGCGGCTACGTGTCGACTGGCGGGTGGCCAGCGCAGACTTCGACTCGGCGCGCGCCACCTATCGGTTGATCCGCGACGAACTGGCGCGCACCGGCGCCGGCACGCTCGATTACGACGAGGATGCGCTGGAGCAGGTGCTGCTCGACTCGGGTGCTTACGGCGGACATCACAGCGGCACGACCCGGATGGCCGATCATGTGCGTGACGGCGTGGTCGATCGCGATTGCCAGGTGCATGGCGTCGCCGGGCTCTACGTCGCCAGCGCCGCCGTCACCCCGACGTCGAGCCAGGCAAACCCGACGCTCACCGCGATCGCGCTGGCGTTGCGGCTGGCCGATCACCTGAAGGAGCGCGCGACATGACCGGGACGGTTCTGGTGACCGGCGCGGGCGGGTTCGTCGGCAGCCGGGTGGTGGCCGCGCTGGAAGCGGCGGGGTTGCCCGTCGTGGCGGGCCATCGCCGCTTGCCACCCGGCCCGTCGGCGCCGGCGCACCGCGCGCTCGACGTGCTCGATCCAAAATCGCTGGCGGTGGCGATGCCGGGCGTGGAGACGGTCGTCCACACCGCCGTCGGCGGCGCCCGCGACACGCGCGTGATCGTCGATGGCACGCGCAACACGCTCGCCGCCGCCCGCGCCGCCGGGGTCCGGCGCTTCATCCATCTCAGCTCGGTGGCCGTCTATGGCGACGTCAGCGGCGAAATCGACGAGGATGCCTCCACCGACCGTCCGCACGGTCGTTACGGCGCGGCCAAGGTCGCCGCGGAGGCGTCCTGTCGCGCGGCGCAGGACGCGATGGCGGTCGCGATCCTGCGCCCGACGCTGATCTACGGGCCGCGCAGCGCGGCCTGGACGACGCTCTATCTCGATCGGCTGCGCGACGGCTGGCCGGCGCTCGGCGCGGCGGGGCGGGGCGCTGCCAATCTGCTCCATGTCGACGATCTGGCCGGGTTCATCGTCCATCTCACGACCCATCCCGCGCCGATCACCGGCGTCTTCAACGTCAACGGCGGCGACATCCCCACCTGGAACGCCTATCTGGAGGCATTGCGGGAGGCGGTGGGGGCAGCCCCGGGACACGGCGCGCATCCGGGTCGCGCGACCTTGACCGCACGCAAGCTCGCCAAGGCCGCGACTGCCGCTGCCGCGCGGGCCGGCGTGACGCTTGGGCCGCTCGACCGCTTCGTTGCCCGCACCCCGTCGCAGGACGAGATGACGCGCTTCGCCACCTCGGTCCGCTATTCCACCGCGCGGATGCTGGCGACCGGATACCGCCCGACCATCTCGCTGGCAAAGGGGATCGCCGGCATCGCCACCTGGGAGCGTGCCGGTCGACCGTAATCAGGTCGGCGTGCGGATTGTGGCACGAACAGTTTTCCCTGGAAGCGGGAATTTGCACGCGCCCCTCATCAAGGGTCGACTACCCACGATTAATTTAGCGCTATATCAATGGCCTGCCTGGATCTCGCCCATCCTTTTGCCAACGAGCCGATCCGCGATAGCCTGTGCCCCGAAGACGTCCGCTCCCATGGACGCGAGGAGAGGTCATGCACGCCACCATCATTCCGCCCGAGGCCGAAGGTCCACGCCGCCTTCACCATCACCTGTACGTGCAGGTGCTGATCGCGATCGTCGCCGGCGCGATCCTCGGCCATTTCTACCCGCAGCTCGGCGAAGCGCTGAAGCCGCTGGGCGACGGCTTCATCAAGCTGGTCAAGATGGTCATCGCACCAGTCATCTTCCTGACACTGGTCAGCGGCATCGCGGGCCTGCGTGAACTGCGCGCCGTCGGACGGGTCGCGGGCAAAGCCTTCGGATACTTCCTGTTCTTCTCCACGCTGGCGCTGATCGTCGGCATGGTGGTCGCCAATGTCGTCCAGCCGGGCGCGGGGATGAACATCAACCCTGCCACGCTCGATGCCGGGAAGATCGCGGACTATGCGGAAAAGGCGCATGACACGACGCTGACCGGGTTCATCCTCAACATCATCCCCGACACGCTCGTATCCGCACTGACGCAGGGCAACATCCTGCAGGTGCTGCTGGTCGCCATCCTGTTCGGCGTCGCGCTCAGCCTCGTCGGCGCGCCCGCCGCGCCGATCCTCGATCTGATCGAGCGGCTGAACATCGTCGTGTTTCGCATCGTCGCGATCCTGATGCGCGTGGCCCCGCTGGGCGCGTTCGGCGCGATCGCCTTCACCGTCGGCAAATATGGCGTGGGCAGTCTCGTCAACCTCGGCGGCCTCGTCGCCACCTTCTACCTGACCTCGGCGCTTTTCGTGTTCGGTATCCTTGGGCTGGTGGCCTGGGCGCACGGTTTCTCGATCCTGCGTTTGATCGCCTATCTGAAAGGGGAGTTGCTTCTGGTGCTCGGCACCTCGTCGTCGGAACCGGCGCTGCCGGGGCTGCTGACGAAGCTGGAGGCGGCGGGCTGCGATCGCGGCGTCGTCGGGCTGGTCGTTCCCACTGGCTATTCGTTCAACCTCGACGGCACGAACATC
This sequence comes from uncultured Sphingomonas sp., assembly GCA_913777325.1. Lineage (GTDB taxonomy): Bacteria > Pseudomonadota > Alphaproteobacteria > Sphingomonadales > Sphingomonadaceae > Sphingomonas. The sequence continues at coordinate 9,526 of CAJYSA010000020.1, read as the reverse complement.
TACATGACGCTGGCGGCGCTGTTCATCGCGCAGGCGTGCAACGTCGATCTCTCAATCGGTCAGCAACTGCTGCTGCTGGGCGTCGCGATGCTGTCGTCCAAGGGAGCGGCGGGGGTCACCGGCGCGGGGTTCATCACGCTGGCCGCAACACTTTCGATCGTGCCGACCGTGCCGGTCGCTGGCATGGCCCTGATCCTGGGTGTCGACCGCTTCATGAGCGAATGCCGCAGCCTGACGAACTTCATCGGCAACGCGGTCGCCGCGATCGTCGTGGCGCGCTGGGAAGGAAAACTGGATCGCGACGCGCTGAACGCCGCATTGTCGGGCCATCAAACAGTCGCGCTTTCCCAGCCGGCGGAGTGATCAACACGCGAGTGGCGGCGGGCCGGACGGCACGTCGCCATTCAAGCCCATGAAGAAGCTACCTTTCCAATTATTCACGCACCCGTCACACCGATTTATAACTGCTTCCGTCATACGAAACTCGAGGATTCTAGACAGGACGGAAAGCATGCCCGACGTCACGGCACCCATCGCCGCTCCGTTCACTAATGGCACGGCGGAATTATTAGCCGCTGATCTTTATTCTTGTATTTTTTTGCCCTTTGATGCCAGATCGTCCTGCGCTTTAGATCGTGGATTCGCCTTCCGAACCGGGATGCGGCAACCGCGCGACACGGGTTTCTGCATTCTGGCGGGGGAGCAGTAAGGTGCCAAATTACGGGGCGACACAGCAACGTATTGTATCCGAAAACGATTTTGGCGTCATACCCTCGCCGATCGGCCCCGTACCCCCGCTTGCCCGGCTGCTGGCCGAATTCCATACCAGCATCAATATGGTCGGGTTGCGCTATTTCGACGGCAACATGGACCGCTTTATCGTCTTCTGCCTGTTGCTGCGCACCAGCCTCTCCCATCCCGAGCATGACGGCAGGATCTCGGTACATTCGGCGGCGATGTCGCTCGGGCGACCCTTCGAGACCATTCGCCGTCACATCTGCGCCTTGCTCGACCGCGGCGTATGCGAACGGAATTCGGTCGGCGTCGGCTTGTCACGTCCCTATTGGGAGCGCCCGCAGAACTGGCGACAGATGCGCTACGCGCAGGATTGCTTCATCCGTTTGGTGGCTGACGGTGTTGCTGCGGGGATGATACCGGTTACCAACCCGGCCGACATGGAAACGAGGAAGCTGTCTCTAAGCGACGGTGTCTGCGCGGCGGTCGATCTGTTTCTGGCGTTGGCCGACGCCAATCAGCATCTATGCGCCGAGCCGATCGATCTCGCGATCTTCTCCGCGATCCTCCACAGCAATCAGCAGGCGTACGAGGCCGACCGCGCCGCAGGGATTGGCTCGGAAGGCTTGCTGCCGCGCCATGCGGTACGCGTCGCACAGGTCGCGCGCGCCTTGTCCATTCCCGATACCACGGTACGCCGGCGGGTGGCACCGCGCAGCGGCGAGGGCGGGCTCTATGTTCGCACCAGCGCGGGTCTGCTGATCGCGACCGACCGATTCTGCACCCACGATAGCTGTGGTCAGGCGGGAACCGCTCGCCACGGCTCCATCCGCCTGATTATCCAGCGTGCGGTGGCTGCCGGGCTGTCCCTGCACCGGCCATCGCAACATTATTGCGAGGGCCGCCCGCCTGCTCCCGTGATCGCCTGAAATCAGCCGCCACGCGGGCGCTTGGGCGCAAGCGAGGACAGGATGCCGCGCACCGTGCGGACCTCCTGGCTCGACCAACCGGGCTTCGTCAGCAGCGTACGCAGCATCCGCCGCGTCGCCGGGGTGCGATCGGGCGGGAAGAAATAGCCGCCATCGTCGAGCAGTTGATCAAGCTGCGCGATCATCCCGTCCAGTTGCTCCTGCGACGCGGGCGGATCGGCGTCGACCGCCGGCGGACTGGCGAGCGCCTGCCCCTTCGACCATTCATACGCGACCAGGATCACCGCCTGCGCCAGATTGAGGCTGCCGAATTCGGGATTGATCGGCACGGTCACGATCGTTCGCGCCACCGCCACATCATCGGTTTCCAGCCCCGATCGCTCCGGCCCGAACAGGATCGCGGACCGGCCCGGTCCGGCGTGGATCTGCTGCGCCGCCACCTCCGGCGTCACGACCGGCTTGGTCACGCCGCGCTTGCGCACCGTGGTGGCATAGACGTGCGCGCAATCGGCAACCGCGTCGGCAACCGTCTCGAACACCGTCGCACGCTCCAGCACGATGTCCGCGCCGGAGGCCGCTGGCCCGGCATTCGGATTGGGCCAGCCGTCACGCGGGGCGACCAGCCGCAAGTCGGTAAGCCCGAAATTCAGCATCGCCCGCGCCGCCTTGCCGATGTTTTCGCCAAGCTGCGGACGGACAAGCACGATGAGGGGGGGCGGGGTCGAACTCATATGATCCAATTGATGTGCACGAACATGATGCTGAACCAAGACGCTATCTGTTTTTCCCATGGCGTTCGAGCGCGACGATCCCATCCATCACCTGTGGTCGAGATCGTTCCGCCGCGTTGCGCGCGGACCGATCGGCATGCAACAGCCTTTATCCAGCTACGCGATCAGTCCTCGACGCCCATGCACGCTTTAGCGTGTCAGTCCTCGAAAGGATTCCCTCAGCCCAGATGGGCACAGCGGCGGCGATTACTGGTGCAGCTTGCAGGACCACAATCGCCCACACGGCAAAGGAGGCCGACATACAGGGGGCAACAGCTCGCTATGCTCCCGGTCCGCGCTTTTCTGTACGCCTGATTCTGCTCATGTCGACCAGATGCGGGCAACTCACCCGCGACCGGCTTCCTCGACGCTTCCCGCGAACTCCTCGAAATCGCGTGCTTCGCTGAAATCTCGGTAGACGCTGGCGAATCGAATATAGGCGACCGAGTCGAGGACCTTCAGTCCTTCCATCACCATCTCGCCGATGCGCTTGGCGGTCACCTCAGGCTCGCCACTCGTCTCCAATTGCCGCTGGATTCCGCTGACGAGCTTCTCCAGCCGTACCGCCTCCACCGGACGCTTGCGCGCCGCGATCGAGATCGAGCGGAGCAGCTTCTCGCGATCGAACGGCTCACGCCGCGATTCGCTTTTCACCACCGTCAGCTCGCGCAACTGTATCCGTTCGAACGTGGTGAAACGCGCCGCACATCCTTCGCATTGGCGCCGCCGACGGATCGCCGCCCCATCGTCGGTGGGGCGGCTGTCCTTCACCTGGCTGGCGTCATGGCCGCAGAACGGGCAGCGCATTCAGGCGGTCACTTGTTCTTGGTGCCCTTGTGATAGGCATAGGCCGCGCCCGCAATGGCGCCGAAGATCGGCCCGACGACCGGCAACGGGATCGCGACGACCGCGCCCAGCGCGCTCCACTTCGCCATGCTCTTGCCCAGCCCGGGCGTGTTCTTCACCGTGCCGCGCACCTCGTTCAGCTTGTTGTCGATATCGGCCACCGTCGTCTCCTTTAGCTGTAGATCGGGAACCGAGCGCACAAGGCGCGCACACGTTCCCGCACATCGGCCTCGACTGCGGGATCGCCGCCCTCACCCTGCACGCGCAACCCGTCCAGCACGTCGGCGACCATGTTGCCGATCTCGCGGAATTCGGCGACGCCGAAGCCGCGCGTGGTGCCGGCGGGCGAGCCCACCCGGATGCCGCTGGTCTTCACCGGGGGTAGCGGGTCGTTGGGGATGCCGTTCTTGTTGCAGGTGATGCCGGCGCGCTCCAGCGCCTCGTCCGCATCGCGCCCGGTGATGCCCAGCGGCGTGAGATCCACCAGCGCGAGATGCGTGTCGGTGCCGCCGGATACCAGATCAGCGCCGCGCTCCTTCAAGGTCGCCGCCAGCACCTTGGCGTTCTCAACGACCGCTGCGGCATAGCTCTTGAAGTCGGGGCGCAGCGCTTCGCCGAACGCCACCGCCTTGGCGGCGACGACATGCATCAGCGGCCCGCCCTGCAGGCCCGGGAACACCGCCGAGTTGATCTTCTTTGCAATCGCTTCGTCGTCGGTCATCACCATGCCGCCGCGCGGCCCGCGCAGCGTCTTGTGCGTGGTGGTGGTGACGACATGCGCGTGGCCGAACGGCGTCGGGTGGACGCCACCCGCGACCAAGCCTGCGAAATGCGCCATGTCGACCATGAAGAACGCGCCGACCTTGTCCGCGATGGCGCGGAAGCGGGCGAAGTCGATGTGGCGCGGATAGGCCGAGCCGCCCGCGATGATCAGCTTCGGCTGCGTTTCCACCGCCTGCCTCTCGACCGCATCATAATCAATCAGATGCGTGTCCGCGGCGACACCATATTGCACGGCGTTGAACCATTTCCCGCTCATCGCGGCACGCGCGCCGTGAGTCAGGTGCCCGCCGGCGTCCAGACTGAGCCCCATGATCGTGTCGCCGGGCTTGACCAGCGCCAGCATCACCGCCCCGTTCGCCTGCGCGCCCGAATGCGGCTGAACGTTGGCGAAGCCGCAGCCGAACAGCTGCTTCGCGCGGTCGATCGCCAACTGCTCGACCTCGTCGGACGGGTGGCAGCCCTGATAATAACGCTTGCCCGGATACCCCTCGGCATATTTGTTCGTGAAAACCGACCCTTGCGCCTCCAGCACCGCGCGGCTCACGATGTTCTCCGACGCGATCAGCTCGATCTGCGTCTGTTCGCGGGTCAGCTCGTGCTCGATCCCGGCGAAGACCGCCGCATCGGCGTCGGCCAGGCCACGTGTGAAGAAGCCATCCGGCTGGATGGCGGAGAGCGAGGTTGGGTTGGTGCTCATGCAGGCTCCTTGAGCATGTCGACGCGGGGGGCGTGCCGCCCGCCCAGAAAATCCGTGGAAAGAAACGCCGCGACGCACGCGCGCGCCATCTCGGCGCCGATCAGCCGTGCGCCCAAAGCGATCGCATTGGCATCGTTATGGCTGCGCGCCAGCCCGGCGGACAGCGGTTCGCTGACCAGCGCACACCGCACTGCCGGGTTGCGGTTGGCCGCGATCATGATCCCGATTCCGGACCCACACAACGCAATGCCGCGATCCGCCTCGCCAGCGGCCAGCGCATTCGCCAGCTTGCGCCCGTAATCGGGATAGTCGACGCTGGCCGTGCCATGCGTGCCGAGATCGAGAACCTCGTACCCGTCACCGGCCAGCCAGTCGCGCAGATCGTCCTTCAACGAGACGGCGGCATGGTCGCAGGCGATGGCGATACGCAAGGATCGACTCCTGGAATAATCGGATCAGCGCGCTCTAGCGTCGTGTGCGCACGAACGCTACCCGGAACGCTTCGATGGCGAGGGCGGTTTTCACGGCCATGACGAAGCTGCTTCCCCTTCTCGCCGCGCCGCTTGCACTCGCCGCCTGCGCACAGCCCGCCCCCGATCCCTCGCCCAGTGCGACGCCGACCGAGCGGAATGGCCCGCTTGCCGCGCCGCGCGACAATGCGGCCGAGCCCGCCGCCGAGGCGGCGCTGGAGGATCGTTACCTTGGGCGCTGGGTCGGCGTGGAGGGTATGTACCTGAATGTCGCGCGTCGCGAAGGTGGTGGGGTGTCGCTCGACATGCAGTGGGATCTCGATCATCGCGGCACCTTCGACGGGTCGGTCACCGCCGAAGGGTTGCGATTCATGCGCAACGGCGTGGCGGAAACCGCCGTTCTCGGTGACGGAGATCAGACCCGCCTCAAGTGGCTGGCCGGCAAGAAGGACTGCCTGATCGTCAAGGCCGGCGAAGGTTATTGCCGGCCCTGACGCCTCAGCCGCGCGCCGCGATCGCGGCCGCCAGGGCGAGCGTGCGGCGCGCTTCTTCCAGATGCAGCCGCTCGACCATTCGCCCATCTATACGGATCGCACCCTCATCCTCGCGCCCATCGAAGGCCGCCGCCAGCGCCCGCGCGGCGGCGACCGCGGCGACCGACGGCCCGAACGCGGCATTTGCGCCGGCAATTTGCGCGGGGTGGATCAGCGTCTTCCCGTCGAAACCCCAGTCGCGTCCCTGCGCGCATTCCGCCGCGATTGCCACCTGATCGTCGAGCGTGTTAATTACCCCGTCGAGCGCGACGATCCCGCCCGCGCGCGCCGCCAGCACGATTTGCGCCAGCGCGGGCAGCAGCGGCGCCCGATCCGCCCCGACGTGACACCGTAGCTCGCGCGCCAGATCGTTGGTGCCCGCGACCAGCACCGCCAGCCCCGTCTTGTCCGCCGCCGCCACAATCTCGCGCAGCGCCAGCACGCCCGCGCATGTTTCAATCATGCCCCACAGCGCGGGCCCCGCGCCCAGCGCCGTGCGCGCCATCGTCAACGTCGCGGCGTCGGCCAGCTTGGGCAGCAGCACCGCCTCGACCGCGCTCCCGCGCAACGCGGCCAAATCCCCCGCACCCCATGGCGTGTCGGCTGCGTTCACCCGAACCACCAGCTCGCGCGTGCCGAAGCCGCCCGCGCGCACCGCCGCCAGCGCCGCGTCGCGCGCCGCCTGTTTCTGCGCCGGCGCCACGGCATCCTCCAGGTCGAGGATCACGACATCACATGGCAAGGTCCGCGCCTTTTCGATCGCGCGGGCGTTCGACGCCGGCAGGAACAAGGCGCTGCGTCGCGGGCGCACCACGTCGCTCACGCCGCGCCGCCGGACAGCGGCGCGAAGCGGGCCACCTGCCGCCCGATCAGCCGCAATTGCTCCACCACCGCCGGATCGCTTGCGCCACCCTCATCATCGAAGCGCGTCACCTGCGTGTTGATCGCGGCGGCAAACGGCGTGGGCCATCCGCGCAGCGCATGCACGATCGACCGCAATGCCGCGATCGTCGATCCCGTCGCCTGCCAGCCATAAGCGGTCGCGATCAGGCCCACGGGCATGTCGGCCAGATACGGCCGCTCATCGCGCGCGGTCTCCTCCAGCAGGTCCAGCGCATTCTTCACCACGCCTGAAATGCTGCCGTGATAGCCGGGACTGGAGATGATGACGGCCGAGGCGTTCCGCACCGCGTCGACGAACGCGCGCTCCTCCGGCGTGCGGGAGGTTGCGCGCGGATCGTAGAGCGGCAAACACGCCATGTCCGCGCCCCCGAACATCTGCGTGCGAAATCCCTGCGCCCGCGCCTCGCCCAACGCGATTCGCAATGCCCGCTCGGTCGACGACACGCCGCCGATCGTTCCCCCGATCCCCACCACCAGCGGCGCGTCGCCGCCTTTCGCATCATCCTGCATTTGGCTATCCTTGGTCCACGCGGGCGAGGCTTGCGACAACTGTTATATCAGCGTAAGACACCAACAGCCATGCGCCCCGACCCCTACGACACCGGCCGCGTCCGCTACAACCACGCACGCGGCGACACATCCGGCTCCGCGCCGGATCCGTTGCCGTCGTTCGGCGCGTGGCACGGGGATCCGGTCGACCGCGACGAACCTTATGGTCCACCTCCCGGCGGTGCTGGCGGAGAGCCGCCCGCGCCGCGCCGCCGCATCGCATGGGGCAAATGGATCGTGCGCGGTCTGGCCGCGTCGATCGTGCTGTTCGTGCTGGCGGTCATCTGGCTGGCGGTCACCGCGCCGCTGTCGCGCTCCCTCAAGCCGCCGACGCCGCCGTCGATCACGCTGACCGCCGCCGACGGCACGCCGATCGCGCGGCGCGGCGCGATCATCGGCGCACCGGTCGATGCGAAGACCTTGCCCCCCCACGTCCGCGAGGCGTTTCTCGCGATCGAGGACCGGCGCTTCTACTCGCATTGGGGGATCGATCCGCGTGGCATCGCGCGCGCCGCCTGGGCGAACGTCGGCTCGGGCGGGGTGCGGCAGGGCGGCTCCACGATCACGCAGCAGTTGGCCAAGAACGCGTTCCTCGATTCGGATCGGACCGCCGCGAGAAAGATTCGGGAGGTCATGATCGCCTTCTGGCTGGAAGCGTGGCTCAGCAAGGACGAGATCCTCTCTCGCTACCTGTCGAACGTCTATTTCGGTGACAACGTCTATGGGATCACCGCGGCGGCGAAGCATTATTTCGGACGCACCCCGCAGAAGCTGAATGTCGGACAAGCCGCGATGCTCGCCGGGCTGGTCAAGGCGCCCTCTCGGCTGGCGCCGACCGGCAATTTGAAGGGCGCACGCGCGCGCCAGGCAGTGGTGGTCGGCGCGATGGTCGACGCGGGCTTCCTGACGAAGGCGAAGGCGGCGACCGTCCAGCCGCAGCGTGTGCTGCCCGCCCGCTCGGACACGCTGCCGACCGGCACCTATTTCGCCGATTGGGTGCTGCCCACCGCGCGCGAGGTGGCGGGCGACGCCGGCACCGATGCGAAGGTGAAGACCACGCTCGACCGCGGACTGCAGACGACCGCGGAGCGCGTGGTGCGGCAGGCCAATTTGCGCGGGATGCAGGCGGCGGTGGTCGCGATGCGCCCCGATGGCGAGGTCGTGGCGATGGTCGGCGGCAAGGATTACCGGACCAGCGCGTTCAACCGCGCGGTTCAGGCCAAGCGCCAGCCGGGTTCGACCTTCAAGCTGTTCGTCTATCTCGCCGCCTTGCGCGCCGGGCTCACCCCCGACGACGTCCGCGACGATTCGCCGGTCGAGATCGCCGGGTGGAAACCGCGCAACGACGACGGGCGCTACCTCGGCCCGATCACGCTGCGTCGCGCCTTCGCGCGCTCCTCGAACGTGGTCGCGGCGCGGCTGACGCAGGAAGTCGGTGTCCGCAACGTCATCCGCGCCGCGCGCGATCTCGGCATCACCACCCCGATCCCCAACGAGGCGACGATCGGGCTTGGCACGGCCGAGGTATCGTTGCTGGAGCTGACCGGTGCCTATGCTGCGGTCGCCAGCGGTCGCTATCCGGTGACCCCGCGCGGCGTCGAGGGCAATCGCAACGCTAGCTGGTACGAGAAGATCGCCGGGCGCGACACCGAAATGCCCGGAAAGGTGCGCGACGAAATGCGCTCCCTGCTCGGCTCGTCGATCCGCGGCACCGGACGCGACGCAAACCTGCCAGTCGATGCGTTCGGCAAGACCGGCACCAGCCAAGGCGGACGCGACGGCTGGTTCATCGGCTTCGCGGGCAATCTGGTCGTCGGCGTCTGGGTCGGGAAGGACGACAGCTCCCCCAATCCCGGCCTGCACGGCGGCGGCATTCCGGCGCAGATCTGGCGCCAGTTCATGATGTCCGCCCTGCACATCCCGGTGGTGGTCGCGCCGCCGGAGGACGAGATGGGCACGCCGCTCGACAACATGGAGGGCGAGGCGCTCGACCAGTTCGGTCGCGCGATCGACGGCGCGCAGCCGACGATCGACGACGCGGTGGACCGCCTGCGGGAGCTGGGCATCGAACTGCCGCAACCACCCGAGCCACCGCGTCGTCGCGCGCCCGACGATCGCTTCCGCCCCGATCGCGACGACTATGACGGTCGTGGCCCGCCCCCCGAGGATCGCCCGGGCGACGAAGGTGGCGGCTATGATCGTTTCTGACGCGCGTCGATGAGGTCCATGTAGCGCACGGGGCGCCGCCAGCCCGCCTCATGCCGCGCTTGACGGGCCAGCCTCTGCCCCTATTGTCATACAAAAGGCAGAG
>CAJYSA010000019.1 GCA_913777325.1 uncultured Sphingomonas sp. | reverse complement strand
GCTGCCGTCAGGCGATTGGTGGGTGGTCGACCCGGCCGAGGGCAACGTCAACCATTTGCACGGACGATCGGGCTGGGCCGTCACTGCGACCCTTGTGCGTGAGGGGGAGCCGATCTTGACTGCGATCTCGGTCCCGTTGACCGGCGAGACCTATAGCGCGATCGCCGGACGTGGCGCGTTCATGAATGGCGAGCGCCTGTCGGTTTCTGCGAAGCACGAAATAGCGGCCGCCATCATCTCGAGCGGGCAGGCGAGCCCGGGCGAAGCTCGCCCGATCCGTACTGCCATGGTGCGTTCGGCCGGACGGCTTCTCGATACTGCTCTTCTAGTCCGATTATCCGTCCCGAGCATGCTCGAACTGGTCGACGTTGCCGCAGGCCGGCTCGACGCCTTCTGGCAGCACGGCAGCGTCCGCGCCGGGCTTATCGGCGGGGCGTTACTCGTCCGCGAAGCGGGCGGAACTGTCGTCGACCTTCGCGGCCGCCGCTGGACGGCCGGTTCGCCTGATTTTCTCGCTGCGCCACTGGCGCTCCAACAGGCCCTCCTGGCCTCGTTATCCCCAACTTCGGAGACCACTGCATGACCACCATCGCCATCCTCGGCTCCGGCCGCGTTGCCTCAAGCCTCGCGTCCGGTTTGGCGCAAGCAGGACATACGATCACCATCGGCGTCCGCGACATCGCTCTCCCGCGAAACTGGACGGGACCTGACGTGCGGTTCGCCTCCCACGACGAAGCCATTGGCTCGTCACAGATCGTGATTAATGCAACGCCGGGAGCCGGCAGCGTCGAGCGACTCACCGCCCTAGCCGACGCGCTCTCGGGCAAATTGCTGATCGATGTGGCGAACGCGACCAGCCGTAATGAAGATGGCGCTCCATCGGGTCTTTTGTATCCAACAGACAGCCTCGCGGAGCGCTTGCAGGCCGCCCTGCCACGGACAAACGTCGTCAAAACGCTCAATACGATGCTGTCGTCGGTGATGAACAACCCGGCTTCGCTTACCGGAAATCCGACAGCCTATCTGTCGGGCGACAACACCGGTGCCAAGTCGTTGGTCAGGTCACTGCTTCACGATCTTGGCTGGCAAGATTCCGAGATTCTAGACCTTGGCGGTATCGCAACGGCCCGTGGCGTCGAGGCGGTCATGCTGCTGGTCACCGATGTTATGAAGGCGACTGGTTTCGCGCCGTTCGCCATCTCGCCGGTACGCTGATGCCGCGCTGGAGCATCAGGTTGCCACGTCAGCCTGATGCTCACAGGAGACGGCTAACCAACGACGACTATCTCCTCTGAAACGATCCGGCTGACCGACGCTAGATCGATGAAGTTGGCATGATCGGGGTCGGCCACCTCTTGAAAGGCTTCGCAAGTGTAGAGTGCATTCAGGTCATCAAGCGAGTCGAACCATGCCTCCACGACTGCATCGAAGGTCGGCTCTGGCCAGCCAGGTGCGGCAACGGGATAGGATACGACAAATCGTCTAATTTTGTCCGCTTCGGGAAGGTTGAAAAGTAGCGGTGCGTGGATATCGCGCCGGTAGTCTTTGAACTCCTGCATGCTCATTCCCTGACGACGGCGAAAGCCGATCAGCATCTTGATCATATCTGTGCGACCTCATGTTTGCGTTTTACCGATACACAATCTAGCGCCGTACGCTGAGACGAACTATGCGTCTCAGTCCATTTAACATTCGCGATCGTCCCACGTTGATGTCACAAGATCCCCTGTCTGACGTGCTGTCGACCCTGTTCCCGGTCACTCACGTTGCCGGTGCATTCGATCTGGGCGGAGCCTGGGCGATACGGTTTCCAGCCCATGACGGGCTCAAAGTATATGCCGTTGCCTCGGGTCGGGCATGGTTAAGTGTCGAAGGCGAGGCAGTGCCGCTGCGCCTTTCGGCGGAGGACTGTGTGATCCTGCCGAGTGGCCGATCCTTTACCATCGCGCGCGATCTTTCTTTCGCGTCGACAGGTATCGACAAGATACCCGAAGAGGCATGGAGCGATCGCACCGCGACCATAAACGGCGGTGGAGATACGGTCTTGATGGCTGGGCATTTCGCCTTCACGGGTCCGCAGACGGCAATGCTGCTCGGTGCGATGCCCAGCATCCTTCCCCTTCGTGACGCTGCGGGTCAGAACCGCCTGCGCTGGCTTCTGGAGCGACTGCGGGAAGAATTATCGGCAGAGGCGCCGGGCCACATTTCTGCCGTACGTCACCTGTCGCATTTGCTGCTCGTTGATACGCTGCGCCACTACTTGAGCCAAAGTGCGGGACGCACAACAGGCTGGCTCTTTGCCCAATCCGACCCACAGATTTGGCGGACGGCGCAGGCAATCCACGCCGATCCATCTCATCCATGGACAATCGCTAGGCTTGCAGCGACCGCGGGCATGTCACGCTCCAGATTTGCGGAACGCTTTCGGAGTTTAACTGGGATACCCCCGATGGAGTATGTGACACGCTGGCGTATGGTTCTTGCTCAACAGCGCCTGAGAAACGGAAGCGACAGGATAGCGGCCATCGCGTATTCGCTTGGCTACACGTCGGAAGCTGCATTCAGCACCGCATTCAAGCGGGTACACGGTTGCGCACCGATGAGGTACAAAAACGCCGAATGTTCTAACGCGGGTACCTCAAGACGCTGATTGGTTACCTGCAGTGGCAGCCGATTTTTCAACTCTGTCTCAAAATACCATCCCAATCGAGACGGTCGCCGGGCTTAGCGTACGATTCTGACCATCCTCTCACCGGACCCCGGTAGTAGAACTACGGATGTTCCGTCGGCGCGGTGCCGATCATGATTCCCGTCAGATCATACAGCGACGGAGCCGCGCCATGAAAGACTTGCTTCTGCTCATCCGCGACGACGACGGGCAACCCGCTCGCCTGAAGGTAGCGGTCGCCATCGCTCGGCTCACCGCCGGCGCGATCGCCTGCTACCAGGTCGACGAGAGCGACGACCTGAACGACGAGATCGCCTCGGCCACGGTCGACGGCCGCGTCCTTCAAGGGCTCGTCCACAGCCAGGGCACCGCGAACCGGCAGCACGTCGAGCGGGTGCTGGGCGACGCAGGCGTCACCTGGACCTGGGCCGATGGCCGGGGACGGGTCGCAGACCTGCTGGGGCGCGAAGCCGCCTTTCACGACCTCACGGTCGTCAACACCAAGCAGGACGCGTATTCCTGGCGCGACGGCGAGTTCCTCGTGTCGGACCTGGTGCGCGCCACGCACCAGCCTCTCCTCCTCGTTCCGAAGCATAAACCGGAGGTGAACTTCGCGCGGCACGCCTTCGTGGCTTGGGACGGCTCGCCGCCCTGCGTCGCGGCGATGCGCGCGGCGGTGCCGCTGCTGGCGAAGACGGAGGTGGTCACGATGGTGGAGGTGGGCGAGCACGGTCCGGGCGCGACGCTCGAGCGTGGTGCCGAATACCTCGCCCGCAACGGCATCCATGCGCATCTTGAGCGCGTACCGGGTGGCCGGCACCCCTCCCACTGGCTGCTCGCGCGTTCCGCCCGCCACCGCGACTGCTGGTGCGTCATGGGCGCGTTCGGGCATTCGCGGGCGCGCGAAGCCGTGTTTGGGGGAACGACGCTCGAGATGCTCGACCAGGCGACCGTGCCGCTGTTCGTCGCGCACTGACGCCGGTTCGCCCGCCCGACACTCTTCGCATCCGGGACTCTACCGATACCGCGCCGTTTGGGCCGATCGCAGTGTTCGAGCGTCAGCCGAAAGGACCGACCATGAAAAACGTGCTGCTACTCGTGCATGCGGATCCGGGCCAGGAGGCCCGGTTCCAGGCCGCGCTCGATCTCACCTGCGCGCTAGGCGGGCATCTCACCTGCGTCGACGTCTTCGTGCCGCAGGTGATCGCCGACAACTACTACATGGGCTCGGGCAGCGCCTGGGCTATGGCGGAGGGACACGACGCCGAGCGTCGGCACGGCGCTCAATATCGCGAGCGCCTCGCGACCGAGGATGTCGCGTGGGACTGGGTCGACGCGACCGGCGGGCTGGGCGGGCGCATCGAGGACGAGGCCGGGCTCGCCGACGTGATCGTCACGAGCCGCGAGGCCGACCGCCTGTTCGAACCAAACCTCCAACGAGTGACCGAGGACGTGGTGCTGCGGCGCAATCAGCCGGTCGTCGCAGTGCCCGGCGATTGTACTGACATCGACTGGCACGGCCGCGCGCTGGTCGCCTGGGACGGTTCCGATCCGGCCATGGCGGCGCTGCGCGGCACGACTCCGATGCTCGCGCTGGCGGCCGACGTCGAGCTGTTCGAGGTCGACGACCGGCTGGCAGGACCCTCGGCGGAGGAGGCTGCGCGATACCTGTCGCGACACGGCGTGCCGAGCACGATCGAGCGGGTCCACTCGCTGCACCGGGCGACCGCAGGACTTATCGAGGATCGCGCCGATGCGACGGGTGCAGCCTACGTCGTGATGGGCGCCTACGGCCACAACCGTGTCCGCGAACGGTTTCTCGGCGGGGTGACGCACCAGATGGTCCGCGGCAGCCGCCATCCGCTGGTCTTGGCGCACTGATGCGCGTTTTCCAGCTCCCCGTCGGCGCCCACGGCCACACCGAGGCAGGGCTTCGCGCCGGCGTCGGTCTGGCCGGGCTTGCCTTGACGCTGCTCGCCATGCTCCTCGCGCACGTCGGGGGCTGATGTGACCAAGGGTTCAGCCGCCAGCGACGTCGCACCTCGCCCGATCCGGCACACGGTGGTGTACGCCAACCCGTCGAGCGCCGGCTTCGACCATGCGATCCTCGACGCCTACGCGTCGGAGGTGGCCGTGCACGGGCAGGAGGTCGTCATCCGCGACCTCTACGCGATGGGGTTCGATCCCGTCCTGAAGCTGGAGGAGCGCCCGGCGCCGACGCGCTGGGGGCCGGCGCCGGACGTAGCGGCCGAACTGGAGATCCTCCATGTCAGCGCCGCGCTGGTGCTGATCTATCCAATCTGGTTCGGAACGCCGCCGGCGATCCTGAAAGGCTATGTGGAGCGGGTGATGGGCGCGGGCTACGACTTCCACGACCTGCAGGAGCAGACCGGCCAGCCGGCGCTCCGGGGCAAGCACCTGCTATCGTTCAGCACGTCCGGCGCCTCGCTCGCCTGGCTGGACGAGCAGGAGCAGGTCCTGTCGCTGCGGAAGGCGTTCGACACCTACCTCTGGCGCGGCTTTGCGATGAGTCAGGGCGAGCACGTGATGATCGACAACGTCGTGCCCGGCCTGGACCACGGCTACGCAGGGCAGCAGCTTGAGCGCGTTCGCTCGACTGCTGCGCGCCTGTGCACAGCACTCGACGACAAGCGCCGGTTCGGTGCGCCGCTGGGTGCATCGGCCGCGCACCGCCTGGCGTGAGATCTCGACGATGGCAGCTCGCGCCGATCTGCATGCTTCGGACATCTCGTCGCCGACGGGCAGCGTAGGGGCGCCTGGAGGAATGTCGATGCTCTCGAAAAACGGAGCAGGGGTTGTCGTTGACGAAGGTAAGCGCGGCGTTCCCAACCGGGTGTTCACCACGATGGCCGAGCGTGTCGCCGGGTCGGCGGGCAAGCCATCGGCCTTCGCGGTGGCGGCGCTGCTCATCGTGATCTGGCTCGCGACAGGCCCGCTCTTTCACTACTCGGACACCTGGCAACTGGTGGTGAACACAGCGACCACCGTGGACACGTTCCTGATGGTCTTCCTCATCCAGAACTCCCAGAATCGGGACGCCGCAGCCATGCAGGCGAAGATGGACGAGGTGATCCGCGCCTCCAAGGCGGCAAGGAACCAGTTCATCGGCATTGAGCACCGGACCGACCAGGAGATCGAGACCATTCGCGCCGAACTGGAGCGTGAATGCATCACCACCGCGCCTCCCCTCGACGCCGCCACGTCGGTCGCGCATCTGCGACGGCGACGCTAAAGCGGAGCGCTCGGCGGCCCTTTCGGAACTCCGCCAAAGCAGACATCACACCGAAGCCGCATCAGCAAGGCGGACGACGTGATATTGGCGAGCGCCTGCCGCGGTTGCAATTCGGCGAGTCCTCACCTTTTGCAGGCCCAGCTGCCGCTTACTGGCGCAGCACAGACTTCGCTCAGATTAGCTCACGCATTGAGGTTGGTTCCAAAACATCGACCCCGCGGGCGTTAATCGAGCTTTTCGAGAACTCCTTCGACTATCAGGAACATTGCGCTAATCGTCAGAAGCCAAAGCATCCCGACGTAAGCGGGTTTAGCAGGTTGTGGCTGTTCGATCATAACCGGCTTTCCTTGCAGGATGCGTAGTCTATCCGACGATCACCACTGGAATGCCGGAGTGCTCGACCAGATCACGCGTGACGCCGCCCAACAAAATGTCGCGGATGCGTGAATGGGCGAACCCGCCGATGACGATTACGTCAGCTTCGATCTCCTGCGCGTAGAGCGTCAGCGTATCCGCCTCGGTTTTCTCGTCATCAACGATCCAGTGCCCCTTCGCGTCGAAACCGTGGCGAAGGAGGTGGCGCTTGACCTCGGCATGCGGTTCGGTCTCGTGCTCGCAGCTGTAGAGGGTCGGGCCGACGGTAACGACATCGACCATCGCGCCGGGTTCAGCCAGGGGGACCAGCGCGTGCATGGCACGGGTCGCTTCGGGCCCCGCTTTCCAGCCGAGGACGGCGCGCCGGATCGGGTTTAGCGTCTGCCCTTCAGGCAGGATCAGCAGCGGCGTTCCGCTGCCGCGAACGAGCGTCTCGGCGACACGCCTGCGCAGCCATGGCGTGGCCCAGGTCTCGCGCGCGCCAATCGCGATCACGTCGGCGACCTGACGCTTCCGCTTGAAGTCGCCGGCGAGCCATCCGATGTCGTCATGCAGGCCGAAGATCTCGGCCGACGAACCGGCCGCAGCCAGGTAGCCGCGTACCCGCTCGACAGTGGCGGCATCGTCGCCCATCAGTACTACTTCCGGCACATACAATGCGCCGAACGGCGCCATGGCTGGCGAGGCCATCGGTGCCGGCGTCAGCGCGGCGACTTCCAGCGTCGCTTCGCGCGCTGCCGCAAGTTCGACAACCGTCTCGAGGAAGCCTTGAGCGCGAGCGCCGTCATCGACAACGGCCAGGATGTCCTTGATCATCTATTCTCTTCCAAGGTCAGGCAACGGCCATCGCCATGGCGGACCCTTGCAGCGGAACCGCCTCGGCATTGATGTCCAGCACCACGCGTCCCTCGATTACTCCCGCTCGCATTCGAGCGAACACGTCGTTGATGCTCTCGAGCGGCGCTGTCTCGACCATTGCACGAACCTTGCCGAGCGCGGCGAAGTCGAGCGCCTCCTGCAGGTCGAGGCGGGTTCCGACGATGGAGCCGCGCACGGTGATACCGTTCAGCACCGTGTCGAAGATTGGCAGCGGGAAATCGCCTGGAGGGAGCCCGTTCAGCGACACCGTGCCACCTCGACGCACCATTCCAAGCGCCTGTGCGAAGGCCTTGGTCGAAACCGCGGTGACCAGCACGCCGTGAGCGCCGCCGATCGCTTGGCGGACGAATGCCGCAGCATCAGTGGTCGCGGCATTCACGCTGAGCGCAGCTCCGAGCCGCTCGGCGAGGCGAAGCTTGGCGTCGTCCACATCGACAGCGACGACGTTCAGGCCCATCGCAATCGCATATTGAACTGCCATATGGCCGAGGCCGCCGATGCCCGACACGACAACCCAGTCACCCGGCTTGGTGTCGGTGACCTTCAGTCCCTTGTAGACCGTGACCCCGGCGCACAGCACCGGCGCAATCTCGGCGAAGCTGATGCGGTCGGGCAGGTGACCGACGTAGTTTGCGTCTGCGATCACAAAGTCGGCGAAGCTGCCATTGACCGAGTAACCGGTGTTCTGCTGGCTCTCGCACAAGGTCTCCCAGCCGCCCAGGCAATGTGGGCAGTGGCCGCAGGCGGAGTAGAGCCACGGCACACCGACGCGATCACCCTCCTTGACATGGCGGACACCGGCGCCAGTGCCGACCACAGTGCCGACGCCTTCGTGCCCCGGAATGAACGGCGGTGTCGGCTTGACCGGCCAGTCGCCCTCGGCGGCATGAAGGTCAGTGTGACAGACGCCGCATGCCGCCACTTGGACGAGGATCTGCCCGGGTCCCGGGCGAGGGACCGCGACTTCCTCGATCACCAGCGGCTCGCCAAAGCCGCGGACCACCGCAGCTCTCATTGTCTTGTTCATGGATGCTCTCCGATCTTCTGCGGGCATTTGGCCCCTTCGCGGGTGCGCAGGACATCGGTAATGTTACTTAGGCTGCAGGCTGCAGGCTGCAGGCTGCAGGCTGCAGGCTGAGGCTGATGGGTGATCTCGATTGCGGCACAGCGCTGGGGCACCACCACGCTACGGCAACGCGTGATGCAGGAAAGCGGTCGGTGGCTCACCACAACCAGGCCTTGGCCGGTACGGCAAAGCCTGCGCTCGAGGCGTTCGAGGAGGAGCTGCGCCGTTGCGGGATCGAGGCCCTCGATCGGCTCGTCGAGCAGCAGCCAGGGCGCGTCCGCGACCAACGCACGGGCAACCGCGAGCCGCCTTCGTTCGCCACCTGAGAGGCGCGCGCCATCTTCGCCAATCCAGCTGTCCAGGCCATGGGGCAGTGCGCGGACCAGCTCGTCGAGCGCCGCGTCATGCAGAGCCTGCCACAGTGCGCGATCGCAGGCGCCCGCACGTGCGATCAATAGATTGTCTCTGACCGTTCCGGAGAGTGCGGCCGCATCCTGCGGCTGCCAAGCGAACGTCGACCGGAGCTGCTCGGACCTCAAGAAAACGACGTCCACGCCTGCGACCTTGGCTCGGCCGGCGACTGGACTGCGCAGGCCGATCAGATGCTCGATCAGCGTCGTCTTGCCCACGCCCGACTGGCCCTCCAGCTGAAGCCGGTCGCCAGGTTTCAGATGAACACCGAGCAGGTCCAGCGTGGGACGGCCTATAACGACCGGCAGCATGTCCTGCTGCTCGTGCGCGAGCAGTTGGTCCAATCGGTTGGCTGAATCCCGTGTGGAGAAGCGCTCTGCGATCTGGCGAAGAAGGGGCGCTAGGCCGTCTGTCGCCATGGCTGCGGCGAGCGTGGCGAGCGCGGCGGTCGGCGCCGGACCGCCACCGGAAAGCGCGAGCACCGCAATGGCTGCGAGCGTCATACACCCGGCTTGGATCATCACGGCCAGCGCGCGAGCGCGCGCCGCCTCGCGCCCGGCGAGCGCCAGAGCGCGACCGGGCCGCTCCAGGAACTGCCCGGCATCCGCGTGTCGATAGCAGCGCAGTTCCGGCGCCGCCGCCAGCAACTCGTCGGCGGCAAGGCGCAGTTCGGCCAAGGCCTCGTCGCGCCTCGCTTCGCTGCGGCGCGTCCGACGGGCCAATGCTTCGTTGGCGAGGATGGTGGCGGCAAGCAACGCCACCAGCACTGCGGCTGCGGGTACGCCGGCCAGTGCGACCATCGCCAAGCCAGAGACTGCCGCGCCAGCGGCGTTCCACTGCGCAGATCGGCGGACCAACGCCGTCTCGATGCGCGCGACGTCGTCCATCACCACCCGCAACATCGAACCGCGGGCGACGGCGAGCGCTTGCCGGACGGGGGCCGCGGCCGTGGCGGCAAAGAGGGCTGGGCGAAGCCGTGCGCCGATCCGCAAGCCCGCATCGTGCGAGAAGACCGCTTCGCCGTACCGGGCGCCGGTTCGGGCGATGGCGAGCAGCCGGATCGCAGCGCTGGGTAACATGTAGTTGAAGCCAAGCGCCACGGCCGAGCCGGCGGCACCCGCCAGCGCCGCGGCTGTCAGGAACCAGCCCGAGAGCCCGAGCAGCAGAACCGAGGCGAGCCCCACCACGCCGCCAAGCAGCGCCGCACGGCGGCCTGAAGCCCGGTGCCGCGCGCTCTCGTGCAAGATCAGCTCACGCAGCTTCATGACGGCGCTCCAAGCGAATAATGCGATCGGCTTGGGCGGCGAGCGTCTCGCTGTGCGTCGCAATGATCGCTGTACGCCCGCGGCATGCGTGAAGGATCGCGGTCGTCAGTCCCGCTTCAGCTTCCGCATCGAGGTGGGCGGTCGGCTCGTCCAGCAACAGCAGCGGGGCTTCCGAGAGCAGCGCGCGGGCCAGGCCGATGCGGCGTCGCTCACCTCCTGACAGGCCGCTGCCGCGCCCGTCGAGCAAGGAGTCGAGACCTTGCGCGCGGCAGCGTAACAGTTCTGCCAGACCAGCCGCTTCCGCTGCGTCGGCGACCGCTTCACGGGAGGAGCAAGGACAGGCTAGCGCAATGTTGTCGGCGATGGTTCCCGGCACGAGGAGCGGTGCCTGACCCGCCCAGGCGGCCGACCCGGCGACAGCCAACCCGCTCTCCAGGGCTCTCCCGTCAATCCGAATAGTGCCCTCCCGAACCGGAACGGTGCCGACCAGGGCGCCCAAAAGGCTCGACTTGCCGCTACCGGACGCTCCCAGGAGTGCGACGGTCTCCCCAGGCTCAACGTGGAAGCTGAGTGCGGACACGGCATCCGCGTCGGCGCTCCCGTGTCGGAGCGACACCTGATCGAAGGCAAGCGCCGGCGCGCTGTGAACCTCCAGCGGTCGCACCGGTTCGGCGTCGGCTTCGAGTGCGAGCAGGCGATCGGCGGCCGTCTCGGCCGCCTGCTTGTCGTGATAGGCGGAGGCCAGTCGTCGGAAGGGCAGGTAGAACTCGGGCGCGAGCGCGAGAACGAGGAAGGCGCGGAACAGGTCGAGCTGCTCGGGCGGCGTGAACGGTAGGAGGCCGAGCACGTTGAAGCCGGCGTACACCGCGACCAGCGCAACGGACAGCGCGGCGAAGAACTCAAGCGCGCCGGCCGACAGGAAGGCAACGCGCAGCACGCCCATGGTCCGCGCTGCGACCTCGTCGGCGGCTTGGCCGAGCCGGACGCGCTCGCGATCGGTCGCGCGATAGGCCAGCAGCAGGGGCAGCGCGCGCAGGCGATCGGAGAACAGCCCGGAGAGGCGGGCAAGCGCGCCGAACTGCTGTCGCGACCTCTCGGCGGCCGCTCCGCCCGCCAGGGTCAGCGCCGCGATTAGCGGCGCCAAGGTTCCGATCAGGATGAGTGCCGAGACGGGGCTCGCCAACGCGACGGCAGCGAGAACAATCAGCGGCGACAGCGTCGCGGCCGTGCGGATGGGGGCGAAGCGGGCGATGTGCCCGTCCACTGCCTCGACCTCATCGACTATGGTGCACGCCAGCTCGCCGCTGGTCCTTGCGCCGCCGACCGACTGGTTGATCGCCGCGGCGGTGACGCGGGTCCGAAGCGCAATCTTCGCATCTGCAGCCAGATCGCTGCCGATCCGCTGCGAGAGGGTCGCTAGGCTTCCGCGCGCGATCCCGGCAGCGAGAGCCAGCAGGAGCCAGGTCCAGACCCTGCCGCCCGTGGCGATGGCGGCGACGCCGCCCGCCAGGCCGAGCGCGAAGCTGATTCCGGCCACGGTGTCGCCGATGAGCAGACCCCGTGCGATCATGTGCCGCGGGTCGCGCGCGGTCAGGTCGCGGAGCAGGCGTTGTCGGCCGCGTCGCTGGTCGAGAGACAGAGTGGTCATGACCCGATCCGTGACCGTGCGGGCGGCCCGGTTCCTTGACGGCGGTCAAGGATCGTCCGGTCTCCGGGCCCCTAGTTGCCGACCATCGGGCGATCTGCGCCCTAGGAGAAACGCCATGGACCCCGGGGTCGCCGACCTCTCGCGCCTGCAATTCGCGCTGACCGCGCTTTATCACTTCCTGTTCGTTCCGCTGACGCTGGGCCTCAGCTTCATGCTGGTCATCATGGAGTCGGTCTATGTCATGACCGGCCGTGCGGCATGGCGGCAGGTGACCCGCTTCTGGGGCAAGATCTTCGGGATCAACTTCGTGCTGGGCGTCGCGACTGGCCTCACGATGGAATTCCAGTTCGGCACGAACTGGTCCTACTTCTCGCATTATGTCGGCGACATCTTCGGTGCGCCGCTCGCGATCGAAGGGCTGATGGCCTTCTTCCTCGAAGCAACCTTCGTCGGTCTCATGTTTTTCGGCTGGGATCGGCTGTCGAGGCTGGGCCACCTCTTCGTCACCTTCATGGTGGCGCTTGGCACCAATCTGTCAGCGCTTTGGATCCTGATCGCGAACGGCTGGATGCAGAATCCGGTCGGTAGCGACTTTAATCCCGAGACCATGCGCATGGAGGTCAGCGACTTCGGCGCAGTGCTCTTCAATCCCGTGGCTCAGGCCAAGTTCGTCCATACTGTCAGCGCCGGCTATGTCATGGCGGCGGTGCTGGTGCTCGGCGTGTCCGCCTTCTGGCTGCTCAAGGGGCGCTGGACCGCGGTGGCAAGGCGTTCGATGACCGTTGCCGCCGCGTTCGGGCTGGCAGGGTCGCTTTCGGTGGTCGTCCTTGGCGACGAGAGCGGCTATGCTCTCACCGACAACCAGAAGATGAAGCTCGCCGCGATCGAGGCGGCCTGGCACACCGAGGCGGCGCCGGCCGGCCTCACCTTGTTCGGCATGCCCGATTCGGTCGCGCAGACCACTCGCTACTCGGTGCAGATCCCCTGGGTGCTGGGAATGATCGCCACGCGTAGCCTGGACGGCACCGTCACCGGCATGTCCGAGCTGGTGCTGCAGGCGCAGGAGCGCATCGCCTCGGGTCAGGTGGCCTACCAGGCCGTCGAACGCCTCAAGGCCGACCCGAAAGACACGGCCGCCCGCGCGGCGTTCGAGCAGCACAAGCGCGATCTCGGCTACGCGCTGCTGCTGAAGCGGTACGTCGCCGACCCGGCGCAAGCGACGCCCGAGATCGTGAAGCGCGCGGCCTGGGACACCGTTCCAAACGTGCCGCTCATGTTCTGGTCGTTCCGCATCATGGCGCTGATCGGCTTTCTGATGATCGCGCTGTTCGCCGCCGCCTTCGTCGTAGCCAGCCTGCGTCGGCACGACCAGTACCGACCGTTCCTCTGGGCGGCCGTCGCAGCCATCCCGCTGCCGTGGATCGCCGCGGAGCTCGGCTGGGTGGTGGCCGAACTAGGTCGTCAGCCCTGGGCGATCGAAGGCGTGCTGCCGACCTTCCTGGCGAGCTCGTCCCTGTCGCGAGCGGCGCTCTGGACGACGATCGCCGGCTTCACCCTGATCTACGGCGCGCTGGCGGTGATCGAGGTGCGGCTGATCCTCGCCACCATCAAGCACGGTCCCGACGAGGACGAGGCGCAGGCGCCCGCTCCGGTCGGCGCGCCCATCCCGGCGCAGCCGCTCGCAGTCTGAGGAGAAACGATCATGTTCGACTATGAACTGCTACGGCTGATCTGGTGGGCACTGCTCGGTGTGCTGCTGATCGGCTTTGCCCTGACCGACGGCTTTGACCTCGGGACGGCGACGCTGCTGCCGTTCGTCGCCCGCACCGACGCGGAACGGCGGATGGTGATCAACACGGTGGGGCCGACCTGGGAAGGAAACCAGGTCTGGTTCATCCTTGGGGGCGGCGCAATTTTCGCTGCGTGGCCCTTCGTCTATGCGGTTAGCTTCTCCGGTTTTTACCTGGCAATGTTCCTGGTGCTGGCGGGGCTCATCCTGCGGCCGGTCGGCTTCAAATATCGGTCCAAGAAGCCGGACCCGAAGTGGCGCAGCCGCTGGGATTGGGCGCTGTTCGTGGGCGGCCTGGTGCCGGCGCTCGTCTTCGGCGTCGCGGTAGGCAACGCGCTATCCGGCGCGCCCTTCCGCCTCGATGGGGACCTGCGCGCGACCTATGAAGGTGCCTTCCTGGGCCTGTTCACGCCCTTCACACTACTGGCAGGCTTGCTGTCGGTCGCCATGCTGGTGCTGCACGGGGCGGCCTGGCTCGCGATTAAGACCGAGCACGGGCCGGTGCAGGCGCGCGCACGGGCCTATGGCTTCGCGGCGGGGACGCTCGCGCTTTTTCTGTTCGCCATCGGTGAATTGATGGTTGCCGAGATGCCGGGCTGGCGGATCGTGGGCGTGATCGATCCGGCGGGTCCGTCGAACCCGCTGCGCACGACGACCGAGATGGTCTCGGGCGCATGGCTCGGAAACTACCAGGCGCATCCCTGGATGCTCCTCGCTCCGGCGCTGGGGTTCCTCGGCATGGCAATGGCGCTGGTCGGCATTTACCGCGAGGGCGGTGGACTCGCCTTCACCGGTTCGAGCTTGGGAGCGGCGGGTATCATCGCCAGCGTCGGCTGCTCGATGTTTCCCTTCATCCTGCCGTCCAGCATCGATGCGCACTCAAGTCTTACCGTCTGGAACGCGTCATCCAGCGAGCGTACGCTGCGCATCATGCTGCTCGTCACGGTCGTGTTCCTGCCGATCGTGCTCGCGTACACCGCATGGGCCTATCGCATCATGTTCGGCCGGGTCACCGCCGACGCGGTCGCCGCCAGCCCCGACTTCTACTGAGGAGCAACACGCGATGTGGTACTTCACCTGGGTGCTCGGCCTCGGCTTGGCGGTCGGCTTCGGCATCCTGAACGGGATCTGGCACGAATTCCACCAGCCTGCAGAGGGCGAGTGACACGAGAACGGGGTCGTCGCGCGAGCGACGACCCCGTTCTCCGATCGTCTGTCCGCTTCAGTGCTGCCGGCGATCACCAATCGTCACAAACATCATGGTGATCATGAACAGGCCCATCGCGCCTGCCGCCAAGTACAGGAACCAGTCGTCCGGAAGATTGAACATCGTCGCCTCCTCGTGTCGAGGAGATGAGGTTCGCGCCGACTGGCCGGCGATCCCTTGACCAAACGCAAACGTCCGGATGCGGACAAACACGTAGAGCAATCCGGCTCGTCGTCGAACAAGCTGCCTCGCGTAATCTTAGCGGGAGGCAAACCATGTCCGATGTCGACATCGACTACGTAAGGGTGAGGGCCAGGGCCGAGATGGGCATGGCCGCCAGCGCCAAGTGCCAGCCGTCTCGCTTGGCTCACCTCGAGCTGGAGCGCCGCTACCTGACGCTCTGCTGCGGTGCTGCCGAACCCGCAGACTGTCGCCAGTGCGATTTGAGGCCTGAGTGCGCGACCGTTCTTGCAGTCCGATCGGCGGCCTGATGCGGCGACGTCACACTGCCGAAGCGAAGGAGTGAGGATGCCCTGATCCCGGCGGAGAAGATCTCGGTTAAGGTCGAGAATGGAAACGTCACGCTCTCCGGCACCGTGGATTGGCGTTACGAGGTGGATGCCGCCCGCAAGGCAGCCGGCCGCATCACGGGTGTGGTGAGCGTAAGGGACCTCCTGTCGATCAAGCAGATCCCCGCCGTGACCGACGTGAAGGGCCTCATCGAGCAGGCGTTCAAGCGCAACGCCGTCCTGGACGCCACCGCCATTTCCGTGATCGCGGACGGCGGCACGGTGACGCTGGGCGGCAGGGTGCGCGCCTGGCGCGAGCGCGAGATCGCCGAACGCGCTGCTTGGGCAGCGCCCGGCGTCACCGCGATCCACGATCACATCGTTGTCGGCTGACGTGGCGTCCCGCCCGGCTCGGTCGGGCGGGGTTCTACGTAGCATTGCGGAGACTGGGCCTCGTCCCCGTCCGGTAGGTCGGCATTGAAGGAGAGGTTCGATGACAATCGCCGAAGTGAAGCCCACAAAGATCGACGCCGCGAGCGCTGAACGCCCTGTCCGCCACCACATCGTGCTGGCGAACCCGAACACCGACAGCTTCTGTCACGCCATTGCTCGTGCCTACTGCGACGAGGCGCAGCAATGCTGGCAGGACGCTCGCCTCCAAGATCTGTATGCGGAAGGCTTCGATCCCGTACTGAAGGCGCAAGAGCGACCCGGACCGGTCTACAGGCCTGGCGAAGACCTCGCGGCGGAACTCGAGCATCTTCGGCGAGCGGACGTCCTCGTACTCGTATACCCGATCTGGTTCGGCCTGCCGCCGGCCATGATGAAGGGCTATGTGGACCGGGTGCTCGGCGCAGGCTTCACCGCCAGTCGTATCCGCGATCACGAGCCCAATCCTCTATTGGGCGGCAAACGCCTCGTGGTCGCCACCACCTCGGCAACTACCCGGCCATGGTTGGAGGAACAGGGCCAGTACAGCGCTTTGCGGCAGGCGTTCGATCTTTATCTCAACGACATATTCGGCATGCGTGGGCATGACCGCCTGCACTTCGACGCGATCGTACCTGGAACCAAGGTTCAGTACCTGGAGGAGTGTCTCGAGACTGTGCGCCAACGGACCCGCTCTATTTGTGCCGAGGAGCTGAGCGCACGGCGCGCGGCGGAGAGGCGGGCGAAGCTGTCGCTACGCTGCTGAGCCGAAGCTGCACGGGCGGAGCTTCGGGGGTGAGGACGACGCTAAGAGCGGCCATCGACTACTTCGCCGGCATCTTCGCGCTCGGCTGCGTTCTCGGAACGACGCGCGTACTAATGATCGCGCCTGCCACAGGTGATTGGATTGCGGTCGCGACGGAGCTCGCCTTCATGCTTCCCACCTCATGGATCTATTGCGGCTGGCTGATCGAACGTTTCGAAGTGCCGGCCACCATGCACGACCGTCTGCTGATGTCTTCCGCCGCCCTGTGCCTTCTTTTGACGGCAGAGGTGGTGCTGGGCGTGACTGTGTTCGATCGGACCGTGCTCCAGCAGCTGCGGAGCATGGTCATCGGTCCGGGTATCGTGGGCCTTCTCGGCCAGCTTGGTTTTGCCGCGATCCCCTTGGGCCGGCGCATGTAATCACCGAATTGCCGCTTGTGTGCGTCGATCGCCCACCTCGTCTCCGAGGCGGGCGAGCAGGAAGCCGACAGGCCGAAGAGATCAGAAGCGCATCCCGATCCCTGCGCCGATCACCACCGGGTCGATGCTGATGCGAACGCGACTGGTCCCGACACCTGTGACGAGGCGAGCCGTGGTGTCGATGTCGAGATACTTGACGTCGAGGTTCAGGAAGGTGCGCGGCCCGATATCGAAGTCGATGCCGGCCTGAAGTGCGTAACCGACGCTGTCGCTCATCCGGACCTTGGTGGAGCCTAGCGCAGCCTCAAGCCCCTCGCTGGCGTCCTCGGCATAGAATAAGGTGTAGTTGACGCCGGCACCGACATAGGGCCGAATCTTGCTCTTGGGGCTGAGGTGATATTGCAGCGTGAGCGTGGGCGGCAGCACCCACGTGCTCGCGACCGTGTCGATCGCCGACAGCGAGCCGCGGCCGGTCGCCTCGTGCCGGGTGGTCGCCACGATCAGCTCCGCCCCGATATGGTCGGTCGCCATGTAGGTGAAGTCCACCTCGGGCATGACGCTGGTCGTCACGCCGACCCTGCTGCCCGGGATGCCCGACACCTCTCCGGACGTCTCCGTGGGCGACACGACGATCCCGCGTACGCGGATCAGCCAGTCGCCGGCGCTGGTCTGGGCAGCCGCGACACCGGGCGTCAGTGAAAGCGCGATCAGTGCGGTGGTGAGGAAAGCACGCATGGAGGTCTCCTTTTGTCCCTCGGCGGCTAGCTCGCAGTAGAACGAAGGCGATTTGATCGAGCGCAAACGGTTCCTTCCGTACAAACCCGTATGCCGACGCTCGCTGAGCCAACCTATCCAGACCTGGAAAGGGGATTTCTGATGCACCTGGCGCCAGTCGAACAATCAACTCCATCACGCTGCGTCGGCTGCACGGCGCGCGGTCGCGCAGTCTGCAGCGTCTTCTCGCCCGCGGCCGCGCGAGCGTTCGACCGGTTGGCCCGTCCAATCACGTTGGCACGTGGGGAGACGCTGGTCTGGGAAGATGACGACACGCTCCTCGTCGGCTTCATCGTGTCCGGTGTCGTCAAGCTCACGGCATCGTTGGCGGATGGGCGCGAGCAGATCCTAGGGCTTGCGGGCGCGGGAGACATAGTCGGTCGCCCTTTCGGGACCCGGAGCAGCTACTCGGTCACGGCCGTTGGGCCTGTGCGGCTCTGCGCGCTCGGCCGCCCTGCGTTTGAGCAGTTCGCGGCCGCGCATCCCGAAGTCGAACATGCGCTTCTGCTACGAGCGCTGGACGAACTCGATCGGGCGCGCCGCTGGATGCTTCTTCTCGGCCGCAAGTCGGCGGGCGAACGCGTCGCCAGCCTCCTCGTCGAGTTCGCCGAGCGCTCGCCAGGCAGCGATGTCGCATTTCCGCTAACGCGGCAGCAGATGGGCGACCTTCTGGGCCTGTCCATCGAAACGGTCAGCCGCGAACTGACGAAGCTTCGGGGGGCGGGTCTGATCACGCTTCCGGACCTGAAGCACTTCCGCGTCGAGGACGAGCGCTGCCTGCGTCAGCGTGCTGCCTGAGCATCCGGGATAATGCGCATATCGACGATTTCTCCGTCTCCGTAGCCTCTTAGAGGTACGACGAGGAGGCGATCATGAAGAACGTCCTGCTGCTGATCCACGACGACAAGGGCCAGGAGGCTCGTTACCAGGCAGCGCTCGACGTTGCTCGAGCCGTCGGCGGCCATCTTACCTGCCTCGATCTCACCATCATCCCCGCCGTCATGGGCGATTACGCCGCGATGGGAGCCGGCGGGCTGCTTCTCGCAGAAGAACAGGAGAGCGAGACCATCCACGCGACGAAAATGCGGGCGCGTCTGGAGCACGAGGACGTTCCGTTCGACTGGACGGAGGCGACCGGGTTCCTGTCGCAGACGCTGGAGGCCCGGACGAGGCTCATGGACCTCGTCGTGCTCAGCACGGACGAGGACGGCGAGCTCTTTCCACGCATGCGGGACGTGATCGGCGAGCTTCTCGTGCAGACCGGCAAGCTTGTGCTGGTCGTCCCGCCGGCGTCGCGGCACCTCGACCTGACCGGCCGCGCGATGATCGCCTGGGACGGATCGGCCGATGCGGAGGCGGCACTGACCGCCGCCGTGCCGCTGCTCTCCTTGGCCCGTACCGTCACTCTCTACTATGTCGACGACAAGTCCATGGATGCGCCGATCGAGGACGCGGCCCGCTACCTCTCGCGTCACGGCATCGAGCCAGTGGTGAAGAAGGAGCCGGAAGGCATCGATCGCGTCAGCATCTCGCTCCGTTGCGAGGCCGAGATGGGCCACTATGACTATGTCGTGATGGGGGGCTTCGGTCACTCGCGCACCGTGGAGACCATCTTCGGCGGTGCGACCCAGATGATGCTGAAGAAGTGCCGGGTGCCGATGCTGCTCGTGCATCGCCGCTGATCATCTGCGGTCTAAGGGGTTTCACGAATGGTGGCGCGGCCGTCGTTCGTGAACCTCGCTTGCCATGCACCTCCCCGTCGAACTCGTTGCTGCTAGCATGCTCGTCGGGATGACATGCGCCATCCACCTTTTCGGCATCGCAGCCTTGATGCTGCTGCTTCGCCGACACCGCCGACGCCAGCAGGCGGGCGCGATGCTGCTGCGCGAGGGATTGGCGATCGCCGGCGCCGCGGCCGGCCTCTTCGTTCTGCATGGGGCCGAGATCTGGCTATATGCCGGCTTCTATCTCGCGGTCGGAGCGTTGCCGTCGCTCGAAGCCGCGCTCTACTTTTCCACGGCCTCCTACACGACCGTGGGCTATGGGGACGTGGTCCTTGAACCCGGATGGCGCGTGCTCGGCGCCATTGAGAGCGCCAACGGCATCATCCTGCTCGGCTGGTCAACGGCGTTCTTCGTTGCCATCGTGAGCCAAATCCGCTGGCTGGAAACCGAGATCGAGAGCGCGCAGTCATGAATGCCGTGACCACACCCGCCGCCACGTCCGACGACGTGGCGCTGTTCGTCGCCAGCGTCACCGATCGTGCGCTGATCCTGACCACGCCCGATGGCGCAATCACCTATTGGAATGTCGGAGCCGAACGCCTCTTCGGCGCTTCGAGTGCGGCGGCTAAGGGGGGCAGCATCGACGCCTTCTGGCCAGCCGCATCGGGCCGATGGCCATCTGCCGGCACGCGTGTGACGGTTCGGCTGGACGACTGGTGCAAGCGCGCGGATGAGTCGGAGTTTATAGCCGACATCGCGGTCGCGCCCGTGTTCGACGGCACCGACGAACTGCGCGGATACGGCCTCTCGATCGCTGACGTCACTAGACGCCGGGCGGCGGAGCAGATGCTGGCCGAGAGCGAAGCGCACATGCGCTCGGTCCTCGCGACCGTACCCGACGCTATGATTGTGATCGACGAGCGTGGCCTCATTCAGTCCTTCAGCGCCGCGGCCGAGCGCCTGTTCGGCTATACAGAGGCTGACGTTCTGGGCCGCAACGTCAGCCTGCTGATGCCCGGTGATCACCGGGCGCGGCATGACCGTTATATCGGTCACTACCTTGAGACGGGCGAACGGCGCATCATCGGGATCGGCCGCATCGTCGTGGGGGAACGCAAGGACGGGACCGAGTTCCCGATGGAAGTGTCCGTTGGCGAGGCCCACAGCGCCGCCGGAAGGATCTTCACAGGCTTCATTCGGGACCTGTCCGAGCAGCAGCGCGCAGAGCTTCGGCTGAAGGAGCTGCAGGGTGAGCTGATCCATGTGTCGCGGCTGAGCGCGATGGGGACGATGGCCGCGACGCTCGCGCATGAGCTGAACCAGCCGCTGACCGTGATCGCCAACTATCTGGAGGCTGCGCGCGACCTGATCGAAGCGGATGATGCGCCGCGCGAATTGCTGATTGAAGCCGTCAGCGAGTCCGCGAGCGAAGCCCTCCGTGCCGGCCGGATCGTGCGGCGGCTGCGCGACTTCGTGGCACGGGGAGAGACGGAGCGCCGCATCGAGCCTCTCCCGACACTCATTGAGGACGCCCTTCGTCTCGGATTGACGGGCGCTCGCGAACGCGGCGTACGCAGCTTCGTCTCGCTCGACCCCGCCGCCACCCACGTCCTGGCTGACCGAGTCCAGGTGCAGCAGGTGCTCGTCAATCTTCTCCGCAATGCTGTCGAGGCACTCCGCAACGGAGAGGTCAGCGACATCACGGCCTCGACACTGCGCGATGGAACCATGGTGCGGATCTCGGTCGCGGACACAGGGTCCGGACTCGATCCGACGATTGCGCCCCGGCTGTTCCAGGCCTTCGCGTCCAACAAGCAGGACGGGATGGGGCTTGGCCTGTCCATCTGCCGGACCATCGTCGAGGCGCATGGTGGACGGATCTGGGCGGAACCGGGTACCGATCGAGGCACGGTCTTCCACTTCACCTTACCGGCCGCACAGGCGGGAGACGCAGAATGACGGAACGCAGGCTCGTTCACCTGGTCGATGACGAGGACGCCATCCGGCGGTCGGCGGGTTTCCTGCTCCGCACATCCGGGTTCGACGTGCGCACCCATGTGTCCGGCGTCGCTTTCCTGAAGGAGGTCAAGGCCGCTGAGCCCGGATGCGTCCTCCTCGACGTCCGCATGCCGGAGATGGACGGGCTCGAGGTCCAGAAGCAGCTGGCGGAACGCGGCGTCGGGTGGCCCGTCATCATCCTGACCGGGCACGGTGACGTGCCCATCGCGGTTCAGGCGATGAAGGCAGGCGCGATCGACTTTCTGGAGAAGCCGTTCGACAAGGCGACGTTGCTCCGCGCCCTTGATACCGGCTTTGCCATCTTCGATCAGCACGACGCCGCTGCCGCCTCGGCAGAGGAGGCGAAGGTCAGGATCGCGGCGCTGACCCCGCGCTAGCAGGATGTGCTCCGCGGGCTCGCGGACGGCCTTCCCAACAAAACGATCGCCTACGACCTCGGCATCTCGCCGCGCACGGTCGAGGTGCATCGCGCCAACCTGATGCCCAAGCTGGAGGTACACAGCCTCTCCGAGGCGCTGCGGCTTGCCTTTGCGGCAGGCTACGGTGCCCAAGAGCGGACATCTACGTAGAGCCATGCTCCGGCCCTTCGGGGCATTCCTGCGGCATGAAAAAGCAATACACTCCGCGTGTCGCCGTGATCGTGGAGGACGATGAGGCAGTTCGCCGCTCACTTCAGCTGCTGTTGCACTGGCGAGGGTATGAGGTGCGTGCCTTCGGCACCGCGCAAGCGAAGATAGACGACGCCGACCTCTCGTCCGTTGGTCTGCTGGTTGCGGACTACCGGCTGCCCGACGGGGACGGCATCGGCGTACTTCGCGCCTTTCAGCGCCGTGGTTGGCACGGCCGTGCCGTCCTGGTCACCGGTC
This sequence comes from uncultured Sphingomonas sp., assembly GCA_913777325.1. Taxonomy (GTDB): domain Bacteria; phylum Pseudomonadota; class Alphaproteobacteria; order Sphingomonadales; family Sphingomonadaceae; genus Sphingomonas. The sequence goes on along the minus strand of CAJYSA010000019.1, from coordinate 8,015 downwards.
ACCCCAGCGCGGGCTTGAAGGATGCGGCCCTGGCCAGCGGCTTCGATGCCGTCCTGGATAAGCCCTTACGCCAGCACGAACTTATCGGCGCTCTGTCACGATAAACAATTGCCCGCCTCCTGGTGGAGGCGGGCATGGTGGATTAATCCTTCTTCACCTCGATGCGCCGGACGCGCCCGGCTGCGTTCTCGTCCTTTCGGACCTGGACGATCAGCACTCCCTTCTTCAAATGTGCGTCGATCTGTGCCGGATCGGCGTCCTCCGGCAGCCGTAGGCTTCGCGTGAAGGCACCGTAGCGGCGCTCGCTAAGGAGGGTACTGCCTTCGTGCCGTTCCTCGTCGTGGCGCTTCTCGCCCGAGACGGTCAGCACGCGATCCGCCACGCTGACATCAACGTCGTCGTCCTTCATGCCCGGCAGCTCCACGGTGATGCGGTAGCTCCCGTCGTTTTCGGTCATGTCGAGCGCGGGCGCCGGCGCGAACTCACCGAAGCGGAAGGCTGTGCCGGGCCGGCCGAAGGTTTCGAAAAGACGGTCGATCTCCGACCGGAGCCAGCGGAACGGGGTATCCGTGGCTGCGGATGAGAGCGGCAGCGCCGCGGCCGAGCCAGTCTGTGCAGGGGTCATGTCGTTCATGAGAGTCTCCTCCGATATCGGCGTCGCCGATCGGCGACGGCAACGGGTTAGGAAACGTCCGCGCCGCCCAGCATCGGGGAACATACGGATGGGCACAAGTTCCTCGGTTAGCGAGGAAGACGTCATGCTATCCCTCGCTCTTCTCCTCATGTTCGCACCGGTACAGGAAGCTCCGGTGCTGACCAGCGGCACTGTCGTCGAGGCCGCCGCACGCCTGCGACCCGGTCAGTATCTGTGGGCGCCGCAAGTCGCTCCGAGCGGCGCGATGGTCATGATCGTGAACCTAGAGACGCAGCGGGCGACGGTATACCGGAACGGCGTGCCGATCGGCATCACGACCGTGTCAACCGGGCGGCGCGGGCACGAGACGCCACCCGGCGTATACACGATTCTTCAGAAGGACGCCGACCACCGCTCCTCGCTGTACGACGACGCGCCCATGCCGTTCATGCAGCGGCTGACCTGGGATGGTATCGCGCTGCACGGCGGGCTTCTCCCGGGTTACCCTGCTTCGCACGGATGCATCCGTCTGCCGGAGGCGTTCGCACGCCTGCTGTTCCGCGAGACCAGGATCGGCATGCTGGTGATCGTCACGCGGCTGAGCATCATGCCCACCATGGCGATCACCGAAGCCGCTCCGCTGCTTCCCGACCGGGCCGAACCCACGGTCTGGCGTGGAGACGAGCAGCGCGCCGCACCGCTCTCCATCGTGGTGAGCACTGCCGATCGCGAGGTGCGGGTGATCCGCGCTGGTAAGGAGATCGGCGCGGCGCCGGTCACCTTCACGTCGGACGTGCCTGGACCAGTCGCGTTCCAGCGTCAGGCGGACGGCCGTTGGTTGCGGCTTCTCCTGCCCGGACAGCAGCATGTCGAAGGACCGGAGCTGGGCCAGGACGCGATCCAAGTCGACCCCGTCTTCCGAGCGCGCGTGCTGGCAGCAGCAGGACCTGGTTCGACGGTCGTGGTGACACCCGATCGGCTTCGTCCCGAGCTTTCGATCGCCACCGCGCTCGTGCGCGCGGATCGGTGAACCGGCCACCCTCCGTACATCTACGCATGGGCGCGATCGGAGCGATGCCTACCGACGTGGCGCGGGGGGCGGCCGACCTCATCCTGGTAGACGACAATTTCGCGTCCATCGTCGCCGGCGTCGAGGAGGGGCGAGTCACCTTCACCAATATCCGTAGGATCGCCATCTTCCTGCTCGCGACGGGCATGGCCGAGATCGGGATGTTCCTTGTCGCGATCGCCGCTGGGCTGCCGTTGCCGCTGGCTGCCGTTCAGCTGCTCTGGTGCAATCTCGTCACCGAAGGCGCCCAGACGGTGACGCTCGCGTTCGGTCGCGGACAAGGCGGCGAGCTCGACCAGAAGCCTCGCCGAGCGGGAGCGCGGCTGATCGATTGGTCCGCGCTCGTCCTGATGCTCGTCCCGGCGCTGCTCATGGCCGTGTTCGCGGCGATGCTGCTGGCGTGGGAACTTGCCCGCGGAGAGTCGGTCGATACGGCCCGGAGCAGCGTCCTGCTGGCGACCGTCCTGTTCCAGAACGCCTTCGTGCTTTCGACGCGCAACGAGGCGGCCCCGTGCTGGCGACACTTTCTGCGTGGCGATCGCTGGCTGTTGGTTGGGATCGTCTGCGCGCTTACGCTGCAAGTGGCAGCGATGACCCTGCCGCCGCTCCAGGCCGTCCTGGGCACTCGCCTGCCGGACAGCGCGACCATGATCGTGTGCATCGGCGGCGCCGGTCTCACCCTGGCTGCCTCGGAGTTGGCGAAGGGTTTCGTCCTGTGGATCAGGCGTGGACGGGCCGAACGGGCGCTGGCCTACCCCTAGCAGGGCCGCTGCGCGAGCCGATCGCGGGCTCCTCCGTATAATCACGCATCGCGCCGGATGCCGGGCGGCTGCCAGACGGAGGGCACGTTCGAAGGAGTTTCGCGATGTCCGTCCGCCACCTCAAAGCCCTGCTGCAACCGCAAGACGTCGTCCTCGTGGGTGGATCGACCCGGCACGGCTCGCTCGGTGCCAAGGTCCTCGACAACCTGATCGCGGGCGGCTTGGCAGGCCAGATCACCGCGGTGAACCCGAAGCCGGTCTTCCGCGACGGGGTCCACTGGACTGCGTCGGTGGAAGACCTGGAACAGGCACCCACACTCGCGGTCATCGTTACGCCGCCGGAGACGGTTGCAGGCATTATCGATGCGCTAGGCCGCCGGGGCACTCGCGTCGCCGTGGTCATCTCCGCTTGCACGCACCCCGATCAGCGGCAGGCGATGCTGGAGGCCGCCGGCGCGCACGACATGCGCCTCATCGGCCCGAACAGCCTGGGCGTGCTGCTGCCGCACCTGCACCTGAACGCCTCGTTCGCTGCCCGCCGCCCGCTGCCCGGTCGGCTCGCGTTCCTCTCCCAGAGCGGCGCGCTGGTGACAGCGATGGTCGAATGGGCGGCCGACAAGCGGGTTGGTTTCTCCTCGCTGATCTCGATGGGCGACATGGCCGATGTCGATGTCGGCGACCTGGTCGACCTCTACGCCACCGATCCGGCCACCCATGCGATCCTGCTCTATCTGGAGGGCATCGGCGATGCGGCGAAGCTGCTCTCGGCCGCTCGGGCCGCGACCCGCGTCAAGCCGGTCATCGCGATCAAAGCCGGACGCAGTCAGGTCGGCGCCGGAGCGGCGCGCACGCACAGCGGGGCGCTCGCCGGCGCCTACGACGTCTGTGCCGCGGCGCTCGCCCGTGCGGGCGTGATCGTGGTCGACAGCCTGACTGATCTCTTCGATGCCGCCCAGGTCGTCACCGCCTTCCGTCCGGCGCGGTGCGAGCGTCTTGCCGTCGTGACGAACGGCGGCGGCGCCGGCGTGTTGGCAGCCGACGCGCTGGCCCGAACGGGCGGCGAGTTCGCGCGGCTCGAAGAGGCGACGATCGCCCGGCTGGACCCGCATCTTCCCAAGGGGTGGTCGCGCGCGAACCCGATCGACGTGATTGGGGACGCGAAGGCTGAACGCTTTGGCGAGGCGACCGCAGCGGCGCTGGCCGATCCGGGCGTCGATGCCATCCTCGTCGTCCACTGCCCGACGGCTGTAGAGACGGGGACCGACGTTGCCGCGGCCGTGCTCAAGGCGGTTGCGGAACAGCGACGCGCCGGGGCGAAGCCGGTGATAGGCTGCTGGTTGGGGACGGCGAACGCGGTAGGAGTGAGGGGGCAGTTCGAACGCGCGGGCGTGCCGCTGTTCGACAATCTGGATGATGCCGTGCGCGGCTTTGGCTATCTGCGGCAGGCGACACTCGGCCGTCAGGCCGTCCTCCGCGCGCCGGCGAGCGTCACGATACCCGAACATGACCGTGCGCTGGCGAGGACCAACATCGACTGGGCGCGCGGGGAGGGCCGGACCATGCTGACCGCAGCGGAGGCTCGCGGGCTGCTGGCCGCCTACGGTGTCCCTGTGGTGCCAGCACGCTATGCGCAGACGGCCTCTGCGGTGACTGCCGCATGCCATGAGCTGAAGCCGCCCTACGCGGTGGCGGTCGTCTCGCCGAACCTGCCGCACAAGTCGGACGTGGGCGGCATCGCCGTCGACCTGCCGAACGCCGACGCCGCCTCGCTTGCCGCAGAGACAATGGCGCGTCGCCTCGCTCACGAGCATCCTCACGCGTCGCTGAACGGCTTCGACGTGACATCGATGGTTCGCCCGCAGGGCGGCACCGAACTCCTCGTCGGGCTTGCGGACGACCCCTCCTTCGGACCCGTGATCACGGTCGGAGCAGGCGGCGTAGCAGTGGAGGTGCTGGCGGACCGTGCCCTGGAGCTGCCGCCGTTGGACGATCAGCTCGCCCGTGACATGATCGCACGGACGCGCGTGTCCCGGCTGCTAGCCGGCTACCGAAACGTACCTCCGGCGGATCTCGACTCGGTCGTTCGGGTGCTTAACGCAGTGTCGGCGATCGCGTGCGATCTACCCGACATCGTCGAACTCGATATCAATCCGCTCATCGTCCACGCAGGCGGCGCAGTGGCAATCGACTGCCGTATCCGCATCTCCGATCAGCCCCGTCAGAGCCGGCTTGCGATCCGGCCGGTACCCTCTGAGTGGGCTGCTGATCTGGTGACCCGGGACGGCGTAGCGCTGCACGTACGGCCGGTTGTGCCAGCCGATGAGACGGAAGTCGCCGATCTGTTCGCTCATCTGGCACCCGAGGATCTGAGGTTCCGCTTCCTGACCAGCTTGCGCGAGGTTGGACGGGACCGGCTCGTTCCCATGACTCAAGTCGACTACCGGCGGACGATTAACTTTCTAGCGTTCGCCGGAGGCAAGCTTATCGCCACCGCCATGCTGGCCTGCGACGCGGACCGGACCCGGGGCGAGCTAGCCGTGTCTGTTCATCGCGAGTGGAAAGGCAAGGGCGTCAGCTGGACGCTCGTGCAGCACGTGCTTCACTACGCTAAAGCGGAGAGCATAGCGACAGTCGAGTCCGTCGAAAGTGCTGACAACTACGCGGCGCTGGCGTTGGAGCGTGAGATGGGGTTTGAAACAGTTGATATGAGCGAGCCGGGCGAGAGGATGGTACGCTATAAGTTGGACTCGATCGCGGCCTAATTGCCATCACGGTGGCTCGCTAGGCGAGATCGATCGGAGCGGTTTATCTGACGCTATGTGCAATCGCGCCCGCATGTTGAATGAGCCTGAGACCCTTTGGGGATCGGCCGCGAAGCTGTTCAGCGAGCGACCCCGCGACAATCGGTTCGACCCCCGCGAGCTGCGTCCCAAAAGCCGCAACTATGTCATCCGCGAACAGGGCGGGGAGCGGGCATGGGACTTGATGACCTGGGACGTGCTCGGCGGGAAGGCGGCGTGGCCGATGACCAACGTGCGCCAGCTCGGGCTCCCGCAATGGCGCAGGCTAGCGGAGAAGCCGGAGAACCGCTGCCTGGTGCCGCTGACTGAGTTCTGCGAGTTCACGCCTGACAAGCACGACCTGGGCGACGGCAAACCGCCCCTGAAAGGCGAGATGTGGTTCGGCGTGACCGACCAGCCAGTATTCGCGGTTGCGGGCTTCTGGCAGCGCGCAGAGGGCGGTAACGGCTTCACGATGGTGACGTGTAACCCCAACACGCTCGTTGCGCCGATCCATCCGAAGGCAATGATCACGATCCTCGAGCCCGAGGACATCGATACGTGGTTGCGCGGCACCTATGACGAGATCGTCGCCCTGCAGAAGCCCTATGACCCCACCAAGATGACGGTGAGGGGTCCAGTCTTCCCGACCCGACGCCCCGAACGCTAGGCGAAGCCTAGCGGCTCCGATCCTTGCCGCGATCCGGGGGCGGTGTACCCGGTGAGGAAGGCGGGGCGGACGCCCCTTCGAGCGCTGCCCCGGTCTTGATCCGATCGGCAACGAGTTGGCGAGTGGACTCCCCGACTGTGTTGACCATGCGCGCGCTTTCGCCGCGCTCCCGTGCCTTCTGCATCGCCGCGTCGACGATCGCCTGGGCGGGCGCGAGACGTGGGTCGGCGTGGTTCTTCTCGGCGGTGTTCTTCAGGAACAGCTCGGCAAGCCGCTCCTGACCTGGCGAAGCACCGGGCGGCAGGATCGGCCGCTCCAGCGAGCGGACGGCGCGCTGGAGTTGCGCGGGCGGCTGCGAGTTGATCTGAACGCCGAGCGCCGCGCCGATTTCGCGCACGCGCTCAAGCGGGGTCTGCTGGGGCGTGATGACGGCATCGACCTGGCGCACGCCAAGATAGGTGAGAAGGTGCGATTGGTAGATCGGACCTTTGGCGTGGCGGACATAGGCCAGTTCGGTGCGCGCGTTGGCGATGACGGGGGAGGGCGCACCATCCCTGACGAGGCTGCGCAGCCGATCGGCCGCCTGCTGGCGGGCGGCCGGAAGATAGCGATCCAGCTCCTCGCGTGCCTTGGTCAGCGTCACCCGGTAGCGCTGCCCTTCGGGCGGCGCGCGCTGGGGCAGCAAGGCGATCCCGGCAGGGCCGATGCGGGCCTCGGGTGCGAGGTCGCGACGGATTGCCGCCTCGGCGAGTACGGCAGCCATGGGCCGATGATCGCCGGTGAGGAAGCCATGTCGGGACGCGTCCATCCACGCGGTCTTGTCGATCGAGGCGATCCTGATGGGATGGCCGGCATCGCGGGCGAGCTGCGCCGCGTGGTGGCGCATCGTCCGCCCGTTTCCCTCGCGGAAAGGGTGGATGGCATTGATCTCGTTGATGTGGTTGCCGAGCCGGTCGAAAAACTCGTCGCGGGCGAGGCCCTTCAGCGCATCGCCCGCGCGCGTGTCGGCAAACCGCTTGTCGAGCTCGCGCGCGATGTAGGGCACGTGCGCGAAACTCGACCCGCCCTTGGCGATGTTGACCGTGCGGTCCTGACCTGCCCAGTCGTAAAGGTCCTGGAAGAGGTGCCGGTGCAGGGCGCGATAGCCATCCGCCGTCGCTGGAAAGGTCAGGCGCGCGGCTTCCGCGCCGCGCGCCAAGGTCAACCTCCGCTCAGCCTCCGCGAGAGTTTTGTCGTCCGTGATCCCAAGCCGGTTCCGGAGCGTATCCGTCCCCGGATAGGTGTAGGGATCGTCTGCCAAGGTCAGGCCGCGATCTGGTGGGTTCCTGGCTTGTAGAGGCCGAGGATGATGGACGGCATGAGCCACGGGGGAACACCCTCGTCGAGCATCATGGCGAACATGGCATCTTCGTCACCGGTCGGCGCCATGTCCTCAATGACGAGGTTGGCGCGCGCCTCTGCCACGTCCTCGCGCCACAGCGCAATCTGCTCGGGGGTGCCGCGTTGAAAGTCCATGGAGCGGATGCGCTCGCGCAGCGTGTCGAGATTGATCTGGGCCATCGCGTCATCCTTTCGCCGTTAACCCTACGCGCTCCCCCGCGATTTCTCAACAAATCACGTTGGTGCAGGTCCGTTTCGGCACGGTTGATCCGCGCTCATTCGAGCGCGGATCGCTACGCCATAGGGGTTAGTATTCGCTGGCCAGCATGATCGTCAGCACCCGTTTAGTCTGCTCGGGATTCCACGGAGCGTCACTGCCGTAGGTGAGGCTCGTGTCGTAATAGTCGATCTTCCAGAACACCGTCTGCACGATCGCCTCCGCATCGTCGGGGCGGTCCTGCGTCCACGCGCCGCTTGCGAGCTTATAGACCGCGCCGAAATCGTGCTCGCCATAGGGGTCGTTGTCGCCGTCAAACTTCGTGAACCGGGTGATCGCGACCAGCGCGGCGAAGCGGTCCAGCTCGGAGAGTGCCTGGTGTGGATCGGCGTGGAAAAGGGACCCCGGTAGCGGAGTGATCGGCGTCGAAAAGGGACCCCTCATCCCGTTGGTCTAGGCTGTTCGCTTGGCGGTGTGTCAGGCGGCGAGATCGGGATGCTGGTA
>CAJYSA010000018.1 GCA_913777325.1 uncultured Sphingomonas sp. | reverse complement strand
GCGGGTGCAACCTGTGGCATTCGTGCGGCGGGGGTGCCGGCGCGCGGTGAATAGGGAAAGACGTGCGCGTGGGTGATGTCGGCCTCGTCGATCAGCCTCAGCGTGTTGGCGAACATCGCCGCGTCCTCGGTCGGGAAGCCCGCGATCAGGTCCGCGCCGATCGCGATATCGCGCGCCGCCTTCAGTCGTGCGACCAGTCGCACCACGTCACCGCGCGCGTGGCGACGGCGCATCCGCTTCAGGATCATGTCGTCGCCGGCCTGCACGGAGAGGTGAACGTGCGGCATGACGCGCGGCTCCTGCGTCAGGAGGGCGAGCAGATGATCGTCGATCGCGGCGGGATCGAGCGACGACAGGCGGAGGCGTTCGAGCGCGGGCACCTCGGCGAGCAACCGCTCGACCAGCGCGCCCAGCCGCGCGCCGCGATCGTCGTAGCTGGCGAGGTCGACGCCGCTCAGCACCACCTCGCGTTGGCCGGTCTCGACCAGCGCCGCGACGCGCGGAATGACCTCCGCAATGGGATCGGCGCGGTTGCGACCACGGCCCTGCGGGATCGCGCAGAAGGTGCAATGATTGTCGCAGCCGTTCTGTACGCCGAGGAAGGCGCGCGTCTGTGGCACCGCGCGCGGCGCGTTGGGGCGGGCGCCCCAGGTCGCGGGCAGCAGCTTAGCGGCGTTGCCGATCACGCGATCTACCTCGGGCATCGCGGCGAAGCCGTCGCGATCCATTTCGGAGGCGCAGCCGGTGACGATCAGTTCGGCATCCGGGCGCGCGCGGCGCAGGCGGCGGATCGCGGCGCGGGTGTCCTTCACCGCCTGGTTGGTGACACCGCAGCCGTTCACCACCACCTGCCCGCGACCCGCCATCTGGCGGATCGCGGCGCTTTCGGCGATGTTGAGGCGGCAGCCGAGCGTCACGACCTCTGGCTGGGTGGAGAGAGACATGGGGCGCGATCTAGTTATGACCGAAGGTGAAGTCGACTCCGCCGCACGCGATGTGCATGACTTCTGGTTCGGGCTGACGACCGAGCAGCAATTTGCCAAAGACGATGCGCTGGACGCGCAGATCGCCGCGCGGTTCGGCGCGTTGCGCGACCGGGTGAAGGAAACGGGGGCGGCGGCGTGGCGCGGTGACGTGCGGCACCTGCTGTCGGCGGTGATCGTGCTCGACCAGTTTTCACGCAACCTCTTCCGCGGGCAGGCGGAGGCGTTCGCCGCCGATCCGCTGGCGCGCGACCTGACAGAGTTGGCGATTGCGCGTGGCTGGGACGCGGAACTGTCGAAGAGGGAGCGTGTGTTCCTCTATATGCCGCTGATGCATGCCGAGGATGCCGAAGGGCAAACGCGCAGCGTGGCGATGTTCGAGGCGCTGGGGATCGAAGAGAATGTGACGTTCGCGCGCGACCATGCCGAGGTCTTTGCGCGGTTCGGTCGCTTTCCCTCGCGCAACGCGGCGCTGGGGCGGGAGACGAGCGAGGCGGAGCGGGCGTATTTGGACAACGGTGGGGGTTGGTAGCGTTTCGCGGGGGGAGGAAGAAGATCGGCTCACGCGGAGGCGCGGAGGCGCGGAGAAGAAAGAGATCGGGTTCGCGCAGAGCACGCTGAGGACGCAGAGCGCCGGTTGCGGTGGGTTCGCGAGCCGGCCTCGCCGGCTCAACAAGCGGCGATCGTATGTGTCTTCCGATTGCCCAGGCTGGAACATCTCTGCGTCCTCAGCGTGCTCTGCGCGAACCAACCATCTTCTCTGCGCCTCCGCGCCTCCGCGTGAACCAACTTGCGTCCACCATTGCGTTCGGCTATCGGGTCACCCAAGTTCCGTTGGTGGACGCATGGATCAAGCGCTCTTGTGGCGCACGCTGGCCGGCGAGGTTTCGCCCGCCGGCGTATTTTGCGTTTTTCGGCGGGTGAAAGGAGTTTCGATGTTCGATAGCCTCAGCGATCGTCTTGGCGGCGTGTTCGACCGGCTGCGGGGGCGTGGTGCGCTCACCGAAGCCGACGTGCGCCAGGCGATGCGCGAGGTGCGCGTCGCGCTGCTCGAGGCCGATGTCGCGCTGCCGGTCGCCCGTCAGTTCGTCGACGAGGTGACCGAGGAAGCGATCGGGCAGAACGTCTTGCGCTCGGTCACGCCGGGGCAGCAGGTCGTCAAGATCGTCAACGACGCGCTCGTGCGGATGTTAGGCGGCGACGATCCCGAAGGCGCCGAGCTGAACCTGAACGTCGCGCCGCCCGCGATCGTGATGATGGTCGGGCTTCAGGGTTCGGGCAAGACCACCACCACCGCGAAGATCGCCAAGCGGCTGTCGACCAGCTCGATGACCGGGCGCTCGGCCAAGAAGGTGCTGATGGCGTCGCTCGACGTCAATCGCCCGGCCGCGCAGGAGCAGTTGGCGACGCTGGGCACGCAGGTCGAGGTCGCGACGCTGCCGATCATCGCCGGGCAGCAGCCGGTGGAGATCGCGCGGCGCGCGGTGCAGGCCGCGAAGCTGCAGGGTTTCGACGTGCTGATGCTCGACACCGCCGGTCGTCTGCACGTCGACCAGGCGTTGATGGACGAGATGAAGGCGGTCGCCGACGTCGCGCAACCGCAGGAGATCCTGCTGGTCGTCGACTCGCTGACCGGGCAGGACGCGGTCAACGTCGCGCAGAACTTCTCGGAGCAGGTGCCGCTGACCGGCGTCGTGCTGACGCGGATGGATGGCGATGCGCGCGGCGGCGCGGCGCTGTCGATGCGCGCGGTCACCGGCAAGCCGATCAAGTTCGCGGGCGTCGGCGAGAAGCTGGACCAGCTCGAGGCGTTCCATGCGTCGCGCGTCGCGGGTCGCATCCTCGGCATGGGCGACGTCGTGTCGCTGGTCGAGCGCGCGGCGGAGTCGATCCAGCAGGAAGACGCCGAGCGGATGGCGAACCGGCTCGCCAAGGGCCAGTTCGACATGAACGACCTGCGTAGCCAGTTGGCGCAGATGAAGCGCATGGGCGGCCTCGGCGCGCTCGCGGGGATGCTGCCGGGGATGAAGAAGGCGCAGGCCGCGATGGATGCGACGCCGGGCAGCGACAAGATGCTGGTGCATCTCGACGCGATGATCGGGTCGATGACCGTCAAGGAGCGCGCCAAGCCCGAGCTGATCAACGCCAAGCGCAAGATCCGCATCGCCAAGGGTTCCGGCACCACGGTCCAGGAGGTGAACAAGCTCCTGAAAATGCACCTCGAAATGTCCACCGCCATGAAGAAGATCAAGAAGATGGGCGGGCTGAAGGGCCTGATGGCGATGCTCGGCAAGGGCGGGCTCGGCGGTCTGGGCAATGCCATCGGTGGCGCCGACATGGGCGACATGATGGGCAAGCTGGGCGGGCCGGGTGGCGGCCCCGGGCTCCCCGGTCTGCCGGGTAACCTTCCGGGCGGCCCCGGCGGTTTCAAGTTCAAGAGGTAGATCCGGCGTCGTCCTCGGGCGGCACCGGCGCAACGATCATCACGAAACGATCCCGGCGCGTGCCGGGGTGACGATTTGAAGAAGGAAGAAGACGAAGATGGCACTCAGCATTCGCCTGTCGCGTGGCGGCTCGAAGAAGCGTCCGTACTACCGCATCGTCGTGGCGGACGCCCGCAGCCCGCGTGACGGCAAGTTCATCGAGAAGCTGGGCAACTACAACCCGCTGCTCGCCAAGGACGACGAGAAGCGCATCGTGCTCGACGCCGAGCGCGCCAAGCACTGGCTGGCAATGGGCGCGCAGCCGACCGACCGCGTCGCGCGCTTCCTGGACGTCGCGGGTGTGAAGGAGCGCACCGCGCGCAACAACCCGAAGAAGGCCGAGCCGGGCGAGAAGGCCAAGGAGCGCGCCGAGGAGCGCGCCGAGAAGCAGAAGGCCGCCGAGGAAGCCGCCGCCGAGGCCGCGAACGCGCCGGCGCCCGCCGCTGCGGAAGCCGAGGCGACCGCCGAATAAGCATCCGATCCCGGTCATCGTGCGTTGGCCCCGTTCATTCGAACAGGAGAGCGCATGATGACCAGCGATCCCGATCCGCGTACCGCGCCCGAGGACCATGAAGACGCGACGAACCAAGGCGTCTCCGCCGTCGACCCCGCCGAAGGACGCGACGACGCCCCCGACGGGGACGGCGGCTCGCCCGACGACGACCCGGCCTGACCCCGCCCCCGGTACGGTCGTGCTGGCGGCGGTGGCGGGCGCGCATGGCATCGCGGGCGAGGTCCGGCTGAAGGTGTTCGCCGACGATCTGGCGGCGCATCGCTCGTTCAACGACGGCGCGCTGACGTTGGTGAAGCTGCGCGACGGTACGATCGCGCGCTTTGCCGAGGTCTCGGACCGCAACGCGGCGGAGGCGTTGCGCGGAACGGTGTTGACCGTGCCGCGCGACGCACTGCCCCCGCTTGAGGACGGCGAATATTATCACGCCGACCTGCTGGGGCTGGCGGTCACCTCGACGGAGGGCGAGGCGCTCGGGCGTGTCGTGGCGGTCGAGAATTTCGGTGCCGGCGACGTGGTCGAGATCGAACGCGCCAACGGCAAGACCTTCATGGTGCCGATGACGGCGGTGCCGGAATGGAATACCGAGCGACTGGTGGTCGAGGCGGCGTTCGTCGAGCCGTGACTATCGCCGCAACGGCTTGCGCTCCGCCAGCAGGTTGCGGATCGCGGTCGCGGCGACCCCCGCCTCGCCCATCGCGTGGCTGATCTGATCCAGTCCCTTCACGACGTCCCCCGCCGCGAACAGCCCCGGCACGCTGGTCCGCTGGTGATCGTCGACCTCCAGACAGCCTTCGTCGCTCGCCTTCGCGCCCGCTTCGACCGCCAGCCGTGAGCGGATGCGCGAACCGAGCGCGGGATAGACGCTGTCGAACGCCATGCGTCCGCGCGCGGTGTCGAAGGCCAGTTTCTCCCCTTCGATCGCATAGCCGCCGCACGGGCCGTCGATCCGGACGATCCCGGCGTCATCCAGCGCCTGCCGACAGGCCGGATCGAGCAGATGCTCGGCCTCCGGCGACACCAGCGTGACATCGCGGGTGAAGCCGCGCAGGAACAGCGCCTCGCGCATCCCGTGGTCGCCGGTGCCGATCACCGCCACGCGCTTGTCGGTCACCTCATAGCCGTCGCAGACCGGGCAATAGCGCAGCAGCCCGCGCGCGAGAGCCGGGTCATGCACCGCCGGCAAGAGACGTGCCGGACGGTGATTGACCACGCCGGTGGCGAGCAGGACGGTTCGGGCGCGATGCTCGCCGTGGTCGGTGCCGACGATGAAGTCGTCGCCGGCGCGGGCGAGGCGAGTGACCTTCACCTGCTCCCGCAGCGCGCCATATCGGGCGGCCTGTGCCTGCATGAGCGCCAGCAGGTCGATGCCGGCGATCCCATCCGGATAGCCGGCGTGATTGTGGGTGCACGGGATCATCGCGGCACGGCTCGATCCGCTGTCGAACAGCCGGATGCCGAGGTGATAGCGCGCGAGGTAGATGGCGGCGGTCAGTCCCGCCGGCCCCGCCCCAATGATGATGCAATCGTCCACCCCGAACCTCCGCCTTGCGAGCCGCTGTGCCCGTATATACATGCCGTGCATACGGGAGATCGGCGATGGGTAACGAATATCGCGCCAAGGTGTTCAAATCCGGCAATTCGGTCGCGTTGCGGTTACCGAAGGCGCTCGGTTTCGTGGCGGGGCAGGAAGTGTGCGTGCGTGAGGAGGCGGGTAGATTCTCGTTCGAGGCGATGAATGGTGAGGGTAGGATTGATCTCTCTGGCTTGTGGGGATCGTGTCCGGATCTCAAGCCGCTCTCGCCCGAGGAACGTGAATTCGAGCGTTCACCCAGAGTATGGGACGACCCGGATTGGCCCGGTTGGAAGGCAGGGTCCGGCTCATGAAGTTCATGCTCGATGCCAATATCATAATCGGTCTGCTTGGCGGTGGGCCGGACGTATTGCGGGATCGTGTTGAGCAGTGTGGGCGAGGCGACATCGTTATATCATCGATCGCCTTCGCGGAGGTGGCGTTGGGAAGCTGGAACGGCAAAAGACCGTCGTTGATCGTCCTGGATCAGCTTCCCCGCCTTTTTGATGTCGTTCCGTTTGACCATCTGGCTGCTAGAATTTACGCGCAATTGCCTTTCCGCAGGCGAAGCTTCGATATGTTGATCGCAGCACATGCGCGGTCGCTCAACGTGACGCTCATCACGAACAATGAAAGCGACTTCGCGGGGATTCCCGATCTAAGAGTTGAAAACTGGACCCGATGACCTTTCGCGCGACGATCCTGACGCTCTATCCGGAGATGTTCCCCGGCCCGCTCTGCACCTCGCTGGCCGGGCGGGCGCTGGGTGAGGCGAAGTGGTCGCTGGACGCGGTCAACATCCGCGATTTCACGACCGACCGGCATCGCACCGTCGACGACACACCCGCCGGGGGCGGGGCGGGGATGGTGCTGCGCGCCGATATCCTGGCGCGCGCGGTCGACGCGCAGGCCGACGGACGCCCGCTGATCGCGATGACGCCGCGCGGCCGCCCGCTGACGCAAGCGCGGGTGCGCGAACTGGCGGCGGGGCCGGGGGCGGTGATCCTGTGCGGCCGCTTCGAGGGGTTCGACGAGCGGTTGCTAGAGGCACGCGGCGTCGAGCAGATATCGATCGGCGATTACATCCTGTCGGGGGGCGAGATGGCGACGCTGGTGCTGCTCGACGCTTGCGTTCGGTTGCTTCCCGGCGTAATGGGCGCGGCTTCGAGCGGAGTCGAGGAAAGCTTCGAAAGCGGCCTCCTCGAATATCCGCACTATACCCGACCTGTCGAATGGGAAGGGCGCACGATCCCTGAGGTGCTGCGATCGGGGGATCATGCGAAGATCGCGGCCTGGCGGCAGCGTCAGGCGGAGATCGACACACGGCTACGGCGGCCAGACCTTTGGGAGCGTCATGAGGGCGCTCGGGTCGGCTCGCCCTCTGGCGCGCGGCAACGGACTGAGGACTGACCATGAACCTGATCCAGACGCTCGAAGCCGAGCAGATCGCCAAGTTCAACGAAACCAAGAAGATCCCGGAATTCCGCCCTGGCGATACGCTGAAGGTCGGCGTGAAGGTGGTCGAGGGTGAGCGGACCCGCGTCCAGAACTACGAAGGCGTGTGCATCGCGCGTTCGAACAAGGGCATGGGCTCGTCGTTCACCGTGCGCAAGATCAGCTTCGGCGAGGGCGTGGAGCGTGTCTTCCCGCTGTATTCGCCGAACGTCGATTCGATCGAGGTCGTGCGCAAGGGTGCGGTGCGTCGTGCCAAGCTGTATTACCTGCGTGGCCGCACCGGCAAGTCGGCGCGTATCGCCGAGCGTCGCGACACGCGCACGGTGGCTGCCGCCGAGTAATCGGCGCGGCCCCGTCGGGGTTTTTGCGAAGGGGCGTGGCGGGCGACCGCCGCGCCCCTTTTCGGTCAAGCGGCGATCGTGCGGGGTGGAGCAGCGGCTGACCCGGGCATCACCGATGCGCGATCCGGGTGGCCGCCGCGACCGCATCGATCACCCCTAGCCGCGCCGCGATCGGCAGGAGCGCAGCGAAGCGGCCCGGGCGTTCGGCCATGGCGCGGACCGCCCCGGCCACCATCAGCGGACGCGCGGTCTGCGCGGCGAACCGCTGCTGCCACGCCGCGCCGGCCTCCCCGGCCAGCCACGCTCGTGCCGCCGACGCGCCGCTGGCGATCGCGATGCCCATGCCCTCGCCGGCCAGCGACGGGATCACCGCCGCCTGATCCCCCAGCCGAAACAGTCCGTCCATCCCGTGGCGGGCGCGCCAGCCGTAGGGGACGTTGGCGATTGCATCGATCGGTGCGGCATCGCCCGCCAGCCGCTCGCCGAACGCGGGGACTTCCGCCGCCAGCGCCTGTAGCAGCCGATCGGGATCGCCCGCCTCCGTCAGCCGCGATCGATGGATCGCGAGGCAGATGTTGGCGCTGCCATCTTCCTGCATCACCACACCGGCGTAGCCGCGATCGAACAGATGAAGCTCGATGGCGTCGCCGACCTGTCGTGGCGCGCTGCCGATGCGGCGGGTGCGCAACCCCAGCGTCGGGTCCGCGCCGCGCGCTGCGGCGGGGCGCGCGCTACCGCGGATATCGTGCTTGCCGCTGGCGAGGAACAGGGCGTCGGCGCTCAGCGTCGCGCCATCGGCGGTGCGCGCCGCGCCGTCGGTGATCTCTCGGATCGTCACGCCGCGTTCGATCCCGGCGCCGCTGCGTGCGGCGCGATCGAGCAGCAACGCATCGAGGCGCGCGCGCGAGACGCCGATGCCGGGGGCGGGCAGCGATGTTTCGAGCATCCGCGTCCGCGTGAACAGCCGCAGCCGCGTCACTCGCGCGTGGTTCAGCGCGTCGGCCTCCACCCCCAGCCGCGCGAGCGCCTCCAGCGTTCGCCAGCTCAGGAACCCGCCGCAGATCGCATCGCCGGGCGTCGATGTGCGTTCGATCACCACCGGACGCGCGCCGCCCGCCGCCCCCGCAGCCAGCGTGATCGCGGCGGCGCTCCCCGCCGGACCGCCGCCGAGGATCAGGGGCGGGCGACGCATAGCCGGAAGGGAAAAGCCCGGATGACGCGCGCGTCGCCGACCTCCGCCGCCGCCAGCAGCGCGGGCCATTCGGCGGGGCGATAGCTGCGCGCGATCGACAGCCGCCCGTCGTGGCGCACGATCGGATGCCAGCCGAACACGCGGGCCAGCACGGGCCAGCCATGAAAGGCGAAGCCATGGCGATGCAGGTCGTTCACCAGCCATCCGACCCGCGCTTCCGCCGCCATGAAGCGAAGGAACGCGACCAGCTGCGCCTCGGTCATGTGGTGCGCGACCAGGCTGGAGATCACGAAATCCCATCCCTCGCCGGCCAGCGCGGCATAGTCACCGGTGCGCCAGTCGATCGCCAGATCGCCCGGCGTATGCGCCCGCGCCGCCGCCGCGCTTCGCGGGTTGAGATCGATGCCGACCAGATCGAACGCAACGCCGCGCCGCGCGCCCCAGCCCGCGATCCGCCGCAGCATGTCACCATCCCCGTAGCCGACGTCCAGCAGACGATAGCGGCCACCCGGTGTCGTGTGGCGCGCCAGGAACGCCAGCGTCGGGCGCGCCGCCATCGTCACGACATTCACCTTCGCGAGGTCGGCGACGACCGCGGCGTAGACGTCCGCCGGCAGATCGTCGGCATCCATCAGTTCATCGGCGATCGCGCGCTTGTCGAGCATCAGGCCGCGCTCGCGAAGGACAAACCCTCGGCGGCCAGGCCGGGACCGAAAGCGAGCGCGATGCCATGCGCGACCGGCGCACCCGCCAGAACGCGCGCCAGCACGAACATCAGGGTCGCCGAGGACATGTTGCCATTCTCCGTCAAAACCGCGCGCGAATCGGCCAGCGCGTCGTGCGGCAGCGCCAACGCCTGTTCGACCGCATCGAGGATCGAACGCCCGCCGGCATGCACCGCCCAGCGATCGACCGGGCAGCCGCCCGTCAGCGTCGCGATCAGCGCCGGATCGCGCAACGCAGCGGCGATCCGTCCCGGCACCTCGCCCGACAGATGCATCGCAAAGCCACGGTCGGTGATGTCCCAGCGGATCAACGCGGCGGCGGCGGGCAGGGTGGCGCTGAACGGTCGACCGATCGCCAGCCCGCGCGCATTCGCGCAGATCAGCGCCGCCGCCGCGCCGTCGCCGAATTGCAGCATCGCCAACAGCGGCTCCAGCGTGCGATCGGCCTGCAGGTGCAGCGTCGATAGCTCGACCGTGACGACCAGCACCCGCGCCTGCGGTTCGGAGCGGACGATGTGACGCGCGGTGCGCAGCGCGGCGACCGCGGCGTAACAGCCCATGAACCCGATCAGCACCCGTTCCACGCTGGTGGACAATCCCTGTTCGCGGGCGATGATCTGATCGATGCCGGGCGCGACGAAGCCGGTGCAACTGGCCACCACCAAATGGGTAACATCGTCGAGCGATACCTGCTCCGCAAGGCGCGCGATCGCCTCCAGCGCCAGAGCGGGCGCCGCGCTGGCGTAGAGCGCCATTCGTGCGGCGGTGCCGGGATGCGGTTCCCGGGCGTAGAAGCCATTCGGGCCGACCGGGGATCCGTCCGTCGCCGGCAGCACCGACCAGCGGTGCGCGATGCCCGCGCGCGCGGCCATCCGGTCGAACAGGCGCGCCTCCCGCTCGGGCAGCCGCGCGCGGGCCCAGGCGACGAAGCTGTCATGGATATCGTGGCTGGGCACGGCGGTGCCGATGGCGACGATATGCGGTTGGGCTGGCATCACCGCTCGTCAACGCCCGCGCGGGATGATCGTCGCATGGCGAAGGCGGTGCGGGCGCGGTCCATCGCCGCGCGGATATCCACTTTCGCGGCGAAGGCAATGGCGATCGCGCCGCCGCGTTTACGGGATGCTCTAACCCGAAAACGCGGCGGCGTATGCCGGTCCGCTTTAGAAGCGGAACCGCACGCCGGCGGAGAACAGACTCGCCTCCCAGCGGACGTCGCGGGGATAGCGCGGGTCCTTGACGTAGCTGTGGTATGGCGTGCGCAGCAGGTTGGTCGCGTCGACCGTCAGCGTGATGTTGTCGTTCAGATTGTAACTGGCCGACAGATCCAGCCGACCGACCGCATCCGAATAGACGGTGGTGAACACACCGGGCGCGCCGAAGCCATCCAGGTTGGCGCTGCGGTAATTATAGGCGAGCCGCACGCTGGTCGCACCCAGTTCATAAAGGCCGATCACGTTGAAGCTGTATTTCGACACCCCGGGCAATGTCTGACGACCGCCGGCGAAATTGTTGGCGGCGGGCACGATCTGTTCGGCGTCGATATAGGTGAAGT
This sequence comes from uncultured Sphingomonas sp., assembly GCA_913777325.1. Lineage (GTDB taxonomy): Bacteria > Pseudomonadota > Alphaproteobacteria > Sphingomonadales > Sphingomonadaceae > Sphingomonas. The sequence goes on along the minus strand of CAJYSA010000018.1, from coordinate 21,388 downwards.
TGGCTTGTGCGCCCAATCCGCGCAGCGCGCCGGGCAGGAAATCGAAGAAGGTCGTGGCCGCCGCCTCGATGCCCTTGATCTCTCCCCTGCTGGCGTTCGACGGTCGATAGACCAGGATATCGCCGAACGGCTGGACGTTGACGATCTGCGGCAGCGAGTTGATGAAGCCTTCGATCTTTCGATAGAAACCGGCGACCGTTACCGACCCGGTGCGCGAGAAGTAATATTCCAGCGACGCATCGTAATTGTCCGATCGGATCGGTTGCAGATCCGGGTTGCCGCCATTGCCGGTGTAGGAGATGTTGCCGCCGATCGTGCCCTGCGACACCGTGAGCGTCGGGTTGATCTGGTTGAACCCCGGCCGCGTCAAGGCCTCGGTTCGCGACAGGCGCAGCTTCAGCCGGTCGGTGAAGTGCAATTGCGCGCTGATGTTCGGCAGCACATCGACATATTGGGTCGACGATGCGATCGGCACGAATTGCGTCGTGCCGTTGATCGGCAGGGCGTTGGTGCCGTTCAGGCGATTGCGCGTGATGACCATGCGCGTGCCGATGATGCCGTCGATCGGAAAGCCGACGTCAAACGCGTAATGGATCTGCGCATAGCCCGTGAACACCTGTTCGCGCGCGCGGAACGAGGACAGCGGAGCGTAGGCGGGCTCCTCCGGCGCCCAGGCCGCGCGGGTTGCGGCATCCGCCCCCGCCCGGACGAGCGCATCGCGGATATAGCCGCGGACGTCGTTCAGTTTGTCGTTGAACAGGAAGGCGTTGGGCGCGAACCACGACCGGAACTTCTGCACGTCATCGCCGTGGAACCCCGGTTCGATGATGCCGCCCTGCGCCAGGGTCGGCACCTTGGAAATCGGATCCTTCAGGCTGGCGAGCCCGGCGTAGCGCGAGCCGTACACCGAGCTGGCGTCACGATCGGCATAGCGAAGCCCGAACTGGAATTTCGGGAACAGCGACGATTGCGTAGCCAGCGACAGATTGCCCTGCCACTGCCATTGGCTGCCTTCGCTGCGGCGTCGATCCTCGATCAGGCCGCGCATGTAGAAGCTGTCGGGATTGGCGAAGTCCACGCCGCTCGGCGTGAAATTGACGCTGCGCTTGTCGTTCAGCTTCACTGAGAGCGACAAAGGCGACACCGTCTGCGTCTGGAACTGGCCCCAATTGTTGTCGACGATCGACTTGGTATAGGCGAGGTCGGTGGTGAAGACCGCGTTGCCGACATCCCAGCGCGCGCCCAGCGCACCCTGATAGGTGTCGGTGCTGCTGTCGCCGAACTCCTTGCTGGGGCCGTTGACGATGCCCAGATCGATGTCGAACGATTCGAGTGTCGTCCCGTCCTTTGTCAGCACCGCGTTGCGGATCGTCGGCGGCGTGCTGCCGGTCGTGCTCGACTGGATCGGGATGCCGAAGAAGTCGTTGGCGTTCTTGTTACGATAGGCCTGCCACAGGCCGTCGGCGTAGATCATCAGGTTATCGGCCGGCTGCCATTGCAGCGAGCCGTTCACCGAGGGCCGCTGGCGCGTGCCGCGACCGTAGAACAGACCGATATCCTGCGGGAACGTGAAGTTGCGCCCGACGGACGTCGGCAGAACCTGTTGCGCCGCCGGCACATTGTCCTGAAAACCCTGGTAGCGGACGGAGTTCAGATAGCGTGTCTGCGTGAACGATACGTTCAACAGCGCGCCGATCTCACCGATCCCGGTCTGCCAGCGGTCGCTGATCAGCAAGCTGCCGATCGGATCGAGCTTGCGGCTTTCGCTATTGTAGACGCCGCGCGCCGCCCCGGCGAGCTGAAACCCCTTGAAGTCGAAGGGACGGCGCAACTGCACGTCGATCAACCCGGCGATGCCGCCCTCCAGATTCTGCGCGGTCACCGCCTTGAACACGTCGACGCGCGCCACCGCCTGCGCCGGAAAATCCTGGATCGCGACCGCGCGACCATCGGCGGTGAAGATCTCGCGATTGTTGACGGTCGTCTGAACGTTGGGCAACCCGCGGATCAACACGCCGTTCGCTTCGTCGGCGTAGCGGGTAACCTGAACGCCGGTGATGCGCGCGATTGCTTCCGACGCGTTGTTGTCCGGGAACTTGCCGATATCCTCGGCGACCAGGGCGTCCACGATCGCGTCGGAATTGCGCTTGATGTTCTGTGCGCTGCCAAGGCTCTGGCGGATCCCGGTGACGACGATGTCGTCGGCCCCGGTGGCTGGCGCGGGGGCAGGCGTGTCGGATGATGGCGGCGTGCGGCTGGGCTCGGTGCCGGGCTCGGCCTGATCCTGCGTGGTGGCGGTCTGGGCACTGGCCGGGGCGGTGGCGGTCGCAACCGCCAGTGCCGCGCCGCAGCCCAGCCAACGACTGGTCCTCTTCATGGTCTCATCCCTCCTTGCTTGTCGTGTTTTCGTTGTCGTTATTTGGTCGTGTGATCACCGCATCGGCGCCACGGTGATCCGGTCGATGTCGGGAGCGAAGCGCGAACGCAGCAGCACGTCGGGCCACACCTGCGAGGCATAGGTCTTGCCGTCCCAGTTCGGCTGTTCCTCGCCGGAGATGCGGATGGTGTTCGCGCCCGCGCGCAGCGTCACCGGCACCGTCAGTTCCCACCAATTGTTGCGATGGAAGCTGTTGGGAAAGGTGGCCAGGAGCGGCGCGGCACCGTTGACGGAGATGCGCGCGATCCGGGCAAGCGGGTCCGGGTTGTAGTGCGTCGCCTTAGATTGCTCGTCGTTGGCGAAGCGCACCGTTAGGGCATAAGTGCCCGCGCGCGCGACGCGCACGTCGCGGAACGTCAGCGTGTTGCCGTTGCCCGGCGCACCACCGATCCCGACCACCGCCTTGCCGCCGCTGGCCAGCGTAGCGTCGGCGATGTGCGCGGTGCCGGAAACCTGCGCCGCCTCCGCCTCGTAGCTGCGGGCATCGCGCGCCGCCGCTGGCGCGACGCGCAACCCGCGCACATCCGCGCCGGTGACGACCACCTTGTTGATCCCGCCGAGCAGAAAGGCGATCTCGCCGTTCGATGGTTGGCCGTTGACGACCAGCGCGTGGTGCACGCCGTGGCCTTGCGGAGACAAGCGCATCGGCGCATCGGTGGGCCTGTAGACCCAGAAGGTCGTCGCATCGCCGCGCCGCATGGCGTCCCGCACGTCATAGTCACGGGCCGCGTCGGCGGGCGCGGCCTGGGTCAGGGTGATCCGGTCGACCAGCGCGTTGCCGCGCGCCTGCCCCCGCCCGTCGCGGCTGCGCGTCGCGAGCGTCAAGACGTGGCGACCTTTGGTCAGCGTCACGACGGTGTCGGCATGATCGAGGACAGACGGCTTATAGCCCAGCGGCAGGTACAACTCGCCCACGTCGCGCCCGTCGATCCGCAGGAAGACGTTGGTCGGCCCTTGCGCCTCCGCCAGCGGATCCTTGTTGAAGGTGCTGGCCAGCACGCTCAGATCGTAGCGCCCGTCGCGCGGCACCTCGACCGCGAAGTCCAGCGCGGCGTCGTTGCCGGTCGCGAAGCCCTCGACCGAATAGCCGCCCGAGGTGTGGAAGCGCGCGACGTCCTTGGGCGATCCCTCGGGCCCGCGCACTTTCAGCCCGCTCCCACGCCGGGTCGCGGTTTCGGCTTCGTAGTCGCGCCGCCACGGCACCACGGGCGCGGGCGGGGCGATCGTGTCGGGCGTGACGACCAGTTCGTAGGCCGATTCCTCGCGCAACGCCGGTACGCCATCGGCGCCGAATGTCAGTGCCACCGTGCCATCGCGGACCGGGACCAGCCGGTCGGCGATGACGTTCGGTCCGGCCGAGTCACCCAATTGCCCGGTCCACCCGATCTCGCGGACCCGAACCCGCACCGTGCCACCGAACGTCGCGGGCAGCTTGGCCAGCGCGACGGTGGCTGTGCCGCTCTTGCCACCCAGCAGCACGCGCGCCTGCCGTCGTGTGGGATCGAGCGTGGCGACCGCCTGCAGTGTGTAGCTTTGGTCGGGATGCGGCGGGGTGACGGCGAGCGTGTGCCCCGTCATGGTCGCATAGGCGTTGAGCAGCCACCACTGGCCGTTACCGCGATTGGCCTGGACCGCGGAATCGCTGAGATTGCCGTCGATGTTCCAATAAGCGATGTCGGCATCGACCTTGGAATCCTCGATCGCCGCCACCCATTGGATCATCTGCCCGGGCACCGAGGTGTGATAATTGTGGGCGTATTCGTTGATGTTGATCGGCAGGTGGCGCCCCTGCCACTTCGTGCCGGCGAACAATCTGTCTTCCCAGCCGCGATAACGGCGCACGCTGGCGCGCACCGCCGCGGGATTGGACAGTTCGTGCCAGGTGATGACGTCGGGCACGGTATCCGACGCGATCGCATGGCGCAGGAACCCCTCGACCTCGGGGAACAGGATGCTGGTATTCGGGCCGGCGATCCGCGCGCCGGGAAGCTCCTGCCGGATCATGCGATAGGCGCGATCCCAGGCATCGTCGAACGCGGTGGGATCCTTCTGCCACGCGATGCCGTTGCAGCTTTTCGGGCCGTCACCGAACATGTTGCCGTCCGGCTCGTTGAACGGCACGAAGACGATCCGGTCGCGATAGCGCGGCTGCATCGCCTTCACCTGCCGCACCTGGACGCGCAGCTTCTCGATATAGTCCGCAACGGTTTTCGCGCAGTCGCCGGTGTTCCACCTGTAGGGAAATTCGCGGAAGATATCGGTCATGTAGATATAGGTGTCGCCACCCGACGCGTCGGTGAGCAGCGTCGACACCTCCAGTGCGTCGGCGCCGGGATGCTGCGGCCCGTCCTGCGCCTTCGTGGATACGGTGCGCAGGCCGATCCCCTCTAAGAGATTTGGATGGGGCAGCCGCGCGTCGTACAGGCCGTAGAGCGTGCCCGACGCGCCGCCGTGGAACGCGCCCGTGTCGCTGCTCATGTCCACGGTCAGCCGCTCGGGTGCGTCCTGCGCAAGGGCGGGGAGCGCGGCGGTCGCGAGCAGGGCGGCGATCAGGGTGTGGCGCATGGGGTGTGTTCCAGGGCGAGGAGAGGGGATCAGGCCGTGCGTGCGGCGGTCATCCGCGCGATGGTCGCGCGGTCGAGGGTCAGGCGGCTGATCGCGATGGCGAGCAGCAGGTGCATGAGCCCGGGTATGATCGTCGACAGCATCCGGATGCCGGTGAGCGACAGCGGCGTCTGGTTGCCCGCACCGGCCTTATAGGAGACCAGCACCAGCACGCCGCTGATGAGCGCGCCGGCCACGGCCCAGGCCAGCTTCACGAAGAACTGGTTGAACGCGAAGCTCATGCCCGAGGAGCGCATGCCCAGCTTCCACTCGCCATATTGATCGGCCAGCTGGATCAGCGTGAAATGCAACGGCAGCGTGCAGCCAAGGACGATGCAGCACAGGCCGACCAGCCCCAACCACAATGTGGGATGGTCGCCCGGCACGAAAAAGGCGCCAACATGTCCGGCGACCAGGATCAAGTTCACCCAGATATAGATCGATCGCACGTCGAAGCGGCGCGTGAAGAACGTGACGACGATCGAGCCGACGAAGCCGCCGATCGTGGCGATACCGAAGAAGAACGCCTGATAGGTCGTCCCGCCGTTCAGCACATAGGTGATGAAATACAGCGCTGCGCCGCCCTTCGTGTTGAAGATCGCGATCAGCAGCAGCGTCATGACGAAGGTGATGCGAAGCTGATCGTTCTTCAGCGTGTTGGCGATGGCGGTGCGGAGCGGCGGTTCCTCGGCGGCGGCGAAGGCGACGCGCTCACGCACGAACAGGAAGCAGATCAGGAACATCGCCACCGCGGCGAGGCTGAGGATCGCCACGCCGTTGCGGTAGCCGAGCGCCAGATCGCCGCCGCCCAGTTCGCGCACCATGATCGGCAGCCCGACCGACACGGTGAACGAGGCGATCGCGACCATCGCGAACCGAACCGACTGACAGGCGACGCCCTCGGTCGCGCTGTCGGTCATCCGGGTGATCAGCGCGCAATAAGGGACGTTGTTGAGCGAATAGGACAAGGAGAGCAGGAAATAGGTGATCGCCGCGTAAGCGACCTTTCCGTCATGGCCGAGGTCCGGCGACTGAAACGTGAGGAAGCAGCTCAGCCCGACGGGGATCGCGGTCCACAACAGATAGGGGCGGAACTTGCCCCAGCGCGTCATCGTCCGGTCGGCCATGATGCCGATCAGCGGATCGGACACCGCATCGAAGACGCGGAGCGACAGGAACAGGATGCCGACCACACCGGGGGCGATCCCGAACACGTCGGTATAGTAAAAGGTCAGGAAGTTGGCGATCAGCCCGGTGATGACCGTGCCCCCCGCGTCGCCGAAGCCATAGCTGACCTTTTCGAGGAACGGCACACGGCCTGCGGGCGTCCTGGCGAAATGATCGGTGACGATGCGTCCCGCGTCACCCTGTTGCGCGATCGCGGGCACGGGCGTTTCCCCGGTCATGACCGTGCGAATGCCGATGCGACATCGGCCCCCGCGCGGATGAAGACCGGCATCCACTCCAACGGGGCGGCGCAGCGGATCGTCGTGCCGCCGCGCACGGACGTCGCACCCCACGGCTCGATCCAGGTGCCGTCGGGCAGCCAGACGTCGCGCTCCCGCACGCCGGCCGCGACGATCGGGGCGACGAGCAGGTCGGGGCCGAACATATATTGATCGTCGACCTGCCAGCTCAGGGCGTCGTGCGGATAATCATAGAACATCGGGCGCATCAGGGGATCGCCGATTTCATGCGCGGTGCGCATGAGGCCTGCAATATAGGGCCGCAATCGCTCGCGGAGCGCGGCATAGTGTCGCAACGTCGCGAAAACGTCCTCGCCAAAGCTCCATAGTTCGTTGCCCGCGCCGGTATCGCATTGCGCGACGCCATCGCGGAAGGCCGGTTCGGGCGGCGTGATCGGGTCGCGATGGCCATGCATGCGCAACACGGGGGTGAAGACCGCCCACTGGAACCAGCGGATCATCAATTCGTGAAACGCGGGGTCGTCGACATGCCCGCCGTGGAAGCCGCCGATGTCCGTCGTCCACCAGGGTATCCCGGCCATCGCCATGTTCAGCCCGGCGCTGAGCTGGTTGCGCATCGCGGTGAAGGAGCTGTGGATGTCGCCGGACCACACCAGCGCGCCGTAGCGCTGGCTGCCCGCCCAAGCGCAGCGCACCAGGCTGACGATCTCCCCCTCGCCCTCCGCGCGCAGCCCGTCGTGCAGCGCCTGCGCATAGTGGAGCGGATAGGCGTTGCCGACCGCCAACACCTCGCCCGCGTGATAGCGGTAGTTGTCGAAATCATAGGCGCCATATTCGGGCTCGGCCTCGTCCAGCCAGAACAGCCGCACGCCCCGGTCGCGGTAGTTGCGCTTCAGGGTCTGCCAGAGGAAATCGCGCGCGCCCGGATGCGTCACGTCGATGAAGCGCGTGTTGCCCAGGAACTCCTGATGCACGTCGATGCCGCGGTTGGCGCGCGTCAGATAGCCCCGTTCGACCAGCGCCGGGTAATTCTCCGACCGCGGATCGACCGTCGGCCACACCGATACCATCAATTCGGTGCCCATCTCCTGCAATTCGGTGCACATCGCGGCGGGATCGGGCCATTCGCGCGGATCGAACCGCCAGTCGCCCTGCACCGGCCAGTGGAAGAAATCCGCGACGATCACCGCCAGGGGTATCCCGCGATCGCGATAGTCGCGCGCGACCGCCAGCAACTCGGCCTGCGTGCGGTAGCGCAGCTTGCTCTGCCACAATCCCAGCGCGAAGTCGGGCATCATCGGCGCGGTGCCGGTGACCTGCGCGTAGTTGCGGACGATCTGCGCCGGCGTGGCGGCGGCGGTGATCCAGTAATCGATCTCGTGCGCGGCGCGCGACGTCCAGATCGCGCCGTTCGCGGCGAAACATGCCTCGCCGACCGCCGGGCTGTTCCAGAGGAAGCCATAGCCGTGGCTGGAGACGACGAACGGCACGCTGGCCTGGGAATTGCGCTGCGCCAGTTCCAGCACGCAGCCGGCGAGATCGAGGTTCGGTTGCTGATACTGGCCCATGCCGTACAGCCGCTCGCCGACCTTCGCCTCGAACCGCACGGTGATCGCGGCGGCGCCGCCCGGGAGCGGCTTGAACTCACGCCCCGCCAGCCCCAGCGCGCTGATCGTGTCGACCGTGTCGGCGCCGACGGACCAGAAGGTGGCCACCGTGTCGCGCTGACGCCATTTCTCCTCCAGCAGGATCGTGCCATGGCCGTCGAGGAAACGGACGCGGCCCTGAAGGTCGATCTCTCCGATGATCGACCCGTTCCGGATGCGCGCCACCGCGCCGTCGCGCTCAACCACGGCCGTCGCGACGGGCGGTATGTCGAGCAGCGCGCCGGGCACGGCGGGGCGCGGGGCGTAGGTGGAGGCACGGAGCCGCAGCCCGTCCGGCCCGTGCGCCTCGATGCGCGCCCAACCGCCGTCGTAGCGCCACGCGATCGCGCCCTCTTCCAGAGTCAGCGTATCCACGCTCTCCATCCTCCCCACGTTCGGTAGCCCCGAACCGTAAACGTTTCCGGTGTTGTGTGACGCGGTGAGTTGCGTGTCAATACCCTTGCGTCTTTCGCGCGCCAGCGCGATCAGAAGATGATGGATATTCGGTCTCTTGCGGGTCGGCTTGGCTTGTCGATCGGCACGGTTTCACGCGCGTTGAACGATCGGAAGGACGTCAGCCCTGCAACGCGCCAGCGCGTGTTGGAAGCGGCGGCGACCTATGGATACACGCCCAACCAATTCGGGCGCACGCTGCGCATCGGGCGGACCGCGACGATCGGCTTCATGCTGACGCTGGAGCATGACAGCGCGCTGCATGGCGATCCGTTCTTCATGGCCCTGTTGGCGGGCGTGCAGAGCGGCCTCTTCGAGCATGACCTCGATCTGGTCGTACTGCTGGCGAGGAAGGGCGAGGATGGGGAGACCTTCCTGCGGCGCCATGTCGCGCGCGGCACCGTGGACGGCTGGCTGCTGTCCGGCACGCAGCGCGACGATCCGCGCGTGGCGTTGTTGCTGGAGCGGCGCATTCCGTTCGTGGCGCTGGGGCGCACCGCGATCGCCGACCAGTTTTCGTGGATCGACCTCGATTTCGAGGCGGTGGTGGCGGAAGCGATGGCGCTGCTGATCGCGGAGGGCCACCGGCGGATCGGGCTGGTCGCGCCGCCGGCCACGATCAACAACAGCCATGTCGTCGCCGACGGCTATCGTGAGGCGCTGGTACGCGCGGGGTTGCCGATCGATGCGGCGCTGATCCATCGCGGTGACACCGACGAGCATGACGGCGAAACCGCGACGCGCGACCTGATGGCGCTCGACGTTCCGCCGACCGCATTGCTGCTGATGGGCGAAACCGCGCCGGTCGGCGCCTATCGCGCGCTACGCTCGCTGGGTTTCGAGCCGGGGCGCGACATCGCGGTGATCGGGCTGCGCGACAATCCGACGTGCCGCGCCCTGTCGCCGGACCTGACCTGCTTCACGCTCGACCTCAACGCGCTGGGCGTGGCGCTGGCGCGGGAACTGGTCGCGGTCATCGCCGCCAAGGACGGCGCTGCGCATCCGCCGTTGCAGCATCGCTGGCCGATGACGCTGCGCCTGCGCCAGAGCCACGGCGTCGCGCGCGCGCGCTAGGCGTCGTCGTCGCGGCGGGTGCGCGCCGCGTCCCAGAAGGCGAGGCGCTTGCGGATCTCGCGCTCATAGCCGCGCTCGTTCGGTTCGTAGAAGCGGTGATCGTCGCCGGCCTCGGCGGGGAAGAAATCCTGCGCCGCGAACGCGTCCGGATAGTCGTGGTCGTAGCGATACCCCTGATGATAGCCGAGCTCCTTCATCAGCTTCGTCGGCGCGTTCAGGATATGCTTGGGCGGCGGCAGCGATCCCGTGTCGCGGGCCAGCGCGCTCGCCCGGTCGAACGCGACATAGGAGGCGTTGGATTTCGGCGCGGTCGCGACATAGTTGATCGCCTGCGCCAGGAACAACCGCCCCTCGGGCATGCCGATGCGTTCGAACGCCTGCCACGCGGTCATCACCTGGACCAGCGCCTGCGGATCGGCCATCCCGACGTCCTCCGAGGCCGCGCAGCACAGGCGGCGGAAGATCACCCCGGCATCCTCGCCGCCGCGCACCATCCGCGCCGCCCAATAGAGCGCGGCATCGGCATCGCTGCCGCGCAGGCTCTTGTGGAAGCAACTGAGGAGGTTGAAATGCTCCTCCTGCCCGCGATCGTAGAGCGGCGCGCGTTTCTGGACGATCGCGGCCAGCGCCGCGACGTCGAGCGGCGCGTCGCCCTCGACCAGCAGCAACGTCTCGACCAGCCCGAGCAGATAGCGCGCGTCGCCATCGGCCATCGCGAGCAACGCCGCGCGCGCGTCGTCACCGAGCGGCAGCGTGCGGCCTTCCTGCGCCTCCGCGCGCTGCACCACCGTCTCCAGCTCGGCTGCGGACAGCCGTTCGAGCGTGAAGACCTTCGCGCGGGACAGCAGCGCCGCGACCAGGCTGAAGCTGGGATTCTCGGTCGTCGCGCCGATCAGGACGATCGTGCCGTCCTCCACCGCCGGGAGCAGGGCATCCTGCACCGGGCGGGAAAAGCGATGCAGCTCGTCGATGAACGCCACGGTCGATCGCCCGGCGGCGCGCAGATCGCGCGCGGTGGCCAACGTGCGGCGCAGCTCCGCGATCCCGGTCGACACCGCCGATAGCTGGACGAAGGTATAGCCCGCCTCCGCCGCGATCAGGCGCGCGATGGTCGTCTTGCCGACCCCCGGCGGCCCCCATAGCACGAACGACGACAGCCGGCGGGAGCGGATCATCATCGTCAGCGGCGCATCGGGGCCGAGCAGATGGCGCTGTCCGATCACCTCGCCCAACGCGCGCGGGCGCAGCCGATCGGCGAGCGGCGCGTGAGCGTCGGGCGGGGTGGGGCTGGGGGGATCGACGGGATCGAACCCGGCAAAGAGGTCGGCCATCGCGGCTATGTAGGCGGTGGCGGGCGTGCCGTCATGCTGACTATCAAAATATATCTTGAGAGATCTTGCAAGAGCACAATCAAGATATATCTTGTGCGCTCCAGCCCAAGGAGTCGGCAGCATGTTTCGTTTCTCGCACGGCGGCGGTGGTCGCCATCATCACCAACAAATGGGACGTGACCATCATATGGGACATAACCAGCATAAGAGACTGGGCGGCTTCGACCCCGAGCGCTTCTTCCACTGGATCGAGCGCCTGAACGAGGGCGAGCAACGGCGCGGCGGGGGCGGCGGAGGACGCAGCCGGCGCATGTTCGACGGCGCCGAGCTACGGCTCGTCTTGTTGAAGCTGATCGCCGACGAGCCGCGCCACGGCTATGAGCTGATCAAGGCGATCGAGGCATTGACCGGCGGCGCCTATGCCCCGAGCCCCGGGGTCGTCTATCCGACGTTGACGTTGCTCGACGACATGGAACTGATCGCGGAGCAGGCCAGCGCCGGGGCGCGCAAGCGGTTCGCGGCGACCGACGCGGGGCGCGCGCATCTCGACGAACAGGCGGAAACGGTCGCGGCGTTGATCGCGCGGCTGGAGGCGCTGGGCGCGCAGCGCGCACGCGGCGACGGGGAGGGCGCTCCGGTACGCCGCGCGATGCACAACCTGCGCCACGCGGTGTCGGATCGCGCCATGCGCGCCGATGCGACCCCCGAATTGCTGCACGAGATCGCCGCGTTGATCGACGAGGTGGCGCAGAAGGTGGAGCGGCTGAAATGAGCGTGCTCGTCGCCCGCGTGCCGACGCATTCGGCCAGCCGGTATCTGCAGCAACTGGCCAAGCATTGGAGCCACAAGATGGAGGTCAGCTTCTCCGAACAGGCGGCGACGATCGCGTTTCCGAACGGTGCGGGGCTGGAGCTGCGCGCTGACAGTGAGACGCTCGACGTGCGGCTGTCGGTGCCGGACGATGGCGATGCCGCGCGGATGAAGGACGTGGTGGCGAGCCACCTCGACCGTTTCGCCTTCCGCGAGGCGCCGCTGACCTTCGACTGGCGCAAGGTTTAAGCGGAAGCGGGCTGGTGCGCGCGGGGGCGTGGAGACGCGTCTGCGTGCCTCTCAACCCCGCGCGGCGAGTACCTCGGTATAGGCACGCAGCACCGCCGCATTGGCGGTGTCCCAGCGGAACTCCGCCGCCTGGCGATGCGCCGCAACGCCCATCGCCGCGCGCAGGGCGGGATCGGCGATCAGACGGGCGATCGCCTCGGCATAAGCGTTCACGTCCTGCGGCGGGATCAGGAAGCCGGTGCGACCGTCCTCCAGCAGGTCGATCGCCCCCGTCGCGCGCGCCGCGACGACGGGGACGCCCGCCGCCATCGCCTCCGACGTGACCTGTCCCCACGTCTCGGTGACGCTGGGGTTGAACAGCACGTCCATCGACGCGACCGCGCGGCCCAGATCGTCACCGCTCTGGAAGCCGGCGAAGGCCGCCTGCGGGACACGCGACGCGAACCAGTCGCGTGCCGGCCCCTTGCCGATCACCAGCACGCGGTGCCGCACGCCCATCGCCTCCAGCCGCGCGAGCACCTCGGCAAAGACGCCCAGCCCCTTTTCCAGCACCAGCCGCCCCAGGAAGCCGATCGCCACCTCGTCATCCGCGATGCCCAGCGCGCGCCGCCATTCCAGGCTGCGCGCATCGGGGTGGAAGCGGCGGTGGTTCACGCCGCGCCCCCACAAGGACACCGGCGTCGTCACGCCCAGCTCGCGCACCACCCCGGCCATCGACGGGGTCGGCACCAGCACGCGATCGGCGCGATTGTAGAAGCGGCGCAGGATCGCGCGGATCAGCGGCTGGACCAGCTTCAGCCCGTAATATTGGAAATAGGTCTCGAAGCGGGTGTGGACCGCCGACACCACCGGCACGCCATGCGCGCGGGCCCAGGTGACCGCGGCATGGCCCAGGAACTCCGGCGCGGAGACATGCACCAGATGCGGGGCGAACGCTTCCAGGTCGCGGCGCGGCGCGGTGGGCAGCCCGCGCCCCAGCTTGTATTCGCCGCGCCCGCCCGGCATCGGGATCGCGGGTACGTCGACCACCGTGCCGCGCGCCTCGAACGCCGGGGTGGGGGTGGTGGGCGAATAGACGCGGACCTTCACCCCCTGATCGAGCAGATAGCCGACGAGCAGGTTCTGCGCCTGATTGGCGCCGTCGCGCACGTAATTGTAGTTGCCGCTGAAGAAGGCGACGCGCAGCTCGGACGGGTTCATGCGGGCTCCGCTAGCGGCGATCTGCGGCAAAATCGCGACCGTTGTGGTCAGGCGGTCTTGATTTCATCGGTGCGGCGGATGCGGCGGATGCGCGGCTGCCGGTCGAGCATCGCGGTGCGGCGGATCGTCTCGCGCAGTTCCTCGCGCTTGTCGTGGATCGACGCGATCACCGGGCCCATCGCCACGCCCAGATCGACCAGCACCGCCTCCGACAATTGCAGCGAGCTTTCGAGCGTTTCGGGCACCGCGTCGGTGACCCCCGCCTTGTAGAGTTCGGCGGCGTGGGCGGTGTCGCGCGCGCGGGCGATGATCGGCAGATCGGGGAAGGCGGCGCGCAGCCGCTTGGTCAGCCGTACCGTCAGCACCGGTTCGTCCATCGTCAGGATCAGCGCGCGCGCGTTGGCGAGGTCGAGCCGGTCGAGCAACTCACCGCGCGCGACGTCGCCGAAGATGATCGGATAGCCGCCCGCGCGCGCCTGCGTCACCGCGTCGATATCCGCTTCCACCGCGACATAGGGCTGATCGTGGCGCGCCAGCATGTCGGCGACCAGCCGCCCGACGCGGCCGAAGCCGAACACGACCGCGCGTTGCCCCTCGGCATGGTCGAGCGCGTCGGGCGGGGCGGTGTCGCGCCGTTCGATCCGGCGGGCGGCGACGCGGCCCAGCAACGCCAGCAGCGGTGTGATCGTCAGCCCGATCGCGGTGACCGTCTGCCAGAAACTGGCGGTGGCGGCGGTGATGAGCTGCGCCTGCGCGGCGGTGGCGAGCACGATCAGCGTGGTCTCCGACGGGCTGCCCATCAGCATCCCGGTCTCCGCCGCGATCCCCGGCCGCGCATTGGCGACCCGCAGCAGCAGATAGGTGACGACCGCCTTGACCGCGACCACCCCCAGCACGGCGGCGAGCAGGGGCGCCCAGTTGCGCGCGATCGCCCCCAGGTCCAGGCTCATGCCCACCGTGATCAGGAACACGCCGAGCGCCAGCCCCTTGAACGGCGCGGTCATGACCTCGACCTCGGTATGATATTCGGTTTCCGCGATCAGCAGCCCGGCGAGCAGCGCGCCGACGATCGGCGACAGCCCGGCGGCGGTGGTGGCGACGCTGGCGACGATCACGACCAGCAGCGAGGCGGCGAGGAACAGTTCCGGGCTCTTCGTCCGCGCCGCCTGCGCGAACAGCCGGGGCAGCACCAGCCGCCCGCCGAGGTATATCGCGACCACCGTCACCCCGCCGCGCAGCGCGACGCCGGCGATGCCGACCCAGCCCTGATCGCTGGCGGTCGGCGCCATCGCACCGAGCGCGAAGATGATCGGCACCAGCGCCAGATCCTGGAACAACAGGATCGCGAAGGCGCCGCGTCCGACCGGGCTGGTCGTCCCCACCAGCGGCAGCACCAGCGCGGTGGACGACAGCGCGAGCGCCAGCCCGAGGCCCGCCGACCCGGCCCAGCTCTGCCCGATCAGGTGCAGCGCCACGCCGACCAGCGCCGCGCAGCCGACCAGCGCGGCGGGGCCGGTGCCGAACACCAGCCGGCGCATCGCCCACAGGCGCCTGAACGACAGCTCCAGCCCGATCGAGAACAGCAGCAGCACGATCCCGAATTCGGCGAACGGCTCGATCGAGGCGGGATCGGAAATCGTGAAATAATACAGCCACGACGCGCGCGGCACCAAGGCGCCCAGCCCGGCGGGGCCGACCAGCGCGCCGACCAGGATGAACCCGATCACCGGGCTGATGCGGAAGCGGGCGAAGGCGGGGATCACCAGACCGGCGGCGCCCAGCACCACCAACGCGTCAGAAAATCCCTCGTTATGCAGTCCGATCGCCATGCGCGCGACCTTACGCAAGCCGGCGGGGCTTTGTCGCCCTTCATGACCCGAAAAATGCGCATCGTCGGCCAAGTGGCTGCCGATGCTCGACAAAGCGGCGCGTCGCCGCCACTCTGCCGGCGATAACGATCCGGGAGTTCGCATGCGCCGTCGCCAGTTTCTCGCCTCCGCCAGTGCCGTCGCCGCGCTGTCCGTCCTGCCGCGCGGCGCCGATGCCGCGACCACCGGCGCGCGCGACAAGGAGCTGCGCGCGCTGCTCGACCGGTTCTTCTATGCGCGGCTGGACGATAGCCCGGAGCAGGCAACGTCGCTGGGGCTCGACACCGGTGCGCGGGCGGTGCTCAAGACACGGCTGTCGGATGCGAGCCGGGCCGGAGAGTTGCGCGATTTCGCCCGCGCGCGCCGCGAGCGGGACGCGTTGCGCGCGATCCCGCGCGATGCGCTGGGCGATGCGGCGAAGCTCGACTACGATATCGTCGGCTACAGCCTGGACCGGATGCTGGCGGGGGAGCGGTTCGCCTATGGCGCCAGCGCGGGGCGGTACGCGCCCTATGTGCTGACCCAGCTCACCGGCGCGTATCGCGACGTGCCGGACTTTCTGGCGAACCAGCACCGCGTGCGCGACGCCGCGGATGCCGACGCCTATGTCGCGCGCGTCGCGGCATGGGGGCCGGTGATCGATGCCGAGACCGAGCGGCAGCGCGAGGACGCGGGCAAGGGCGTGTTCGCGCCCGACTATATCCTGGACACCACGCTCAAGCAGTTGGCGGCGGTGCGCGACAAGGCGGCGGACGCGACCGGGCCGGCGACCGATTTCGCCGCCAAGCTGAAGGCCGCGAACCTGCCCGCCGATCGCGCGGCGGCAGTGACCAGGCTGATGACCGAGCGCGTCTTCCCCGCGCTGGATCGGCAGCGCGCACTGGTCACCGAGTTGCGCAGGCGCGCGGTGCATGACGCGGGCGTGTGGCGGCTGCCCGACGGCGAGGCTTATTATGCGGCGGCGGCCAGCGCGGCGACCACGACCGAATTGGGCGGCGACGAGATCCACCGGCTGGGGCTGGCGCAGGTCGCCGAGATCGGCGCGCGGATCGACGGCATCCTGCGCAAGCAGGGCATGGCGCAGGGCACGGTCGGCGAGCGGCTGGTCGCGCTGAACAAGCGCCCGGATCAGCTCTATCCCAACACCGATCCGGGCCGCGAGGCGTTGCTGGAGCAGCTCCGGGCGCAGGTGGCGGCGATGACGAAGCGGTTGCCGGAGCAATTCGCGATCCTGCCGCGCGCGCCCGTGGAGGTACGCCGCGTGCCCGAGGCGATTCAGGCGGGCGCGCCGGGCGGGTATTACCAGTCCGCCTCGCTCGACGGCTCGCGCCCGGCGATCTATTTCATCAACCTGCGCGACACCTTCGACCGGCCGAAGTTCGGGCTGGCGACGCTGAGCTATCACGAAGCGGTGCCGGGGCATCACCTGCAGGTGATGTCGGCGCTGGAGAGCCAGGACATTCCGCTGATCCGGCGGCGCGGCTTCTATTCGGGCTATTCGGAGGGTTGGGCGCTCTATTCGGAGCAACTGGCCGACGAAATGGGGATGTATGACGGCGATCCGCTGGGGCAGGTCGGCTATCTGCAATCCCTGCTGTTCCGCGCCACGCGGCTGGTGGTCGATTCAGGGATGCACGCCAAGCGCTGGAGCCGTCAAAAGGCGACGGATTACCTGATCGCCACCACCGGCATCGCGCGCGGGCGCAGCCAGGGCGAGATCGACCGGTACACGGTGTGGCCGGGGCAGGCGTGCAGCTACAAGATCGGGCATACCGTGTGGACGCGGCTGCGCGACGAGGCACGCCGCAAGGCGGGGGCCAAGTGGGACGCGAAGGAATTCCACCGCGTGCTGGCGCTGGGCGCGATGCCATTGACCGTGCTGGAGCAGGTGGTGCGCGAGCGGATGGGTTAGCTACCGGCGATTCCGTCATTGCGAGCGGAGCGAAGCAATCCAGGGGCGTCCTGGTCCGGCCCTGGATTGCTTCGCTCCGCTCGCAATGACGAGTTCGATCCTGACGGGGTTGGTGGTCCGGCTGCGGGTACAGCCGCCTGCACCCGTCACCCCGGCGCGGGCCGGGGTGACGCCGAGAGACGGGCCGTTTAGAACCGCACGCGCACGCCCGCCGTCACGCGACGGCCGTTGTCGACCACGCCGCGCAGCAGGCCGACGCCGGTGTCGTTGTAGATCTTCGCATTGGTCGCGTTCGTGACGTCGGCGTTCAGCGTGATCATCGGATTGATGTCGTAGCTGGCCGAGATATCGAGCTGCCCATAGGAGCGCTGATAGTCGCCGTCGCCGAACGTGCTGATCGGATCGTTCACGAAGCCGTTGCGATAATTGTACGACGCGCGGATGCCGAAGCCGTATTTCTCGTAATAGCCCGCGATATTGTAGCTGCGCGTCGAGGCGCCCGAGATCGGGATCGCCGGCTGACCCTGCGTCACCACCACGTCGCCCAGATCGAGATAGGTGAAGTTGCCGAGCACGCCGAACCCGTCGAGCGCGCCGGGCAGGAAGGTGAAGGGCACCTGTGCGCCGACTTCGAAGCCCTTGATCTTGCTGCTCGATCCATTGCGCGGCTGGCGGAGCAGGAACACCTGTTGGCGGCTGCCGCCTTCCTCAAGCTGCACGGTCTGCGTCACCTGGCTGGCCGAGTTGACGATGAAATTGTCGACGTCCTTGTAGAACACCGCCGCCGACAACAGCCCGGACTTGCTGAAATAATATTCCAGCGACAGGTCGATCTGGTTGGACACATAGGGCCGCAGGTTCGGGTTGCGCGCGCTCATCGTGCTGGTGTTGGCATCGACGCTGAGCGTCGGCGACAGCAGGCCGATGTCGGGGCGGGTGAGCGTGCGCGCCACCGCCGCGCGGATCTTCAACTGGTCGGTAAGGTCATAGGACAGATTGGCGCTGGGCAGCCATTCGGAATAGCTGTTGTCGATCGACACCGGCGTCGTCCGCTGCACGACGGTGATGATCCCGCCGCGTCGTACCAGCAGCGACGACAGGTCCGCGGCATAGCCATCC
Source organism: uncultured Sphingomonas sp. (assembly GCA_913777325.1). Lineage (GTDB taxonomy): Bacteria > Pseudomonadota > Alphaproteobacteria > Sphingomonadales > Sphingomonadaceae > Sphingomonas. Next base: position 3,258 of record CAJYSA010000018.1, on the reverse strand, counting down.
GACGTCTGATCGGTGCGGACGTAGCGCAGCCCGATATTGCCGTTGAAGCGATTGTCGAGCGCGCGGATATCGACCTGCCCGTAGGCGGCATAGGACCGTTCGGTCACCTGGAAGTCGTTGGCGAGCTGCGTCTGCGGTGGGGCCAGCGACAGCATCTGCGACAGCGGAATGCGATCGAAGAAGGCATCGAGGTTCGGCGCCAGATAGACGCCGAGCGATGGCTGTACGAACTTGGAATAATCGACCTGGCCGAGGATCGGCGCCGCCGAGGTGCTGCCGCCCTCCACATTGGGATTGTACGTCTGGCCCAGCGCGGTCGCGAATTGCTGCGACGTCAGGTTGAAGGTGCGCGAGGTGAATTCGCTCTTGCGGTTGGCGAACATCGCGCCGGCCTTCAGGACCAGCGACGCGTCGGAAAGCTCGACGTCGCGTGCCACGTCGAGGCGGCCATCGTAGTTGCGGTCGATGCTGGGCGCACGGTACGTGCCGCCGACCGCGAGCAGGTTGAAGGTCGACGGATCGAGCGGATCGTAGCCGCGATTGAAGGTGACGGTCGGCTCTCGGCCGAGATTGCCGCCCGTGTCATAGCCGACGCGCGCGCGCGAGTTGATCGCGAAGCCGTAGTTGGTCGAGGTGCGCCGCGCCTTGGAGAAGGTGAATTCGGTCGACACCTTCAACCGGTCGACCGTCCAGATGCCGCCGAGCGCGCCGCTGAACAGTTCGTCGTGCGTGTCGATCGGGCGCGTGTCGCCGCGATGGTCGACGCCATTGGCGTCGAAGGCGGTGAGATAGCCATTGGCCACCGTGCTGCCCACCACGCCCGCATTCGGCCCCTGGATGTTGGTGAATCGGACCTGATGCTCGTTGTAGATCGAATAGTCCTTGAAGTCCGAGAAGAAGCCATCGGCGTAGAAATTGAGCGTCTCGGTCGGCTTGAACTGCAATCCGCCGATCATCGTCACGCGCTCGAACGTGCCGTCCTGCGCGACGAGGTTGGTGGTGTGGATGAAGCGATACTGATCGTTGAAATCGCCATCGAGATTATAGTCGAGCGGGGGATTGCGCCGCGCCTCGACACCGTTTTCCGCGCCATAGCCGAGATAGCCCGCCGAGAGCACGCGGCGCTTTTCGTAATTGATCCCGAAGCTGGCGCCGAAGCGGTCGCTGATCACCTTGTTGACGTAGAGCGAGGCGTGTGGCGTGACGCGGTTGGGGTTTTCCTCGTAGATGCCCTCCGCGGTGATCGCGACCACGTCGCGCCCGGCGTCGAGCGGGCGCGCGACGCGGACGTTTACGATGCCGGCCAGCCCGCCCTCGACCTGTTCGGCGCTGGGCGACTTGAACACCTCCACCGCGCTGACGAAGTCCGACGACAACGAGGTGAAGGAGAAGCTGCGCCCGCCGCCGGGCGTCGCGATCTGGCGCCCGTTATATTGCGTCTGGGTGAAATTGGGGCCGAGCCCGCGCAATGCGACGCGCGAGCCTTCGCCCTTGTTGCGGGTGATCTGCACGCCGGTGACGCGTTGCAGCGATTCCGCCAGGTTCTGGTCGGGGAAGCGTCCGATATCCTCGGAGCTGATCGCATCGACGATGCTGACGTTGTTGCGCTTCAGCGCGGTGGCGTCGGCCAGGCTGCGGCGGATGCCGGTGACGACGACCTCTTCACCGCTGCCCGCCGCGTCGATCGCGTCGTCCTGCGACGCCGGACTGGCGGCGGGGACGGTCTGCGCCATCGCGGACGAGGCGATGGTGATCGCCAGCAGCGACGCGGCGCCGGTCAGGAAACGTGTCGTCATGTCTTCTCTCCCGTGGGGCCGCCCGCCATTGGTGGCGGGTCGGCGGTGTTCGTGATCGGCGTCAGGCGGCGCCGACGGTAAGGATGATGCGATCGCCGGCGCGCGCGCTCAGCCGCAGCCCGGCGTCCTCCGTGCGCAGCGGCACGGCGGCGTTGCCGCGCAGCGCGGCACGCACGCGCCGCCCGGCGGGCAGCCGCACCAGCATGTCGCCGCCGTTCGCGAACAGCAGCTCGGCGTGGTCCAGCGCGCCGCCGCTCCAGCGTTGATCGACCGTCACCCCGCCGCGCGCGCGCAGGCCGCGCACGCTGCCGTCGCGCCATGCCGGGGGCAGCGCCGGCAGCAGCGCGATCGCGCCGTCATGGCTTTGCAACAGCATTTCCGCGATCGCGGCGGTGATCCCGAAATTGCCGTCGATCTGGAAGATCGGGCCCTTGTTCGAGGGATGCGTGTCGAACAGATTGTCGAGCGTGCTGTCTTTCAGGAACGCGTCGATCGACCGTCCCGTCCGCGCGGCATCGCCCATCCGCGCCCAGATGCACGTCGCCCAGGCGCGGCTCCACCCGGTGTAGGCGCCGCCATTGTCCTCGCGCCGCTGCATCGAGGTGGCGACGGCCTGCGCCCATTTGGGCGTGCGGCGCGGGGTGAACTCGTCGCCCGGATAGAGCGGGTAGAGGTGCGAGATATGGCGGTGGCCCGGCTCGTTCTCGGCGAACTCGCGCGACCATTCCAGCAGCTCGCCGTGGCTGCCGATGCGATAGGGCTCCAGGCGATCGACGAGCGCCGCCAGCTTCGTCGCGAAGGCCGCGTCGGTGTTCAGCAGCCGGGTGGCGGCGATGCAATTGGCGAACAGCTCGCGGGTCAGCGCGAGGTCCATCGTGCAGCCGGCGCTGATCGACGCCTTCTTGCCGTCGGGGGCGAGGAATTCGTTTTCCGGCGAGATCGACGGCGCGGTTGTCAGCCGTCCGTCGACGGGGTTGGCGACCAGCCAGGCGGCGCAGAATTCGGCGCAACTGCGCATCAGCGGCCACGCGCGATCGCGCAGGAAGGCCAGATCGCCCCCGAACGTATAATGCTGCCACAGATGCTGCATCAGCCACGGGCCACCCATCGGCCAGTTCGCCCAGACCGGTGTCGCGTCTGCCTCGCCGACCGGATTGGCCATCGCCCACACGTCGCTGTTGTGGTGCAGGCACCAGCCGGGCATCCCGTAATAGCCGCGGGCCACCGCGCGCCCGCGCACCGCGACGCTATCCAGCCAGTCGAACAGCGCGGTGTGGCAATCGGCGAGGTTGGCGACCTCCGCCGGCCAATAGTTCATCTCCGTGTTGATGTTGGTGGTGTGGTTACTGCTCCACGGCGGGCGCACCTCGGCGTTCCAGATGCCTTGCAGGTTCGCCGGCTGCGTGCCGGGGCGCGAGCTCGCGATCAGCAGGTAGCGACCGAAATGGAACAGCAAGGCCGC
>CAJYSA010000017.1 GCA_913777325.1 uncultured Sphingomonas sp. | reverse complement strand
CACGCGCGGGCGCGGCTGGTTGCCGGTCGCGGTGCTGGGCGCGGCGATGTTCGCCACCGCGATGGGCTGGGTGCCGGTGGCGGTCGCGTTCTTCGCCGCCGCCGGGGTGGTGGTGGTCACCGGGCTGCTGCCGGTGCGCGACGCGTACAACCATATCGAATGGCCGATCCTGGTGATGCTCGGCGCGCTGATCCCCGTTTCGGATTCGCTGCGCACGACCGGCGCGTCGGACGTGATCGCGACCTGGCTGGCACAGACCGCGACCGTCCTGCCGGCGTGGGGCGCGGTCGCGTTGATCCTGGCGGCGGCGATGGCGGTGACGCCGTTTCTGAACAATGCCGCGACCGTGCTGGTGATGGCGCCGATCGCCGCGCAATTCGCGGGCGACCTGGGGTACAGGCCCGAGGCGTTCCTGATGGCGACGGCGGTGGGCGCGGGATGCGATTTCCTGACCCCGATCGGGCACCAGTGCAACACGCTGGTGCTGGGGCCGGGCGGCTATCGCTTCGGCGATTATGCGCGGCTGGGGGCGCCGCTCTCGGTGCTCGTGCTGGTGCTGGGGACGCCGCTGATCCTGTTCTTCTGGCCGCTGAATTGATCGGCATCATGAGCAAAACAGGTGCTTTCCCCGGGGGCTGCGCGTTTTCCGCCGCGCGTGACGACCGTGACGGAGAGAGATGATGATGATGCGCCTGAAGCCGATGGCCGCTGTCGCCCTGATCGCCGCGCCCGCGATGGCGCAGCAGGTGACCGCCGACGCCTATGTGGCGACGGCGGGGGCGAGCGACTTGTATGAGAAGACGTCGAGCCAGCTCGTGCTCGGGTCGACCAGGAACGCGAAGGTCCGCTCCTTCGCACAGGGGATGATCCGCGACCACAACAAGAGCACCGCGATGGTCAAGGCCGCCGCCGCGAAGGCGGGCGTCGCGGCCAAGCCGCCGGTGCTGACGCCCGAGCAAAGCGACATGGTGGCGCAACTGCGCGCGCAGCAAGGCACCGCCCGCGATCAGGCGTATCTGGCGCAGCAGCGTACCGCGCACGAACAGGCGCTGGCCCTTCACCAGGGCTATGCCGCGAATGGCAGCGCCGCGCCGCTGAAGACCACCGCCGGGCAGATCGCGCCGGTGGTGCAGCATCACATCGATATGCTGAAGGGCATGTGAGGAGCGGCGGCGCGCCACACGAGAGGTGCGCCGGTGTGGCGAGCAGAATTCGACACACGCGTCGTCATTGCGAGCGTAGCGAAGCAACCCAGGGCGTCCTGGTCCGGCTCTGGATTGCTTCGCTACGCTCGCAATGACGGGGTGGCTTATTGCGGGCAGGTGTCGCCTGCGCCCGCGTCCAGATCGAGGCAACGCCCGTCCAGCCCCGACACGGGCAATCCGATCGTCGCCGCCAGCGTCGGCACGATATCGACCGTCTCGACCGACAACGGCTGTTCGAACGCGGGCATGCCCTTGCGCCAGAACAGGATCGGCACGCGGCGGTCGTAATCCCAAGGGCTGCCGTGCGTTTCGACATAGAAGGGCGCGGGATCGACGATCGTCGTCACCCGCGACCGGAGCAGCACCAGCAGGTCGCCCGAGCGTTCCGCGTCATAGGAGGCGCGTGCGCGCTCCAGTAGCGTCCACGTTTCGGGCGGCGTCTTGGCGAACGGCGTCGCGGCGATCTCGGCGCGGGTGAAGGCGGCGGCGACCTGCGGCATCGCCAGATAGCGCTTCCGCGCCTCCGCCAGCACCGCCGCGCGCTTCGCCTGCGGCACCGAATCCGCGATATAGACATTGCCCTCGGCGCCGAGCAGCACCGGGCCGGGGATGCCCATCGCCTTGCCGATCGCCTCGCCGACCAGCTTGGCGTTGTTGCTGGCGGCGGCGTGCTCCTCCATCGGCATCGCGCGCTGCTGCTGGCGCTCGGTCATGTCGTGCGCGCCGTGATCGGCGGTCAGCATCACCTCGTAATCGATGCCCCAGGCGTCGAGCTGCGCCAGGAACGCGCCGATCGTCTGGTCGAGCTGCTGCATCTGGATGCACATCTCCGACCCCTGCGTGCCCAGCGCGTGGCCGACGTAATCGGTGGCCGAGGCGCCGATCGCGATCAGGTCGGTGCCCGGGCCTTGGCCCAGCTTCATGTCCTGGATCATCCCCGCCGCCAGCGCGAAGACCGCGCCGTCGAGCGCGGGCGAGGCGCGGAACGACTTGGTGTCCCCGCCGGCGCGCTGGAATTGGCCCGCGCCGATCGTCTGCGTGCCGACCGTGATCGGGCGCGCCAGCCCCTTGCAATAGCCCGGCAGCGGCAGCGCGGCCTGCGGCGCCGCGAGCAGCTTGCCGACCGCATCGTTGGCGCGCGTCACCACCGCCGGCACCGGCGCGGTGCTGCGCGACGGCAGCGTGACGAAATGGTCGTTCGCCCAGAACCACATCTGGTCGGTATGGTGCCCGCCCATCATGATCGCGGCGCGGTCCTTGCCCGCCACCGAGACGACGCGGGTGCGCGGATCGGCGCGCTTCATCATGTCGCCCAGCGTGTCGACGCGCAGGTGGAAATCCGACGGCTGGTATTTGTCGTGGTCGCTGCCAGGCGCGCGTTCGTCCTCGGCGCAATAGACCATCTTGTCGGTCCGCCCGGCGCGCTGGTCGATCCAGCTATTGGCGATGATCCCGGTGCGCGCGGGGCGCATCCCGGTCAGGATCGTCGAATGGCCCGGACACGTCTCGGTCGCGGCATGGCTCTGATAGCCTGACGGGAAGACGACGCCCTGCTGCAACCGAGCCATCCCGTCGGTGTAATGGTTGCGATATTGCGCGAACAGGTCGGCGGCGAACTGATCGACCGAGATCGCGACGATCAGCTTCGGTTTGGTCGTCGGCATCGTGGGAGCGGGAGCGGGGGCGGCGGGAGCCGGTGCCGGCGGCTGCTGCGCCGCGACGGGCGCGACGAGGGCGGCGGTGGCGAGCAGGGTGGCGGCGAACAGCGCTTTCATCGGGCAACCTTGATGCAACGGGGGAGCGAAGCGGCTATGGTCCCGCTCCGATGGTCAGGCAAGCAGTGCGCGCGGCGCTTTTCACTCTGATGACAGCCGTGTCGCTGTTGCTACCCGCATCGGCGAGCGCGCAGGCGCGGCATGTCGCGATGACGCTGGTGGCCGAAAGCGACCGGCCCGCGCCGGGCGGCACCGTCGCGCTGGCGATCCATGCGGTGCCCGATGCGGGCTGGCACGGCTATTGGCTGAACCCCGGCGACGCGGGGGTCGCGACGCGCGCGACCTGGACGCTGCCCGCCGGGGTCACCGCCGGTGCGCTCGACTATCCCGCGCCGGGGCGGTTGGTGATCGCGGGGCTGATGAACCACGTCTACGAACGGCCGTGGACGATGCTGACGACGCTGTCAGTGCCCAAGGGGATGGCGGCGGGCAGCGTGCTGCCGATCCGCGTGAAGCTCGACTATCTCGTCTGTACCGAGGCGATCTGCGTCCCCGAGTCGCAGGAGCTGGCGACGCGGCTGACGATCGGCGACGGCGCGGTCAATGCGGCGCGCCGTGCGCAGTTCGACGCGTGGCGCCGTGCGCTGCCGCGCCCGCTGGGCAGCAAGGCGACCTGGCAGGTCGACGCCGGGCGCTTCCGCCTGGCGGTGCCCTATCCGGCGGAGGCGCCGCTGGGGAAGGCATGGTTCTATCCGACGCGCGGCGGCGCCACCGACTATCCGGCGCCGCAGACGGTGACGCGCGACGGCGAACGGCTGGTGATCGAGACGAAGGCCGCCGCCACCCCGCAACCGGGCGCGCTGTCTGGCGTGCTGACGCTGGGCGACGGTACGGCGCTGTCGCTCGACGCGCAGCCGGGCACGGTCGCGCCCCCCGCATCGGCGATGGCGCTCGACTGGGGCGTGGCACTGGCGGCGTTCGGCGGGGCGCTGCTCGGCGGGCTGTTGCTCAACGTCATGCCGTGCGTCTTCCCGATCCTGAGCCTGAAGGCGCTCGGCCTCGCCCGCTCGGGCGAGAGCGAGCATCATGCGCGGATCGAGGCGCTGGCCTATACCGCCGGGGTGGTGCTGGTGTGCCTCGCGCTGGGCGGCACGTTGCTGGCGCTGCGCGCGGGCGGGGCGAGCGCGGGCTGGGCGTTTCAGTTGCAGGATCCGCGTGTCGTCGGCGTGTTGCTGCTGCTGGTCGCGGCGATCGCGCTGAATCTGGCCGGATTGTTCGAGCTGCCGACGCCGCGTTTCGCCGGGCGTGGCGGGGCGAGCGGCGCGTTCATGACCGGCGCGCTCGCCGCCTTCGTCGCCACCCCGTGCACCGGGCCGTTCATGGGCGCGGCGCTGGGCGCGGCGCTGGTGCTGCCCGCCGTCGCCGCGCTGCTGGTCTTCGCGGGGCTGGGGCTGGGGATCGCTTTGCCCTTCCTGCTGATCGGGTTCGTCCCCGCGCTGCGCCGGCGGCTGCCGAAGCCGGGGGCATGGATGGTGCGGCTGCGCCACATCCTGTCGGTGCCGATGTTCGCCACCGTGCTGGCGCTGGCCTGGGTGCTCGGGCGACAGGCGGGGGTGGACGGCATGACGCTGGCGCTCGCCGCGATGCTGCTGGCGGGGCTGGGCCTGTGGTGGACCGGACGGCGGCAGGCGCAGGGCGCGCGGGCGAGCTGGGCACCGGCGCTGGTCGCGCTGCTGGTCGCGGGGGCGGGGGTCGCCACGATCCGTCCGCAGGCCGCGCGCGCCGCCGTCGCCGCGCTGCCGGGCGCGGAGCCGTTCTCCGAACAGCGGCTCGCCGCGTTGCGCGCGCAGGGACGTCCGGTCTTCGCCTATTTCACCGCCGACTGGTGCCTGACCTGCAAGGTCAACGAAAAGGCCGCGATCGAGACGCAGGCGGTGGCCGACGCCTTCGCGCGGCACAAGGTGACGGTGCTGGTGGGCGACTGGACCGACGGCGATCCGGCGCTGGGCCGCTTCATCGCGCAGCACAATCGCGCCGGCGTGCCGCTGTACCTCTGGTATGCCGCCGCCGCCCCGGCGCCGCGCGTCCTGCCGCAGGTGCTGACCCCCGCGACGCTCACCGCGCTGCGATGATCGCTGCACTGCAATAAGCGGTTGCGCGGCTCCCTGATCTCGCTCAGCATGCGACCAAACCGATACTCGGGCGTTGCAGGGGGCAAATGGGGATAGCGGCGTTTGACGAGATCATGGGGGCAGCGGGCGTGGACGGCGCCCGTCCGGAATTGCGCGAGTTGTGCCGCTGGCTCGCCGACACGCCCGACGGCGAATTGCGGCGCCGACAACAATCCGCCGAGACGACCTTCCGCCAGCTCGGCATCACCTTCGCGGTATACGGCGAAAGCGAGGCGAGCGAGCGGATCATCCCGTTCGACATCGTGCCGCGCGTGTTCCTGGCCGACGAATGGGCGCGCCTGTCCGAGGGGCTGATCCAGCGCGTGGAGGCGATCAACGCCTTCCTCGTTGATATCTATGGCGAGCAGAAGATCCTGCGCGACGGCGTGCTGCCCGCCGACCTGATCCTGGGCAATGCGCAGTTTCGCCCGGAAATCGCCGGCATCCGCCCGCCGCACGACGTGTGGGCGCACATCTGCGGCATCGATCTGGTGCGCACCGGCCCGGACGATTTCTTCGTGCTGGAGGACAATGCCCGCACCCCCTCCGGCGTCAGCTACATGCTGGAGAATCGCGAGGCGATGGTGCGGCTCTGCCCGGAGCTGTTCGCGAAGTTCCGCGTCGCCGCCGTCGACAGCTATCCCGACCTGCTGCTGGAGACGATGCGCTCGGTCGCGCCGCGCGGCTGCGGCGGGCGCCCGACGTGCGTCGTGCTGACGCCGGGGCATTACAATTCGGCCTATTACGAACACAGTTTCCTTGCCGATTCGATGGGGATCGAGCTGGTCGAGGCCGCCGACCTCGTGGTCGACGATGACGTGGTCTACATGCGCACGATCGACGGGCGGGTGCGCGTCGACGTGATCTATCGCCGCGTCGACGACGATTTCCTCGATCCGCTCGTCTTCCGTCCCGATTCGATGCTCGGCGTCCCGGGTCTGATCGCGGCCTATGCCGCCGGCAACGTTGCCATCATCAACGCACCGGGCAACGGCATCGCCGACGACAAGGCGATCTACAGCTACATGCCGGAGATCGTGAAATATTATTCGGGCGCACCCGCGCGGCTTCCCAATGTCGAGACCTATCGCTGCCGCGAGCCGGCGGCGCTGGCCTATGTCCTCGACCATCTCGGCGAGCTGGTGGTGAAGCTGGTCGACGGATCGGGCGGTTACGGGATGCTGGTCGGCCCCACCGCCTCGTCGGCGGAGATCGAGCGGTTCCGCGCCGCGCTGATCGCGCAGCCCGAACGCTATATCGCGCAGCCGACGCTGGCGCTGTCGACCGTCCCCACGCTGGTCGAACAGGGCGTCGCCCCGCGCCACGTCGATTTCCGCCCGTTCGTGCTGAGCGGTGCCAAGGGGGTGCAGGTGGTGCCCGGCGGGCTGACCCGCGTCGCGCTGCGCGAGGGATCGCTGGTGGTCAATTCGTCGCAGGGCGGCGGCACCAAGGACAGTTTCGTGCTGATGGACGAAACGCGCGGCATGACGCAGACGATGGGCAGCATGACCCAGACGCTGGGCGGGGGGGCACGCTGATGCTCAGCCGCACGGCCGCGTCGCTCTACTGGCTGGGCCGTTATGTCGAGCGTGCCGATTTCGTCGCCCGCCTCGTCGAGGCGACGTTGCGCCTCGACGTGCTGTCGACGCGTCCGGCGGGCGAGGACGCGTGGCGCACCGCGCTGGCCGTAAGCGAAACCGCCGAGGCGTTCGCCGCCGGCAGGCATGCGCTGACCCGTGAGCAGGTGGCGCACTTCCTGCTCGGCAGCGCCGCGCACCCCGGTTCGATCCTGCGCTGCCTCGCGATGGCGCGCGACAATGCGCGCGCGGTACGGACCGCGCTCAGCCGCGAGGCGTGGCAGGCGATCAACACCGCCTGGTTGCTGTTCGACCAGCGCCCCGCGCGCTACGATCCCACCGCGACGCTGGCGGTGGTCGACGCGGTGAAGGCCGAGACGCGCGGGTTCGAAGGCGCGGTCCACCGGATGCTGCGCAACCAGACGACCTCGTTCATCCGGCTGGGGCAGGCGGTGGAGCGCACCGACAACACCGCGCGGCTGCTCGACGTGAAATATCACATCCTGCTACCGGAGGGCGAGCGCGTCGGCGGCACCGTCGACCGCGATCAATGGACGACGATCCTTCAGACCGTGTCGGCGGTCACCGCCTTCCGCTGGCTCTACAGCGACGGGCTGAACCCCACCAACGTCATCGACCTGTTGCTCAGCCGCGCCGAGCTGCCGCGCAGCCTCGCCGCCTCGACCGAGGAGACGGTGGCGGCGCTGACCGCGCTGGCCCGCGCCAGCGGCACGCAGGGCGAGGCCGATCGGATGGCACGCACGCGGCAGGCGCGCGTCGCGCGCACCCGCACCGGCGACGTTATCGCCGCCGGGCTGCACCAGCATCTGCGCGCGCTGATCGTCGAAAACGCGCAATTGCACGACGCGATCGGGCGTCAGTTCAAGTTCCACTGATGCGCCTGACGATCGACCACCGCACCACCTATCGCTTCACCGCACCACAGGCGCGCGTGGTGCAATTGCTGCGGCTCACGCCCCGCAACACCCATGATCAGACGGTGGCGACCTGGAACATCGCGATCGATTGCGACGCGCGGCTGCGCGAGCATCGCGACGGCTTCGGCAACATCACGACGATGCTCTATGCCGAGGGGCCGGTGTCGGGGATCGAGATCAGCGTCGTGGGCGAGGTGGTGACCAGCTCGTCGAACGGGGTGCTGCACGGCACGTTCGAGCCGTTGCCCGCCGCGCTGTATCTGCGCAGCACGCCGACTACCCAGGCCGAGGCGGCGCTGGCGACGTTCGCGCGCACCGTCACCGCCGATCGCACGCCGATCGCCGCGCTCCATGCGCTCAACGCCGCGCTCCACGACCGCTTCGCAATCGTCGACACCCGCCCGGAGCCGGGGCTGACCGTCACCGCCGCGTTCGCGCGCGACACCGCCACCGCGCGCGATCTGGGACAGATGTTCGTCGCCGCCGCGCGCGCCGCCGGCTTTCCGGCGCGCTACGTCACCGGCTATTGCGACATGCTGTCGGGTGACCGCGCCACGCCGCACGGCTGGGCGGATGCCTGGATCGACGGGCTCGGCTGGATCGGGTTCGATCCCACGCTGGGCCTGTGTCCCGAGGAGCGGCACGTGCGCGTCGCTGTCGCGCTCGACGCGGCGGGCTGTTCCCCGGTCGCGGGGTCGCGGCTGGGCGAGGGGCGCGAATGCCTGGATGTCGAAGTGCAGGTCAGCGGCCAGGCTTGACCGCGCGCGGCGCGGCGGGTAGCGCGCCGGCCAGCATCAAGAGTCGAACGCATGTTCGACGCCAACCTGCTCCCGGGCAAGGTGGCGCCTCCGGCAACGGGGGGATGTGGCCGGACCGGCAACCAACGGGACCATGCGCCGCATATCGATCCGATCCTTGATGCCCGAACCGAGCAGACAGGATCGACCCGTGACCGAGCAGCCGCAACAATTCGCCAGCGACAATTATGCCGGGGCCTGCCCCGAGGCGCTGGCCGCGATGCTCGACGCCAATGCCGGATCGGCGGTGGCGTACGGCGACGACGCATGGACCGCGCGCGCCGCCGATCGCTTTCGCACATTGTTCGACAGCGATTGCGAGGTGTTCTTCGTCTTCAACGGCACCGCGGCCAATTCGCTGGCGCTCGCCGCCTTGTGCCAGTCGTATCACAGCGTGATCTGTTCGTCGGCGGCGCATGTCGAGACCGACGAATGCGGCGCGCCGGAATTCTTCTCCAACGGCTCGAAGCTGCTGCTGGCACCCTCGACCGACGGCAAGCTGACGCCGGAGGCGATCCGCGCGCTGGCGGGCAGCCGGTCCGACATCCACTTTCCCAAGCCGCGCGTGGTGACCATCACCCAGCCGACCGAGACCGGTCAGGTCTATTCGATCGCCGAGGTGCGCGCGATCTCGGCGACGTGCCGCGAACTGGGGCTGAAGCTGCACATGGACGGCGCGCGCTTCGCCCATGCCTGTGCCGCGCTGGACTGCACCCCCGCCGCGATCACTTGGCAGGCCGGCGTCGACGTGCTGTGCTTCGGCGGCACCAAGAACGGGCTGATGGTGGGCGAGGCGGTGATCTTCTTCGACCGCGCGCTCGCGGAGGATTTCGATTACCGGTGCAAGCAGGCGGGGCAGCTCGCCTCGAAGATGCGCTTCCTGTCGGCGCCGTGGGTCGGGCTGATCGACAGCGGCGCGTGGCTGCGCAATGCCGAGCATGGCAATGCCTGCGCCGCGCGGCTGGCGGCGCGCGTCGCCGATCTGCCCGGCGTGCGGCTGCTGTTCCCGGTGCAGGCGAATTCGGTGTTCCTGATCGCGCCCGACGCGGTGCTCGATACGCTGCGTGAGCGCGGCTGGCGCTTCTATACCTTCATCGGCGGCGGCGCGCGCTTCATGTTCGCCTGGGATGCCGACCCGGCACGTGTCGACGCGCTGGCCGAAGAGATCCGCGCCGCATGTGAGGAGCGGGTGCTGGAAACCGCGTGATCGGCGTCGCGCGGTCCGGCACGGGGGGCTGAGGCGCGCGGCTACGCCCCGACCGGGGCGGTCGCCACCTCATCCTCGGGCATCAGCACCCAGCCGTTCGGGCCGAGCATCTCGATCGGGCGATACCGGGTCTTGTACGCCATGCGTCGCGATCCGCTGACCCAATAGCCCAGGTAGACATACGGCAGCCCCGCCGCGCGCGCGCGGGCGATATGGTCGAGGATGATGAAATTGCCGAGCGCCGGGCGCGTATCCTGATCGGGGTCGAAGAAGCTGTAGACCATCGACAGCCCGTCGGCCTGGCGATCGGTCAGGCAGCATCCGATCACCCGCCCGGGCCGCGTCCCCTCCGACGGCTCGCGATATTCGACCACCACCGAATTGACCGGCGAATGCTCGATCATGTCGGAGAAGTCGCCCTCGTCCATCGCGGCCATGCCGCCGCCGGGGTGGCGCGCCGACAGATAGCGCCGCATCAGCGTATATTGCTCGTCGGTCGCCCAGGGGCGGCACGCGGCGACGTCCAGGTCGGCGTGGCGGCGCATCAGCTTGCGCTGCGTCGCGTTCGGTTCGAACTCGCGCGTCCGCACCCGCACCGACACACAGGCCGCGCAGCCGGCGCAGCTCGGGCGATAGGCGACCGACTGGCTGCGGCGGAAGCCGATCCGGCCCAGCGCGTCGTTCAGCTCGGTGGCGTTCGGGCCGGACAGCTCGGTGAACACCTTCCGCTCCTGCCGTCCGGGCAGATACGGGCACGGCTGCGGGCTGGTGACGAAGAAGCGCGGGAACCGGAACGGTGCCGTCATGCGTGCCGTCCCTTTCTGTTGCCGCCCATTCCCCGCCCCATAACCGCGAAAGGCTTCATATGAGATGTCATGGGTCCGGTGAAAAGCCGGTTTACCATCGCCCTTCCGTCCCGGGTCAGGCCAGTTCCACCGGGCTCACCTCATACCCCGCCTCGCGCAGCCCGGCCATCAACCGGTCGAGATGCGCGCGGTCGCGCGCCTCGCACTCGATATCGGTGATCAGCCCCTTCGCGGGCAGCGTGGTGAAGACGCGCTGGTGGTAGATTTCGATGATGTTCACGCGCTCCTGATCGAACACGCGCATCACGTTGTAGAGCGCGCCCGGCTGATCCTGCAGCCGCAGCCGCAGCCGCGCCAGCCGGCCCGATCGCGCCAGGTCGCGCAGCAGCACGTTGGCGAGCAGCCGGGTGTCGATGTTGCCGCCGCACAGCACGACGCCCACGGTGCGGCCGCGGAATCGTTCGGGATGCGCGAGCAACGCCGCCAGCCCGGCGGCGCCCGCGCCCTCCACCACGGTCTTCTCGATCTGAAGCAGCAGGCTGAGCGCCTCCTCGAGCGACCGTTCGGAGACGAGCACGATGTCGTCGACCAGTTGCGACACCATCCGCGCGGTGATCCCGCCCGGCTCCTTCACCGCGATGCCCTCGGCCAGCGTGTCGCCCGCGCACGGCAGGTCGGTGCCGTTGATGCGATTGTACATCGACGGGTACAGCTCCGCCTCGACGCCGACGACCTCGATCGGGCGATCGGCCGCGCGCGCGACGGTGGCCATGCCGGAGATCAGCCCGCCCCCGCCGATCGGCACCACCAGCAGGTCGATGTCGGGATGTTCCTCCAGCATCTCCAGCGCGACGGTGCCTTGCCCCGCGATGATCCGGGGATCGTCGAACGGGTGGACGAAGGTGAAGCCGCGCTCCGCCTCCAGCACGCGCGCGTGCGCATAAGCGGCGTCGAACGTGTCGCCTTCCAGGATCACGGTCGCGCCGTGCCCCTGCGTCTGCACCACCTTCACCACCGGCGTGTTGCGCGGCATCACGATCGTGACGGGCACGCCCAGCCGGTTGCCGTGATAGGCGAGCCCTTGCGCGTGATTGCCCGCCGATGCCGCGATCACGCCCTGCGCGCGCGCCGCGTCCGACAATTGCAGCAGTGTGTTGAGCGCGCCGCGTTCCTTGTACGCGGCGGTGAATTGCAGGTTCTCGAACTTCAGATACACGGTCGCGCCGGTCAGCGCGGACAGCGTCTGGCTGATCAGCGTCGGGGTGCGCACCACCGCGTCACCGATCCGAATCTGCGCGGCGCGAACGTCATCGATCGACACGGGCAGGGCGGGCGGTGTTGCGAGCTGGGTGGCCATGCGCGCGGACGTAGCGGAACGCCGCCGCGAAAGGAACACCCGGGCGCTGTCGTCGCTGGCGGCGGGGCGGCACTGACCCGGCGGCCGCCCGCATGGCCGCCCCGGTGCGCGCGACGACGAACGTCATGTGCCGCCGACCGCGAACGCGGGCCGCCATTCAGGCCTGACGATCGCCAGCAGCGCGGGGGTGACGGGCACCGTCATCTCGTACATCCCCTCGGCATAGGAGCCGGCGACATATTGCCCGGCGACCAGCCCGATGCGATCGATCGCGCGGCGGTCGGTCGAGCCGGGCAGGATCGTCAGGTCGGCGATCGGCGGGCAGGGGAAGATATCGTCGCTGCCGACGTCGCTGCCCAGCCGGCGTCGCCGCTCGCGTTTCAGCCAGTCGCACCATCCCGCGCCCAGCACGCGTTGCAGCGCCGCTGGCGATTCGAACATCGCGCGCGGATCGACGCGCCGCGCATGCGCCTTGTCCCACACCAGCGACTCCAGCACGGTGCTGCCGTGTGCACCGCCGGTGAAGCTATAGGTCTCGCCCGACAGGCTGAGCAGCCGTGGCGTCTCCGTGACGACCTTCCACTCGCGCGCGGCGTCATGCTGGTGGAAGGGGTAGGCGCTCTTCGCCGCCTCGCGCCGGTCGGCGGCGGCCATCCGCGCCGCGCGCGTGCGCAACGCCGCGCGGTCCTGCTCCAGCCAGCGCCGCAACGGCGCGATCCGCGCGGCGGCGGCGGGATAGCGGTACGCGAAATCGAGGGTGGCGCTCTTCTGCGTCACCACCGTCTGCGCCGCGACCGGCATCGCCAGCGCCAGCATGATACTCCCCACGATCAGCCGCATGACATCCCTCGCCAAAAGCCCGTGGCCGCCATATGGCAGCGGACATGAACCGACGCCATCTGACCGCCGTGCTGGGCGCGCTTGCCGGCCTTTCCGTCACCGCCGCCGCCGGCGCCGACGCGTTGATCGACAACGTCAACGGCCTGACGCTGAACCGCGACCGGCAGGTCGTCCGCTTCAAGGCGATGGTGATCGACGCGCAGGGCAAGGTCGTGCGGCTGATCGCCCCCGACGAGGAACCGCCGAAGCGCACCAAGAAGAACCCCGGCCCGCGATATGACTGGCGCGCCGACATGAAGGGGCGCGTGCTGGTGCCCGGCATGATCGACGCGCACGGGCATGTGATCGAGCTGGGGCTGGCGGCGCTGTCGCTCGACCTGTCCGACACGCGCTCGCTGGACGAGGCGAAAGCGAAGATCGCCGCCTATGCGAAGGCCAACCCGGACCGGCAGTGGATCATCGGGCGCGGCTGGAACCAGGAAGTGTGGAAGCTGGGACGCTTCCCGACCGCCGCCGATCTGGACGCGGTGGTCGGCGACCGCCCGGTATGGCTGGCGCGCGCCGATGGCCATGCCGGGTGGGCGAACAGCGCCGCGCTGAAGCTGGCCGGCGTCACCGCCGCCACCGCCGCCCCGGCGGGCGGGCGCGTCGAAAAGCCGCTGGGCGTGCTCGTCGATCGCGCGACCGAACTGGTCGAGCGCGTCGTGCCGAAGGTCAGCGCGAAGGACCGCACCGCCGCCTTCCTGAAGGCGCAGCAGATCCTGCTCGGCTACGGCGTCACCGCGATCGCCGACATGGGCACCAGCATCGACGACTGGATGACCTATCGCCGGATGGGCGACATCAACGCGCTGCGCGTCCGCATCATGTCTTACGGCCTGGGTATCGACAACACGGTCGCGATCGGCGGCACCGGGCCGACGCCGTGGCTGTACGACGACCGCCTGCGGCTGGAGGGTGTGAAGCTCTATGCCGATGGGGCGCTGGGGTCGCGCGGCGCGTGGCTGAAGGCGGATTATGCCGATGCGCCGGGGCAGCGCGGGCTGGGCTTCCTGACCGACGACCAGTTGCAGAACACGATGAGTCGCGCGGCGATGGACGGCTATCAGGTCGCGGTCCATGCGATCGGCGACCGTGCCGACAAGCAGGTGCTGGATGCGATCGCCGAATTGTCGGAGACGTACAAGGGCGACCGCCGCTGGCGGATCGAACATGCGCAGATCGTCGATCCCGTCGACATGGCGGCGTTCGGCAAATACCGCATCGTCGCCTCAATGCAGCCGACACACCAGACCAGCGACCGCCTGATGGCGGAGGCGCGGCTGGGGCCGGCGCGGCTGGCGGGGGCCTATGCGTGGAAGACGCTGCTCGACGACGGCGCGACTTTGGCCTTCGGGTCCGACGCGCCGGTCGAGCGGCCCGATCCATGGGCGGGCTGGGCGGCGGCGTTCACGCGTACCGATGCCGATGGGCAGCCGGTGGGCGGCTGGCACCCCGAACAGGCGGTGTCGCGCGAGCAGGCGTGGTGGGCCTATACCGGTGGCGCCAGCTACGCCGGGTTCGCCGAGCAGAAGTTCGGCACGCTGGCGCCCGGGCAGCGCGCCGACTTCCTGTTGCTCGACCGCGATCCGATGACCGCGAGCCCCGCCGACCTGCGCCAGACCAAGGTACTGGAAACCTGGATCGGCGGCGCGAAGGCGTGGGAGCGGAAGTAGCAGCGTAGCGCTCGTCGGGACGGTCCACCTCAACCGTTCGTGCTGAGCTTGTCGAAGCACGTGCATCGAGGCACGTCCTTCGACAGGCTCAGGACGAACGGTGGATAGGTGGCGGCGTAACGGAGCCGCTTAGAACTCCGACCAATCCTCCTGCACCGCCACCACTGCCGACCCGCGGCTGGCGCGGGCGCTGGCCGCGATCCGGGCGCCGGCCTGCGCGGCGCGGGCCTGCATCTGGTGCACAGGCAGGCTGGGCGCAGCCGGGGCGGCGCGCGTCGCGCGCGCGTCGAGCCGGAAGCGGCCCATCTCGCGCGTCATCACGTCGGTCTCCTGCGCCAGGCTGCGCGCGGCGGCGGTTGCCTCCTCGACCATCGCGGCGTTCTGCTGCGTCACGCCGTCCATCTCCGACACGGCGGTATTGACCTGCTGAAGCCCGGTCGCCTGCTGCTCGGCGGCGGCCGCGATCGATCCCACCAGCGTGCTGATCTCACCGATGCGCCCGGTGATCCGCTGCAAGGCGGCACCCGCCTCGCCGACCAACTCGACGCCCATGTCGACCTGCTGGGTGGAGGCGGTGATCTTCGCCTTCACATCCTTGGCCGCGTCGGCGGAGCGCTGCGCCAGCGCACGCACTTCGCTGGCGACCACCGCGAAGCCCTTGCCCGCATCGCCCGCGCGCGCCGCCTCGACGCCCGCGTTCAGCGCCAGCAGGTTCGTCTGGAACGCGATGCCGTCGATCACCGCGATGATCTCGCTGATCTCGTTCGAGGCGCGCTCGATCCCGTTCATCGCCTCCACCGCGCGGCGCACCACGTCGCCCGATGCCTCGGCGTCGCGTCGCGTCTCGATCACCACCGTATCGGCGCGCGTCGCGGTCTCGGCGGTTTCGCGCACCGTCGTCGTGATCTCGTGCATCGCGGCGGCGGTTTCCTCCAGCGAGGCGGCCTGCTGCTCGGTGCGCTGCGACAGGTCGTCCGACGCCTGGCGGATATCGCTGGCACCGTTGGTGATCCCGGTCGCGCTGGTCGTGATCGCCGCCATCGCGGAGGACACCGCGGCCATCGCGTCGTTGAAGTCGCTTTTCAGCTTGGCGAACGGCCCGGTCAGATCGGCATCGATCCGCGCGGTCAAGTCGCCCTGCGCCAGCGCGTGCAGCCCGCGCCCGACGCTGTCGACGATCAGCGCGGTCTGCTCCTGCTTGGCGCGCTCGGCGGCGGCCAGCTGGTCGCGGAACTGCACCAGCACCTTGGCGAGCTGCCCGACCTCGTCGGCGCGCTCGTCGACCGCGACCTGCGCACTCAGGTCACCGCCCGCGAGCCGCTGCAACGCGCTGGTCATCGCCTTGATCGGGTTGGCGATGCCCCGGATCAGCGAGGTCAGCAGCAGCGCGGCCAGCGCCAGCGCGGCCAGCAACACGCCCGCCGTGATGATCCGCGACCGGCCGTACAGCGCGGTGGCCTCACCCATCTCCTTGCTCATCAGCTCGGCCTGGATGGTCTGCATCTTGCTGGCGGTGTCGTTGGCGCGATTGAAGATCGGGGCGCTTGCGCGGAAGCTCTGCGTCGCTTCGGCGTTGCGATTCTCCACACCCAGGCGACGAGTAGTCACCGACATTGCCATGAACTGACGCCACTGCCCACGGAACGTCGTGAACGCCTCGCGCGCGGCGGGATTGGTCAGGGTTTTATCGAGGAAGGCGAAGCTCTTGTCGAGCACGCGCAGCCGATCGTCCGCCATCGCTTCGGCCTCGCGGATGGCTTCGGGTTCGACGGAAAGAATCGTCGTCGCCTCCGCGATGCGATAGTCGGACGTCGCCACCGCGACTGCCGAAATCGCCATCAGCTTCTCGCGGCGTTCCTTGCCCAGGACTTCGGTGGCGTGGTTCAACCGGCTTTGCGTCCATAACGACATGCCCGCCATCGCCAGCAACGCCAGGGCGAGCATGCCGAATGCCAGCAGTAATTTGCGTCCGATCGCCAGGTTCTTCATCGCCGCAGCCTTCGTTCATGTTCGCATGGTGATCGGGGTTGTTGCCAGGCGCTGCTTTAGATCAGGTTAAGTATCGGGGCGGTTTGCCGTTTCAGGTGACGCGGTACGGCACCACGCCGCGCACGTCGCCTTCGACCGCGATCGCGCGATCGGTGGGCGGAAAGGCGCGCTGGTCGCAATCGCTGCGCGGGCACAGGCGGCAACTGATCCCGATCGGGGTCGGCGTGCGCGCGTCGACCGCATCGGCATAGACGAAATCGGCGGCATGCACCGCCTCGCACCCCAGCACCACCGCATAGCGACGCGGCGCGCGCGCGAATCGGCCCGACGGCTTCACCAGTCCCTTCGCCATCGAGACATAGCGGACGCCATCGGGGGTCTCGGCGTGCTGCACCAGGATGCGGTCGGGGATCGCGGCCGCCTCGTGCACGTGCCACAACGGGCAGGCGCCGCCGAAGCGCGCGAATTGCAGCCGTGTCGCCGAATGCCGCTTCGTGATGTTGCCCGCCATGTCGACGCGACAGAAATAGAAGGGGATCCCCGCCGCCCCCGGGCGTTGCAGCGTCGAGAGGCGATGGCACGCCTGCTCGAAGCTGGCGCCGAAGCGCCGCGACAGCCGGTCGATATCGTGGCGCACCGCGCGCGCGGCGTCGCGGAACGCGGCATAGGGCATCAGCAGCGCCCCCGCCGCGTAATTGGCCAGCCCGATCGCCAGCAATCGCCGCGCTTCGGGCGGGACCAGCCCCGAGCCGGCGACGATGGCCGCCACCGTATCGGC
>CAJYSA010000016.1 GCA_913777325.1 uncultured Sphingomonas sp. | reverse complement strand
ACGACCGCCGGGCCACCATCGCGGCTATTTCGTGCGCCCGACGATCTTCACCGGCGTGACCAGCGACATGCGGATCGCGCAGGAGGAGATTTTCGGCCCGGTACTCGCGATCATCCCCTATGACGATGTCGACGAGGCGGTGGCGATCGCCAACGACACCGTCTTCGGGTTGGGCGGCCATGTGCAGGGCGTCGATCTCGACCAGGCGCGCGCGGTCGCACAGCGGATCCGGACCGGGCAGGTGCACCTCAACCACCCAGAATGGGATCCGCACGCGCCGTTCGGCGGCTATCGCCATTCGGGCAACGGGCGCGAATATGGCGCCTTCGGCCTTGAGGAATATCTGGAGACCAAGGCGATCCTCGGCTTCGCCTGACCTTTGCTCCCCGATCGAAAGTATCCGACCATGCCCGCTCCGCTGCGTTTCCTTGCCGGTTCTCCCGACCTTCCGACCGAGGCCGATGCGGTGGTGATCGGTGCCGGTATCATCGGCAGCTTCGCCGCTTATTACCTCGCCGAGCGCGGGCTGAAGGTCGCGCTGGTCGAGAAAGGCGTGGTGGGGGGCGAGCAATCCAGCCGCAACTGGGGCTGGTGCCGCCAGCAGAACCGCGACGCGCGCGAGCTGCCGATCTCCACGAAGAGCCTGGACCTGTGGGAGAAGTTCGAAGCCGATACCGGCGAGCGGACCGGCTTTCGCCGGTGCGGGCTGCTCTACCTCAGCGACAGCGAGGCCGAGCTGGCCGGCTGGGCGCGGTGGGGCGATTTCGCGCGATCGGTGGGCGTCGACACGCGGATGCTGAACGGCGCGGAGGCGAGCGCGCGCGCCGCCTTCACCGGGCGGGCGTGGCGCGGCGGCGTGTTCTCCCCCAGCGACGGAATCGCCGATCCGGGGCTTGCCGCCCCGGCGGCGGCGGCGGCGGTGATGGCACGCGGCGGCACCGTGCACCAGGGATGCGCCGCGCGCGGCATCGAGACGAGCGGCGGGGCGGTGAGCGGGGTGGTGACCGAGAAGGGCACGATCCGCACGCGCATCGCGATCCTGTCGGGCGGCGCCTGGGCATCGTCCTTCTGCCACCAGCTCGGCATCCGCTTCCCACAGGCGGCGGTGCGGCAATCGATCATGGCGGTGGCCAGCGGCACGCTGCCGCTGCCCGACGCGCTGCATACCGCGGCGGTGTCGATCACGCGGCGCGGCGAGGGAGTTCACTCGCTTTCGATCAGCGGGCGCGCGCGCGTCGATCCGACCCCGCAGTTCGTGCGGTTCCAGCGCGAGTTCCTGCCCATGTTCCTGAAGCGGTGGCGGAGCCTGGCGCCGGGCGGGCTGCAGGCGATCCGCGCGGGGCACGAGACCGTGCGCCGCTGGCGGCTCGACCAGCCGACCCCGATGGAGCAGATGCGGATCCTGGACCCTGCCCCGGACGCGGCGGCCCTGCGCGAGACGCTGAAGCGCGCGGCGCGGCTGTTCCCGGCGCTGGCGCAGGTGCCGGTGGTCGGCCGATGGGCAGGCTATATCGACAGCACGCCCGATGGCGTCGCGACGATGAGCGCGGTGCCCGCGCTGCCGGGATTCATCCTGGCGGCGGGCTTCAGCGGACACGGCTTCGGCGTCGGTCCGGGCGCGGGGCACCTGCTGGCGGATATCGCGACCGGCGCGCCGCCGATCGTCGACCCGCGCCCCTATTCCCTTGCCCGCTTCGACCAGCGCGACGTGGAGGTGGCGGACTTCTGAACGGCGCCGCTACCGCCGCAGTCGCGTCGCGAGGACGACCGCCGAGGTCGTGCGCTCGATCCCCTCGATCATCCCGATCGCGTCGATGACGTCGTTGAGCTGTTCCAGCCCCGGCGCCTCGACCATCGCGATCAGGTCATACTCGCCGGCGATGGCGTAGAGCGCGGTCAGCGCCGGCATCGCGGCCAGC
Source organism: uncultured Sphingomonas sp. (assembly GCA_913777325.1). Lineage (GTDB taxonomy): Bacteria > Pseudomonadota > Alphaproteobacteria > Sphingomonadales > Sphingomonadaceae > Sphingomonas. The sequence continues at coordinate 15,179 of CAJYSA010000016.1, read as the reverse complement.
GCCTCCTGCGTCGCGCCCAGCAGTTTCGGCCGCGAGGTCATCATGACGTGCGCACGGACCATGCGGCCGTCATGCGCCTCGCCCAGCCGCACGGTATAGCCGGCGATCGTGCCGTCCTGCTCCATGCGCGCGATCCCGGCATAGACCAGCGCGCGCGACACACCCAGGTGCGTCGCCAGTTCGGATACCGGGGTGCGTGAATCCTCGCGCAGCAGCGCCAACAGCCGCGCGTCGAGATCGCGCCGCGCGCTATCGCCCGTCATCCGCCTCGTCCGCGTAGATGGCGGTGCGCGCCGGCTTTTCGCTGGAGGCGATGCCGCGATACATGCCTTCGCTGTTCATCGCGAAGGCGACGTGCCCGTCGCCATCCATCGCGATCAGCCCGCCATCGCCGCCGATTTCCCCGATCTCCCCGATCGTGTCGCGCGCGGCGGTGCCGACGTCCTGTTTCTTCCACGCGATCCGGTCGCACACCTGGCGGCCCGCCGCCTGACGGATGAAGAACTCGCCCGTGCCGGTCGCCGACACGGCGCAGTCGCCGTCGATCGCATAGGTGCCCGCGCCGATGATCGGGGTGTCGCCGATCCGCCCCCAGCGCTTGCCGGTCAGCCCGCCGGTCGACGTCGCCGCCGCCAGATGCCCGCGCTGGTCACGCGCCACCGCCCCGACCGTGCCGTAACGATGCGTCGGATCGAGGGCGGCGTGCTGCGCATCACGCTTCCACGCGAGATATTCCTGCCAGCGCTTCTCGGTGCGGAAATAGCCGGGATCGACCTGGGGAATGCCCTGCTCCCGCGCGAATTGGTCCGCGCCCGGCCCGGTGAGCAGGACGTGGCGGCTGTGCTCCATCACCGCGCGCGCGAGCACGACTGGATTGCGGGTGGTGCCGACCCCCGCCACCGCGCCGGCACGCATCGTCGCACCGTCCATGATCGCGGCGTCGAGCTGGTTCTTCCCCTCGGCATCGAACACCGCCCCGCGCCCGGCGTTGAAATGCGGATCGTCCTCCAGCACCTCCACCGCCGCCTCGACCGCGTCGAGGCTGGAGCCGCCGCCGGCCAGCACCTTCGATCCCGCCGCCAGCGCCGCCGACAGGCCGACGCGATAGGCGCGATCCTCCTCCGGGGACAGCGCGCCGCGCGGAATCACCCCGGCGCCGCCGTGGATCGCCAGCGTCCAGCGCCCGCCCGGCGGCAGCGGCGCGCCGATCAGCCGGCCCGCCTCGACCCGCGCGATGCCGGTGAAGGCGGGCTTCGCCACCGTCATGCGATCGAGGTCGATCGTTTCCCCCGGCGCGATGCCGGTGACCCGGATGTCGCGCCAGTCGAGCGGCTTGCCCGCGACCAGCGTCGGCGTGCCGGCGGGCTGCACCAGCCAGGCATAGCTGCCCGGCGGCCCGCGATAGGTGGCGCGCCCGTCCGCATCGACGCACAGCGCCCCGGATTCATCCACGCCCAGCCCGACGGCGGCGGAATCGCCTGCGGCGCGCGCCCGCGCGACGAAGGCGATCAGCCGCCCGAGCCGATCGCGCGCGCTGAAATGCGTGTCGGTCACCACATGCGCCAAATGCGGCATGTGCAGGAAATCGCCGACCATCGTGACCGCAGGCGCGAGCGGATCGGCCAGCGCGGCGAAGGAATCGATGCTGCCCCCGTCCGTCGCGCCATAGGCGGTGCCGCCCAGGATCGCGAGCCCGGCACTGGTGCCCGCGATCGGCTTGCCCGCCGCCACATGCGCATCCAGCGCGCGCGCCACGGGCGTATCCTTCCAGTACCGCACGTAGCGCGCCTGATCCCCGCCCGCGATGAAGATGCCGTCCGCCTTCGCGATCGCGGACAGCACCCGGGGATCAGACGCCGCCTTGCGATCGGTGAACAGGATCGTCGCCACCGAGGCGACGCCGTGCATCTCGGCGAACATCTCCTTGCCGCCCTCGCCATCGCCGGAGGCACGCAGGATCAGGATGTGGCCATAGCCCGCCTTGCGCGCGAACCACGCGAAGGCGGCCTTGTCCCAGTCGCCGCCGCCCATCAGCATCAGCCCCTGCGAGGTCGCACCCCGTCGCGGCACCGCCGGATTGCCGGTCACGAATTCGGTGAACCCGCCCGGAGAAGATACCGGTTTTGCGACGGGTTGGGCCGAAACCGCCACCCCGCCTACCCCTGCCGCCACCCATGCCGCTGCCGTTACGATCCACCAAACCATCGCCGTCCCCAACACAAAATGTCGCGAAAGCATCGCAAGGCGCAATTTCTATATTCCAATTTGCTGTTAGTCGATGCCATTATGACATCTGTCTTTCAGGTGGCGGGGGCGACACGAATGCGGGGGAAAACGGCAGCCTGGCTGGCGGGGGTCGGCCTGATGGCGATCGCGCAAGGCGCGAGCGCGCAACAGGGGCCGACCGATGCGCTGATCGCGATCGACGATCGCGCCGCTGCGGACGGCGATGCGAACAAGGACATCGTGGTCCTCGGCTCGCGCATTCCCCGCATCCAGGCCGAGGGGCCGGCGCCTGTGACGGTGATCACCGCCGACGACATCCTGCGCAATGGCTTCCAGAGCGTGCCCGATGTCCTGCGCGGGATCACGCAGAACGGCGGCGAGACGCAAAGCCAGCAGAGTGCCTCCGGCGCCAGCTTCACCCCCGGCGCGCAGCAGGTCGACCTGCGCGGCCTTGGCCCCAACCATACGCTCGTCCTGGTCAACGGCCGGCGCATCGCGGATTTCCCGTTACCATTTCAGGGCAACGGCAACTTCGTTGACATCTCGAACATCCCGGTCGGGCTGATCGAGCGCGTCGAGGTATTGAGCGGCAGCGCCTCCGCGATCTATGGATCGGATGCGATCGCGGGGGTCGTCAATTTCCAGCTGAAAGCGAAGCCGGACGGAACCCGCATCGATCTGCGCTACGGCGACACCCAGCATGGCGGCGGATCGTCGTGGCGGCTGACCGGCACGACCGGCTGGCAGACCGGCGGATTCCACGGCGTGCTGGGCATCGAATATCTGTCGCAACGGCCATTGTGGCAATATCAGCGCCGGCGGCAGGATTCGACCGCCGACAATCCCACCACGGCCACGCCGATCGCCCGCCGCACCTTCCTGCGCGCGGACGAGGACCAGAATTATCTCGATCCGGGTGCGGCGACCTGTGCCGCTCTATCCGACCTGAACCAGGGTTCGGTCTATTATGCTGATCGCCGACGGTACGGGAAGTTCTGCGGCAGCAACACCTCGGTCGCCTATGGCACGATGCTGTCGGATCGCCAGTCGATCAGCGCGTACAGCGCGCTGGGCTACGACCTGAACGAGCGACTGGAGCTGTTCGCCGACCTGCAGTTCAGCCATTCGACGCTGAAGCTCTTTCGCGACGTGAAGAGCTGGTATTACGTGTCGCCCGACGGCAATGAGGAAGGGACGTTCTTCAACCAGAACCTGTCGCCCGACGCGACCGACAGCGGCCTGCAACTGGACAATTGGTATCGTCAGTTCACGCCGGAGGAGATGGGCGGGTTCGGCCCCGGCATAACGCGCAACCGCTCCGTCACCTTCAACATCACGCCCGGCGTGCGCGGCACGTTCGGGGCGGACAACCGCTGGAATTTCGAAGCCTCGTACAATCACGCCGAATATTCGTCGCGGGTGACGTTCCCCCAGGTGGTGATCGGCAAGGCGAACGCCTTCTTCCTGGGCCAGCAACAGGGCATCGATCCGGAAAGCGGCTATCCGATCTTCAACGCCGACCCGCGCCGGCTCTACACCCCGCTGACTCCCGCCGAATATCGCTCGATCACGGCGGACTCGGTCTATCGTCCCAAATCCTGGACGAACAATGTCGCGGCGACCGTGAATACGACGAGCCTGTTCCAGTTGCCCGCCGGTCCGGTGGGGTTCGCGGCGACCGCCGAGGCGGGCAACCAGGGCTATAACCTGCGCCCCGATCCGCTGGCGCTGGGCAATTACTATGTCGGGCTGGTCGATTCGGATGGCCGGGGCACCCGCACGCACTGGGGCGTCGGCTATGAGTTCCGCGTCCCGTTGCTCTCGGTGCTGCAGGTCAGCACGGCGGGCCGCTACGACCGTTACCAATTCGCGGGCAACGGGTTCGGGCGCTTCACCTATAATGTCGGCGGGGAGCTGCGTCCCACGCGGCGGCTGCTCCTGCGCAGCGCCTATGGCACCGGCTTCCGCGCGCCCGACCTGAATTACGTGTTTCGCGGCCCCGGCAACACGCACCCCTCCGCGACCGACTATTATCTGTGCCGCACCGAGGAGCCGGACGAGACGATCGGCGATTGCTCCTATTCGGACACCGGGATCATCGCGCGGAAACAGGGCAATCGACGCCTCCGCCCCGAAACCTCCACGTCGTTCAACGGCGGGGTCGTGTGGCAACCGTCGCGTCGGATCGACCTGTCGGTCGATTACTTCCGCGTGAAGATGAAGAACCAGGTTCTGGATCTCAACATCGACTCGCTGCTGCGTCTCGAATCCGATTGCCGGGCCGGCGGCGGGGCGGATCCGTCCTCACCGACCTGCGTCGATGCGCTGGCCCGCGTCCAGCGATACGCCAGCGGCGCGCTCGCCGGGCAGATCCAGTCGGTGGCGGTCAATCCGATCAACGTCGCGGAGGAGACGACCGACGGGATCGACGTCGCGGCGAACCTGCGCCTGCCCACCGCCGCGATCGGCGCGTTCGCGCTGTCCGCCGGCTATACCTATGTCTTCAACCACCATATCCGCCAATATCCCGGCGATCCCGTGGTCGACAAATTCCGTGTCGACAGCAATTACGACATTCCGCGTGAGAAAGGCACCGCGAGCCTGACGTGGACCTACCACGACTTCTCCACCACGCTGACCGGGCTGCGGCTGGGCAAGCTGCCGAATTACGACCAAGATGGCTTCATCAAGCCGAGCTACATCGCCAACCTGACCGCGCGCTATGACATCGGCGACCGGATGCGCGTGACCGGCAGCATCAACAATCTGTTCGATCAGGCGCCGATCTACGATCGCACCTATGGCGCCTATCCTTATTACGACATCTCGTGGTTCGATGGCGTCGGGCGCAGCTTTTTCGTGCAACTGACCTACAAGACAGGCGGCAAGCCGCTGTGACGATGCGTGATCGGGGGGCGGTCGAGCGGGCGGCCGGCGCATCGGGTGAACGAGGGCGGACATGGTGGATGTCGGGATCGATCGCCGGATGAGCCGGATTATTCCTGCGTTCGCGCTCGCCACGCTGCCCGCCGCGCTGCTGGCGCAGACCGGCCGCCCCGTCACCGCGCCGGGCAATCCGATCCTGGCGGACGGTCGCTATTATTCGACCGATCCCGCCCCGATCGTCGATGGCGACACCTTGTGGATTCTCGCGGGGCGCGACGAGGCGCCCGCGAACGTCAACGACTTCATCATGAACGAGTGGCAATTGCTGTCGACCCGCGACCCGGGATCGGGGCAATGGCGGCACTATCCCGCGATCGCCCGGCCAGAGGCGGTGTTCGCCTGGGCGGAGCCGGGACGCGCCTATGCCGGGCAGATCGTGAAGGGCATCGACGGGCGTTTCTATCTCTACGCCCCCGTGCTCCAGCGGGACGGCGGCGCCAAGGACCGGTTCGCGATCGGCGTGGCGGTGGCGGACCGGATCACCGGCCCGTGGCGCGATGCGCATCCGGCCGGGCCGATCGTGTCGCAACAGGTGCCGGTGCGCAACGATATCCAGAACATCGATCCGACCGTGCTCGTCGACGATGACGGGCGCGTCTATATGTATTGGGGAACGTTCGGGCAGTTGCGCGGGATCGAGCTGGAACGCGACATGCTGACCCCGAAGGGGGAGCCGTTCGCGATCCGATCGCTGACCGGCTTCTTCGAGGCGCCGTGGCTGATGAAGCGGAACGGCACCTACTACATGCTCTATGCGGGCAACAACGCCGGGCGGGACTCGTCGTGCACCCCGGCCATCTATCACGCCTGTATCGCGTACGGCACCGCGCCGACGCCGCGCGGGCCGTGGACATGGCGCGGAACGGTGTTGAAGCCGGTCAGCTCCACCACCAGCCACGCGGGCGCGGTGCCATTCAAGGGGCGTTGGTATCTCGTCTATCACACCGCCGATGCGGCGGGCGGCGGGCATTTCCGGCGCAGCGTGGCGATCGACCGGCTGGAATGGGACGACCGCGTCACCCCTGCCGCGATCCGCCCGGTCATTCCCACGCGCCGCCCGCAGCCGCCCGCGGCGCCGACCCGCAATATCGCCGCCGCCGCGCAGCCCGCCGCCTCCAACGCACCGATCCCGGTACAATATTGGATCAGGGCGCTGAACGACGGGATCGTGAAGGCCGCGCCGCTGCCCCCCGACCTGTGGGGCAGTTGGTCACCGAACAACCCGCCGCGACAATGGATCGAATATCGCTGGCCTCGCCCGGTGACGCTCGACGCCAGCCGGATCCGCTTCTGGTCGGATCATCCCGCGGGGGCGCACGAGGGGATCACGCCGCCGCGTCGCTGGCGGCTCGAATACTGGCATCGTGGCTGGAGGCCGGTGCCAGGGGCGAGCGGCTATGGTACCGCGCCCGATGAGTGGCAGACGGTGCGCTTCCGGGCGATTACCACCCGCTGCCTGCGCGCCGTTTTGGACGCGTCGGGCGCGGCGGGGCGCTATGCCGGCCTGGCGGTGCAGGAATGGGAAGCGCTCGCGCCGCGCGCCGGTCGACCGACGACCACGACGGCGCCAATCGCACCGTCGTGCGATCGACCCGACGGGTGACGCCCGGCCATCGCCGGATCGCGGTGGTCGATCGCCGGCGGAGATGTGCCGGGCGGTAACCTCAGATGGCCTCAACCTCCCCGGAAGACCTGGAAGCCCGCGAACGACTGGGTCACCGGCATCAATTCCAGGCGATTGATGTTGAGGTGCGGGGGCAGCGACGCGATCCACAGGATGGTGGCCGCGATGTCGTCGGCGGTCATCGGCGCAGCGTTGCCGTAGAGGGTGTCCGACGCATTCTGGTCGCCGCTTGTGCGCACCAGCGTGAACTCGGTTTCCACCATCCCCGGCTCGATCGTGCTGACGCGAACGCCCGTTCCGTGGAGATCCGATCGCAGGTTCAGCGAGAATTGCTCCACGAACGCCTTGGTGCCGCCGTACACATTGCCGCCCGTATAAGGATAGCTGCCGGCCACCGACCCGATGTTCACGATCGCGCCCTTGCGTGCGATGATCGTGGGCAACAGGCGGTGCGTGATGGCGACCAATGCGGTGACGTTGGTGTCGATCATCGTACGCCATTGCGCGAGATCGGCCTGCTGCGCCGGCGCCGTGCCGAGCGCGAGACCGGCGTTGTTGACCAGCAGGTCGATGCCGCGGAACCGGTCGGGCAACGCATCGAGTGCCGCGTCGCGCGCGGCATCGTCGCGAACGTCGAAGGCGGCGCCGTGCACCCGGTCTCCATGTTCCGCGACCAGCGCTGCCAGCCGGTCGGACCGGCGCCCGGTCGCGATCACCTGCCATCCCGCATCGACCAGCGCCTTCGTCGTCGCGCGGCCGATCCCGGACGTCGCGCCGGTGACGATCGCTGTCTTCATGACCGATATTCCCTCTGCCTTGATGATCCCGTGTCATCGATGTTGCCGTGAAACCCCGCGCGGGTCGAGCGTGAGCAACCTGTCACATCCCGGCATCCGGACGCGTGACCGATCGGTTCGATCCCGTCGCCCTTCTCCCGAACCGGTCCCGTGGTGCCAAGCCGGACGGGCGATGACGTCCGCGTCGCGCCCCTTCGGGATGGCGGCGGATCGGTTGGAATGCGCTTGAGGTGACGCAAGAAAGCGGGTTGGAGAGGCGCATGCCCGACGCGCCGCCCATACCCGCTGCCAAATTGTCCACGCAGGCATGGATCGACGCCGCGCGGACGATGCTGATCCGCGACGGCATCCACGCGGTGAAGATCGACCGCCTCGCCCGCGCATGCGGCGTCACGCGCGGCGGCTTCTACTGGCGGTTCAAGAGCCATGCGGAACTGCTCGACGCGTTGCTCGTCGATTGGCGCGAGACGAACACCGCGCCCATGCTGGCGGCGCTGGACGGCCCCGACGAGCCGGACGTCCGGTTTGCGCGGCTGGCGCGGCTCTGGGTGGAGGAAGAGGGGTTCAGCTCCGCCTATGACGCGGCGGTACGCGAATGGGCGCGCAGCGATGCCGGGGTGCGCGCGGTCGTCCATGCGGTCGACGAGCAGCGGATCGCCGCTTTGTGCCGGCTGTTCCTCGACTTCGGCTATGAAGCCGATGAGGCGTTGGTGCGTGCCCGCATCACCTATTACCATCAGGTCGGCTATTATGCGCTGGATGCGCAGCGTGACGACGTCCGACGCGCGGAGCTGACCCCGCTGTACATCCGGGCGCTGACCGGGCCGCTGGGCGGGGTCACATCCGGCGCGGGGTGACCGAGAGATCGAGCCGCGTCAGGCCGCTCGTCGCGAACGCGCCGCCCTCCACCGGGATGCGCGCACCGTCGATCGCGATCGACGCGGTGGTCGCCGCGATCCGCTCCAGCATCAACCGTAATTCCAGCCGGGCGAGCCATGATCCCAGGCAGATGTGCATCCCGGCGCCGAACCCCGTATGGGCCGCGCCGAGCCGTCCGGGGTCGAAGCGCTCGGGATCGGCGTAGCGCGTCGCGTCGCGGTTCGCGGAGGCGATCAGGAAGCGCACCGCCGCCCCCGCCGGTATGTCATACCCGCCGATGGTCGTCGCGCGGGCGGCGTAGCGGGTCAGACGATGGACCGAGGGCCGGAAACGCGCCATTTCCTCGGCAAAGGCCGCCGGGCTGCCCCCCGCCTGCAACCAGGCAAGCGCGCTCGGATCGCTCGCCAGCTGGTCGAGGCAATTGACCGACAGCAAGGTGGTCGTTTCGTGCCCCGCCATGAACAGCAGGCAGGCGAAGCCGTCCGCCTCATCCGGGGTCAATGCCCCTTCTTCGCGCAGCGCCGCCAGCGCATCGATCACCGTGTCGCGACCGCAGCCCGCCGCCCGGTCCCGCGCGGCGCGGTCCATCGCATCGGCCATGAACGCGCGCATCCGCGCATAACTGTCGACGCTGGCATCAGGATTGACGACACCGCGAATCCGCGTCGCGATGAAGTCCACGGCGGAATTGGTCCAGGCGCGCATCTGCGCGGCATCGGCGACCGTGATGCCGAGGACGGTGGCGATGACGCCCATCGTCAGCGGCGTCGCGAACGCCGCCGCGGCGTCGCCCCCGCCGGCCGCCAGGAACGCGTCCCAACGGGTGGCGACCAACGTCCGCACCGCCGCCTCGATCGCGTTCACCGCGCGCGGGCCGAAGGCGCGGCTGATCGTTTGTCGCAGCGGCCCGTGTGCCGGCGGGTCGAGCATCAGCAACAGACCCGGGATGACCTCACCACCCGGCGGGGTCGAGACGAACGTCGCCGAGTCCTTCAACCCCGCAAGAACGTCGTCGTATCGACTGACGACATACAGCGGCGCCTCGGGTCGGCCCGCGCGTATGACCGGTGCATGGGCGCGGAGCCAGGCGTAATGGCGATACGGATCCGCCTGGATCGCGGCATCGAACGGATCGAACGGCGACATGCCGGTGGGCCACGCCATATCGCTGGACCAAGGTGCCTCGGTCATTGCTCCTGCGCTCCGGCCGGTGGTGAGATCCATAGCGCCAGCGCAAGCCCCGTCATGACGAACGTGGCGGAGGCGGCGAGCAACGCGTCGATGCCAAACCGTTCGAGCAGCGTACCGCCGAGATACGGAGCGACCGTCGATGCGGCGGCGGTCGCCAGCGGGGTGATCGTCGCCGCACGACCGCTCGGCTCGCGCTCCGCCATCAGCCGGAACAGAAAGGGATAGACGAACGCCCAGGTGAACCGCAGCAGACAGGCGGCAGCGATCGTGACGGTCGCACCACCCATGCGCAATCCGACGGCGGCCATCAGCGCCGCTCCCGCCGCCGCCACGAGCACCGGTCGCAAGCGAAGCACGTCGGCGGCGACCGCCGCCACCAGCGGCCCGACCATGCCAGCCGATGCCGCCAGCGACAGCAGCGCGGCGACACCAGCGGCGGCGAGGCCGTGTGCGCTTCCGATCCGTTCGAGAAACGTCCAGCTGAGCCCCATGCCCGTGAACACCAAAGCGATCGCCGCCAGGGGGGCGACACCGGGTCGCGGCACGGTCGTGCGCGCGACGCTGCCCGATCCGCGTGGTGCGCCGCGCACGGCGATCGGCACCAGCAGCAGCGCCGGCAGCGCGATGACGGATACGGCGATGTAGAAGATGGACGGGCCGTGCGCCGCGATCATCAGCGTCAGCAACGCCATGCCGCCCGCCGCGATGATATTCTGCCCCGCGGCATAGAGGCTGACCGACACCCCGGGGCGCGCCGAGCGCGCCATCAACCCGTACGCCACCGCACAGGCCAGCCCTTCACCCAGCCCGGACAAGGCCCGAACGCCGAGCAGCACCCCATAGTCGCCGACGACGATCGTGGCGACATTGCCCATGACCATCACCGTCAAGCCGGCATGGAGGAGCAGCCGCTCACTGGCGCGCACCAAGAGCGGCGGCGCAAGGACGGTCGCCACCAGAATGCCGCCCATGTTCGCCGAGATCACCGCACCCGCCGCTTCCGGACCGATGCCGAATTGACGCTGCAGGGCGACGACCATCACCGGCATCACGTCCGGCAACGTCACCGCGATCAGCGCCACCGCGATCGCCGCCCAGTCACGCGACCGGAGGTCCGCCCAGAAACGGAGCGGGTGCGCGCGGATCGAAGCGAGTGCGCCGGTGACGGTCATGAGCGCGACGATACACATCTGTATGGCAAGCGCCAAAACCCGCCGATAGCTGAGCTTTAATCCCGACTACATTGGTATGACTTGACGATACACCCCTGTATCGTGCTCGTTGTCATCGCTAGTCAGGATTGGGGGCAGTCATGCGGAACATCAGGGTTAACAGCGCGGTGCTGGGGGCGATCATCGCATTGGCCGGACCGAGTGGCGGCGCGTGCGCACAGGTCGCCGATCGATCGGCCGATACGGACCGGGCGGAGCCCACCGGTGCCCCCGCCGCGCAGGGCGACATCGTCGTCACCGCGCAAAAGCGCGTCGAGCGCCTGATCGACGTGCCGGTATCCGTGACCGCGATCGACGCCGCCGGACTGACACGGCAGAATCTGACGCAGCTTCGCGACTATTTCGATCGGGTTCCCGGCCTGAGCTACACCGGCGGCGGTGGCTTCACCACGGTCGCGCTCCGCGGCATCACCACCGGTCGCGGCGCCAATCCGACCGTATCGACGACCGTCGACGATACGCCGTTCGGATCATCGTCCTCCGCCGGCTATGGCGACCGGCTGACACCGGATCTCGATCCGTCGAACCTCGAACGGGTGGAGGTGCTTCGCGGACCGCAGGGAACATTGTACGGCGCGAACAATCTGGGCGGGCTGATCAAATACGTCACCGCCACGCCCGATCCGTCGCGGACGCGCGCCGCCTTCGAATTCGGCGGTCAGTCGATCGCGCACGGCGATACCGGCGCCTTCGCGCGCGGATCGGTGAACCTGCCGATCGTCGACGATCGGGTCGCGATCCGCGTGAACGGCTTCTACCGCCAGGATCCCGGCTTCATCGACAACACGCTGTCGCGGGTGCGTGACTCCAACAGTGGGCGCGCGTGGGGCGGACGCATCGCCTTGTTCGCGCGACCGGTGGACGATGTCACAATCACCTTGCAGGCATTGAGCCAGGATTTGCAGGGAACCGACTCCCCGACGGTGTTCCTTGCCGCCGACGGATCCTCACCCTTCGGTCGCTGGGCGGCGCCATTGTCGGCGCGGCCCGTGCCTTACGTGATCCGCAACCGGCTTTATCAGGGCCGCGTGGCATGGGATATCGGCGGTGTCGAGCTGACGTCGATCACCGGCTATGGCGAGAGCCGCTACAATACGCCGACCGATTCCACCGACCGGTTCTCGGGCGTGCTCACCCGCTTCGGCTATCCCGGACGCCGCGCCATCCTCCGCAACACGATCAATACGGACAAGGTGACGCAGGAGGTCCGCTTGTCGTCGCGGCCCGGCGGCACCATCGAGTGGCTGGTCGGCGGCTTCTACACGAACGAAGATACGGTTGCGTTACAAAGCCTGGACGCGGTCGCGGGCGCAGACAGCGCGAACCTGTACGCCGGCAACATCCCCTCCACCTTCCGCGATCTGGCGGCATTCGGCACGCTTACCTGGCACTTCACGCCGACGTTCGACGTGCAGTTCGGCGGACGGCTGGCATCGAACCGGCAGGTCTACCGCCAGGCGCTATCCGGTCCGCTCAACGGCGGCAGCACCGCCAACGTGCAGCGCTTCCGCGAAACCGCCGCGACCTGGCTGGTGTCGCCGCGCTGGCGGATCGGCCAGGATCTGACCGCCTATGCCCGCGTCGCGTCGGGCTATCGTCCGGGCGGGCCCAACACCAATCTGCCAAGCCTGCCGCCCTCGTATGCGAGCGATCGGACGACGAATTACGAGGTCGGCCTCAAGGGGCTGACCCCGGACCGGCGGATCGGGTTCGACGTCAGCGTCTTCTGGATCGACTGGACCAACATCCAGCTCTCGGGCAACGATCCGACCAGTGGCTATCTGTTCTACACCAACGGCAGCCGGGCACGTAGCCGCGGGGCGGAGGCGAATGTCGACCTTCATCCCTGGGCGGGCGGTACGGTGGTGCTGACCGGCGCCTATACCGACGCGGCACTCACCCGCGATCTGCCGCGCGGGGCGACCGCGGCATTGTTCGGCAACGCCGGCAACCGCCTTCCCTATAGCGCACGCTGGGCGGGAACGGTGTCGGCGGATCAGGACATCGCGTTGACCGGCGACGTCACCGGGTTCGTCGGTGGCACCGCGGTCTATAACGGACGGCGCGTCGCCGAATTCCAGGGACGGGCCGGCGTGCCGCGCGTCACCCTCCCCGCCTATGCGACGCTCGATCTGCGCGCGGGTGTGCGCAGCGGCCCCTTGGCGTTCACGCTGTTTGCGCGCAACGTCACCGATCAACGTGGCCAGCTTGGCAGCACGTATCGCGTCACCGCCACCCCCGCCAGCGGCACGGCGATCAGCGTCATCGACCCGCGCACGATCGGCCTGTCGGTCGGCTATAGCTACTGACGTCCATGCCCGACGTCTTCGATATCGCGGTTATCGGCCTCGGCGCCGTCGGCAGCGCGACGCTGCTTCAGGCGGCCGAACGCGGGCTCGCCTGCGTCGGCATCGACCGCTTCGTGCCGCCGCATGTCTGGGGATCGTCGCATGGCGAAACCCGCATCACGCGACAGGCGATCGGCGAGGGCCTATCCTATGTCCCGCTCGCCATCCGGAGTCACGAGATCTGGCGCGACCTCGAACGGCGGACCGGGCGCGAGTTGCTGACCGCGGCGGGGTGCCTGGTCCTGGCGGACGGCGGCGGCACATCCGCGGAGAGCTTCATCAGCCGCACGATCGCCGCCGCGCAGCGCTTCGACATCGAACATGCCACGCTGGATTCCGACGCGATCCGGCGGCGCTTTCCGCAATTCGCGGTCGGGCGTGCCGACCGGGCATATTTCGAGCCTGGCGGCGGCTATCTCCACGTCGAACGATGCATCGCCACCAATGTGATGTTGGCGCGTGCAGCCGGGGCGGCCTGTCACCTGGGCGAAACCGTCGCCGCCATCCATCCCGAGGCGAACCATGTCGTCATCGAGCTCGACAGCGGCGAACGAATCCTCGCCGCGCAGGCGGTGGTCGCCGCAGGCAGTTGGGTTGGTGAGCTGCTGGGCGAACCGTTCGCCTCATGGCTCACGCCCACGCGCCAGATCATGCATTGGTTCCCGCTCGATCCGGCGCCCGCGCTGACGAGAGCGTGGACGGCCAGTCCGGTATTCATCTGGTCGCATCCCGACCGCACCCGGGATTTCTACGGTTTTCCGTCGATCGATGGCGGCTGCACGGTCAAGACCGCCAACGAACAGCCTCCGGTGGCGGTCGCGCCCGATACGATGGACCGGATCGCCGGGCCGGATGAAGCGACGCGCATGCACGCCGAGCATCTGGCGGCACGCCTGATCGGGGTTCAGGCATCGGCGGCACGATCGGCCACGTGCCTCTATACGCAATCGCCCGACGCTCACTTCGTGATCGATCGCCATCCCGACAGCGATCGCCTACTCGTCGCCTCTCCCTGTTCGGGTCATGGCTTCAAACATGCCGCCGCGATCGGTGACACCATCGCCGCGCGATTGGCCGGGGGGTCGACGGATATCGATCTCAACGCTTTCCGGCTGGACCGTCTTCAAATACTTCGGTGACGATGCCGGATTGAGGCGCATCGGAGCGTGGGCTCCGTAAACTTGCGGCTTGTGAGCCCCTCTCCCGCATTGGAAGCGGAGGAACAGCGTTTGGAGGAGGTCATCGCCGCGACGCCCGTCATCGCAGTTCGTGCGACTGCCGGCACGTTGTGAGAGCCTGTACGCGCGCGTGATCGTCGAACTCGACGCGCACTTCGCATCGAATGACGGCGCGAACGCCCGAGGGGTCATCCGTTCGCTCATCGAGAAGATTGTGGTTCAGCCGGGGAACGCGCGCGGTGGCAAGCGCCGCGCTACCCGGCTCCATCGCGCTCTGCATGGAAGCTGTCGTTCGCGGAGGGACTGAGCAGCCCCCACCGGGTGGTCGGGCTTGTCAGTTAGTGCATTGTCGTCTCCGCCGCCATTGCCGGGCGTAGGTGGAGCGAAGCGGAACCGGGAGCCGGCAATGGCGGTGTCACCGCTTCCGGGGCCGGTGGGCGGTAGCCCAGGCTGCTGTGCGGCCGAACGGTGTTGTAGTGACGGCGCCACGCCTCGATCAGCACTTTGGCCTCGGCGAGGCTGTAGAAGATCTCTCCGTTAAGCAGCTCGTCACGCAGAGAGCCGTTGAAGCTCTCGTTGTAGCCGTTTTCCCATGGTGAGCCCGGCGCAATGTAGAGCGTCCTCACACCGACCTTGCCCAGCCATTCCTGGACGGCGGTCGCGATGAACTCGCTGCCATTATCGGACCTGATATGCGCCGGTGGACCCCGTTCGACGAACAGGTCGGCAAGCGACGCCAGCACGTCTTCGTGGTTGAG
>CAJYSA010000015.1 GCA_913777325.1 uncultured Sphingomonas sp. | reverse complement strand
CAGAAGACGGCATACGCGATCTAGTACGGTGACTGGAGTTCAGACGTGTGCTCTTCCGATCTTCAGCGGGCAGCGGTGGCAGCGCGAGGCGGAGCGACAGCATCGCGATCGCGCCGACGCCCGCGATCCCGGCAAAGGCGGTGCGCCAGCCAACCGCCTCGCTGACCCAGGTCGCCGCCGGCACGCCGCCGATCGTGGCGACGGTCAGCCCGGTGAACATCGCCGCCACCGCGCCTGCGCGCTTGTCCGGCGGCACCAGGCTGGCCGCGACCACCGACCCGACGCCGAAGAAGGCGCCATGATTGAACGAGGTGACGACCCGCGCCGCCATCAGCATCCAATAGCCGCCCGCCATCGCCGACAGCGCATTACCGAGCGTGAAGATGCCCATCAGCGCGATCAGCAGCGTCCGCCGGTCGATCCGCCCGGTGGTGAGCGTCATCAACGGCGCGCCGATCAGCACGCCGATCGCATAGGCGCTGACCAACAGCCCGGCGGCGGGGATCGACACCTGCAGGTCGCTGGCGATCACCGGCAACATGCCCATCGGCGCGAATTCGGTGACGCCGATGCCGAAGGCACCGACCGCCAATGCGAGCAATCCGAGGTTGAACTTCATGATCGTGGCTCCGTCAAACCATCGGCGACGCGAGGCGGGCGAAACCCTCCTGCTGCCGGTAAGGGGTGTGTGGATAGGGCGGCAGCACGTCGCTCGCCGCATCGAGCGCGGCCACCTGCTCGGGCGTCAGCGCTCAGCCGACCGCGCCGAGATTGTCGCGCAGCTGCGCCTCGTCGCGCGCACCGATGATGACCGACGACACCGTCGGGCGTCGCAGCAGCCAGTTGATCGCGACCTGCGGCACGGTCCTGCCCGTCTCCGCCGCCACCGCCTCCAGCGCGTCGACGACACGGTAGAGATGCTCGTCCTCGACCGGTGGCGCGAACTGGGCGGTTTCGTGCAGGCGGCTGCCCGTCGGGATCGGCCGCCCCCGCCCGATCTTGCCGGTCAGCCGCCCCCAGCCGAGCGGGCTCCAGACCAGCGCGCCGACGCCCTGATCGGCGGCCAGTGGCATGAGATCCCATTCGTAGGCGCGGCCGATCAGCGAATAATAGACCTGATGCGCGACGAGGCGCGGCCAGCCAAGACGATCGGCCAGCGCTTGCGCCTTCATGATCTGCCAGCCGGGATAGTTGGAGACCCCTGCATAGCGGACCTTGCCGTCGGCGATCAGCCGGTCGAGCGTGCCCATCACCTCCTCGGTCGGGGTGGAGGCGTCGAAAGCGTGGAGCTGGAGCAGGTCGATCCGGTCTGTGCCGAGCCGTCGCAACGCCGCCTCGGCCGCGCCGATCAGCCGCGCCCGCGACGCGCCCCAGTCCTGCGGGCCGTCGCCCATCGGCAGCGCGGTCTTGGTGGATATGAGAACGGCATCGCGCCGCCCCCTGATCGCCTCGCCCAGCACCTGTTCCGACGCGCCGTCCGAATAGACGTCGGCGGTGTCGAACAGCGTCACGCCCGCGTCGAGGCAGATATCGACCAGCCGCCGTGCCTCGGCGGCGTCGCTTGTGCCCCACGCGCTGAACAGCGGTCCCTTGCCGCCGAACGTGCCGGCGCCGAACGACAGCGCCGGAACGCGCAGGCCGGACGATCCCAATTGCCGATATTCCATGACACCTCCTTTGCGAATGTCATTGTCAGGCGCATAGATGGACGGTGTCGCGAGGCGGCGGAACCGCCCGCGGGTGCAAAGGATCTATGCCTTGGAAGCAAAGCTAACCGGCAATGACGATCGCGCCCGATCACTCGCCCTGTTCGCGAGCGTGGTGGAGGAAGGCAGCTTCTCCGCCGCCGGTCGCACGCTGGGGCTGACGCCCTCGGCGGTGGCACGCGCGATCGACCGGATCGAGGCGCGGCTCGGCGTCCGGCTGCTGCTCCGCTCCACGCGCGCGCTGACGCTCACCGCCGAGGGGCAGGCCTATCTGCTCGCAGCCCGCCGCATCCTCGCCGATCTCGACGATGCCGAGCAGCAGATCGCCGATCAGGGCGCGCCGCGCGGACGGCTGCGGATCAGTGCGGCGCTGGCGCATGGGCGACTGTGCGTCGTACCGCTGCTCGGCGACTTCGCGCGCGCCTATCCGCACATCCTCATCGATATCGCGCTGACCGACACGCTGGTCGATGTCGCGGCGGGGCAGGCCGATGTCGCGATCCGCTTCGGCCCGCTTGCCGATAGCGGCCTCACCGCCCGAAAACTGTCCGAGGCGCGGCGCGTGATCGTGGCGTCGCCCGACTATCTGGCCCGCGGTGGTACACCGCAGGTGCCGGAAGACCTCCACGCCCATAACTGCCTCAGCTTCAACTTTCGCCGCGCCGAGCCGATCTGGCCGTTCCGCCGCGACGGCCGGGATTTCACGCTGTCCGTCGAGGGCGGCATCGTCGCCAACAATGGCGAGACTTTGGGCCAGCTCGCCGCCGCCGGGGTCGGCGTAACCCGCGTGGGTCGCTTCAGCGTCGCGGCGGAGATCGCGGACGGCCGGCTCGTGCCGCTGCTGGAGGACTATAATCCGGGCGACGTCGAGCTGATCCACGCGGTCTTCGTCGGCGGCTCCACCACGCCCGCACGGGTGCGGGTGTTCGTCGACTTCCTGGTCGAGCGCCTAGCCAACCGGTTCGAGTAGCGGGCGCGACACGGCCCTTTCCAGGAAGGCGTACAGCCGGTCGTCGTCGCTCATCGCCACGTTGAAGCGCATGTGATCGCGCCAGCCGCCGCTGGTGCTGAACACCGGGCCCGGTGCCAGCACGATCCCTTCGGCAATCGCCCCGCGCGCGAGGTCGACGGCATCGATGCCATCCGGCAGTCGCGCCCAGAGGAAGATGCCCGCCGCCGGGTCGGTCCATGGCTCGATACCGATGGCCCGCAGACGTTTCGCCACCCGTGCCGTAGCCCGAGCCAGCCGGGTCCGGACACCGTCAATGTGACGCCGATAGCTGCCATCGGTCAGCACCGCGTGGAGCAGATTGGCGGCGAGCGGACTCCCCGCCATCGACGTCGCGATCCGCAGGTCGGCTAGCCCATCGATCCAATCGGGCCGGGCCGCAATATGGCCACAGCGCACCGCCGCCGATAGCGACTTGGAGAAGCTGCCGATGCGGATCGTCCGGTCGAGCCCGTCGAAGGCGGCCAGCCGTGGTGACGGCGTATGTTCGAAGTCGGCGAAGATATCATCCTCGACGACGAGCATGTCATGCGCCTCGGCGATCTTGAGCAGCCGGTGTGCGGTGGCGGCGGCGAGCGTTGCGCCGGTGGGATTATGGACGCCCGAGTTGGTCAGGTAGAAGCGCGGGCGATGCGTCGCAGCGGCTTCGGCGAAGACGGCGGCGTCGGGACCGGTGGGTGTCATCGGCACACCGACCACCTTGGAGCGGTGCGCTCGCAGAAGCGCCAGAAAGTTGAAGTAGCACGGGTCGTCGACCAGCACGGTATCGCCCGGTTGAAGCAGGAAGCGGCACACCAGATCGAGCGCGTGTGTACCGCTGTCGGTCAGCAGAATCTGGTCGGGCCGGGCTTCGATCCCTTGGTCCGCCATCCGCCGCGCGAGCACCGTCCTGAGCAGGGGCGAACCCAAGGGGGAAGCATAGCCCGCGAGCGTGCCGTTCTCGTCGGAGCGCGCCACCCCGCGCATCGCCTTGCGAAGCGCGTCGCCCGCCAGCCAATCATCGGGCAGCCAGCCACATCCCGGCATCGATGCGTGCCGCCGTTCGCCGAGCGACTGGCGCAGCATCCAGAGCGGATCGACCTCGCGTTCCTGCGTCGTGGCCAGCCGATCCAGCGCCAGCGGAGCCAAGGGCGCGGCGACATAGAAGCCCGATCCCGGTCGGGACCGGATCACGCCCTCAGCCGCGAGCCGGTCATAGGCCTCGACCACCGTCGAGCGCGCGACGCCGCTGATCTCGGCCATGGCACGGATCGACGGCAGCCGTGCGCCCGGCGTCAGCGTGCGGGCATCGATCCGGTCGCGGATCGCGCGGACCACCATGCCGGTGCGGGTTTCGTCGGGCGCGCTCGCCATCGTACTGTCATTTCCACCCATACAGTTCGGCATGATCGTACCGTTGTGTATCTGTCAGCGCCAGCCGCACCGCGATAGGACCAGCCATCATCAACAGGAGATGCCCGTGACCCGCCCCTTCCGCCTGATCGACGTATTCGGCACCGATCCGCTGACCGGCAATCCGCTGGCCGTCATCGCCGATGCCGAGGGTCTGACGACGGACGAGATGCAGGCGATCGCAAGCTGGCTAAATTTTTCGGAGACGACCTTCCTGCTGCCGCCGACCGATCCCGCCGCCGACTATCGCGTCCGCATCTTCACCATGGCGCACGAACTGCCCTTCGCCGGGCACCCGACCTTGGGGAGCGCCCATGCGTGGGCGGAAGCGGGCGGGCAGCCGAAGCAGGACGGCGTGATCATGCAGGAATGCGGCGTCGGGCTGGTGACGATCCGGCGCGATGGCGACCAGCTTGCTTTTGCCGCCCCACCTTTGCTGCGCGGGGGCACGCCGACCGAGGCGGAGATCGCTCAGGTCGCCGGACTGCTGCGGATCGACCGCGCGGCGATCATCGATGCGGCCTGGGCGGACAATGGCCCCGGCTGGATCGCGGTCATGCTGAAATCGGCCGAGGCGGTCCTGGCGGTCGAGCCGGCGCGGCACCATCCCGAGCATATCGACATCGGCATCGTCGGACCACATACGCCCGGCAGCGAGGTCGCGTTCGAACTGCGCGCGCTCTTCACCGACGCGCATGGCGGGCTGATCGAGGACCCGGTGACCGGCAGCCTCAACGCTTCCGTCGGCCAGTGGCTGTTCGCCAGCGGTCGGGCCAGCGGCAGCTATGTCGCGGCGCAGGGCACGCGCCTCGGGCGGAGCGGGCGTATCCATGTCTCGCAGGACGAGACCGGGCAGGTCTGGGTCGCCGGTGCGACGCGGACGTTGTTCTCCGGGCGGACGCAAGGGTGATGCAGGTCGCGGTCCTGACCTTCGACGGCTTCAACGAACTGGATTCGTTCGTGGCCGCCGCGATCATCAACCGGCTGCGCCCGCAGAGCTGGGCCGCGCACATCACCGCGCCGACCGAGACGGTGACGTCGTTGAACGGCGTCACCGTCCAGCGCCAACGGTCGTTGGAATTCGTCGAGCAGGCCGATGCCGTCTTGATCGGCAGCGGTGCCCGCACGCGGGAGATCGCCGCCGATCGGGCGCTGCTCGCCCGGCTTCGTCTCGATCCGGCGCGGCAATTGATCGCGGCGCAATGTTCGGGGACGCTGTTGTTGGCCAGGCTCGGCCTGATCGGCGACCTGCCCGCGTGCACCGACCTCACCACCAAGCCATGGGTGGTGGACGCCGGTGTCACCGTCATCGACGCACCGTTCGCCGCGCATGGCAATGTCGCGACGGCGGGCGGTTGTCTGGCGGCGCCCTATCTCGCCGCATGGCTGATCGCGCGCGGTGGCGAGCCCGAACTGGCACGCGAGGCACTTCGCTATGTCGCGCCGGTCGGCGAGAAGGCGCGCTTCGTCGACCATGCGATGGCGATCGTCGCGGGCGAGCTGGCCTTCGCCTGACCCGCCCGCGCGCTCATCTTGCCGGGGACCGCCTTGCGCACGAAGGCGACGATGTCGAGGCTGGCGGGATCGTAGATCAGCGCCAGGCGCACCTGCGGCGCGATCAGCTCGGCAATGTCGGCCAGATGGCGATCGGTATGGGTGGTCGAGAAGACGAAGGCACGCGCGGCGATCTGCGGTGCGATCACGGCGCATCTGACCATCGCTGTCACCGAAAAACTAGACCACCCGATGGGTTCCTTGATTCAGGCTGGCAAGCTAGATCGTTACCCACCACCTCGCCAGCCATCCGGAATCCATGGACGTTCCTTCTCCGCCCGTCGCCGACGATCTGCCGCCGGGCCTCCGATTCCTTGCCGGCGGCGGTGCCGCGACGCGCCTGATCCTGGCGCGCGACTGGCGCGATCACCCGCTCGGCCCGCCGGAACGCTGGCCGGCGGCGTTCAAAAGCACGCTCAGCCTGCTGCTCAATTCCCCCGAATCGATGATCCTGTGCTGGGAAGCGGACGAGCTCTTCTTCTTCTTCAACGAGACCTATTTTCCGCTGCTCGGCCCCCGCCTGCCATGGGCGATGGGCGCGCGGATGGACGAGGTATGGGCCGACGCATGGCAACAGGCGCGCCCGATCATCGACGACGCCTTCGCGGGGAACAGCCAGCGCTTCGTCGACCTGCCGTGGAAGCTGGATACCGATCGCGGCGCCGCCGACACGTGGTGGAGCTTTTCCTATTCCCGCGTCCTGGACGAGCATGGCGCGATCGTCGGCCTGTTCATCTTCACCAACGAGACGACGCAGCGCGTGCTCGCCGACCGAGCGCTGCTCGCCAGCCGTGCCGAGCTGGAGGAACTGAACGCGGACCTCGCGCGACAAGTGGCGCAGCGTACCGCCGAGCGCGACCATATGTGGAACGCCTCCCCCGATCTGCTCGTGGTGGTGACGCCGGAAGGGCGTTACCTGGCGGTCAATCCCGCGTGGACCGACATCCTGGGATATGAAGCGCACGAACTGATCGGAACGAGCGCGCTGGCGCTGGTGCATCCCGACGATCTGTCCGCGACGACCGAGGCGCTGGTCGCGGCGCGGGCGGGGACGATGCCGACGTTCGAGAACCGCTTTCGCCACAAGGCCGGGGGCTATCGCTGGCTGCAATGGGTGGCGGCGCCCGGCCAGTCCGACGTGTTTGCGATCGGGCGTCACGTCACCGACGCCAAGGAGGCCGAGCAGCAACTGCGCAAGGCCACCGAACAGCTCAACCAGGCGCAGAAGATGGAGGCGATCGGGCAACTGACCGGCGGCGTCGCGCACGATTTCAACAACCTGCTGACGATTATCCGCGGGTCGGTCGAACTGCTGAAGCGCCCCGCCCTGCCCAGCGACAAGCGTGACCGCTATATCGACGCGATCGGTGACACCGCCGAGCGTGCCGCCAAGCTGACCGGACAATTGCTGGCGTTCGCGCGGCGACAGGCGTTGACCCCCGAGCTGATCGACGTCGGCGACGTGGTCGGCGGGATCACGGATATGGTGCAGACGCTGATCGGCGCGCGTGTGACGCTGACGGTGGCGGTGCCCGATACCACCTGTCTGGCCGAGGTCGATCGCAGCCAGTTCGAAACCGCGATCGTCAATCTGGCGATCAATGCGCGCGACGCGATGGACGGCGCGGGGGCGCTGCGGATCGTGGTGGCGCCGGTGGCGGAAATCCCGTCGTTGCGCGGGCATCACGGCATGCCCGGCGAGTTCGTCTCGGTCTCGGTGATCGACGACGGTGCCGGCATCGACGCCGACGCGCTGCCGCACATCTTCGAGCCGTTCTTCACCACCAAGGGCGTCGGCAAGGGCACCGGGCTGGGGCTCAGCCAGGTGATCGGCTTCGCCAAGCAGTCGGGCGGCGATATCGCGGTCGATAGCGAGCCGGGGCGCGGCACCACCTTCGCGCTGTACCTGCCCCGCGTCACCGATGGCCGCACCACGACCGACATGGTCGAGGACGACGATCCTGCCGATGGCCATGGCGCGTGCGTGCTGCTGATCGAGGACAATGACGAGGTGGGCCGCTTCGCCACCACCGCGCTCAACGAGCTCGGTTATGAAAGCGTGCTCGCCACCAACGCGGTCACCGCGCTGGCCATGCTGGAGGCGGATGCGGCGCGCTTCGACGTCGTCTTTTCCGACGTGGTGATGCCGGGGATGAACGGCGTGGAATGCGCGCAGCGAATCCGCACCCACCATCCCGGGCTGCCGATCGTGCTGACCAGCGGCTATGCGCACGTGCTGGCGGAGAATGCGCAGCACGGGTTCGAACTGCTGCATAAGCCCTATTCGATCGAGCAATTGTCGCGGACTCTGCGCCGCGCGGTGAGCCGCGGCTCCCGCTGGCGGCGGGGATAACGACCGATCCTTCGCCATGCGGCGGAACCGTTACGCCGGCGTCGCGTCTCGACTGCGCATGAAGGAGATGGCGTGAGCGAGACGAACCCCAAAGGCTGGCGCGACAATATCGTGCTGTTCGGCGCGCTGGCCGCCAACCTCGGCATCGCGGTCGCCAAGTTCGTGGCGGCGGCGATCACCGGATCATCGTCGATGCTCACCGAAGGCGTGCACTCGGTGGTCGACAGCGGCAACCAGGTGTTGCTGCTTTATGGGCAGAAGCGCGCGCGCCGCCCGGCCGATGCGGCGCATCCGTTCGGCTATGGCCGGGAGTTGTATTTCTGGGCCTTCGTGGTGGCGATCCTGATCTTCGCGATCGGCGCGGGCGTCTCGATCTACGAAGGCTATCTGCACATCGTCACGCCCGAGCCGCTGGCCGATCCGCTGGTGAACTACATCGTGCTGGGGATCGCGACGCTGATGGAGGGCGCCTCCTGGACGATCGCGATGCGCGAATTCGACGCCAAGCGCGGCGACCTGGGCTGGTGGCAGGCGATCCACGAATCGAAGGATCCCGCCGGGTTCATCGTGCTGTTCGAGGATAGTGCGGCGCTGATCGGGCTGCTCGTCGCGGCGATCGGCGTGTGGTGCAGCCATTATCTCGGCGATCCACGTATCGATGGCGTGGCCTCGATCGTGATCGGGGTGATCCTGGCGGTGGTCGCGGCGGTGCTGGCGCGCGAGGCGAAGGGGCTGCTGATCGGTGAGCGTGCCGATCCGGCGGTGGTGGCCCGGGCGCGCGCGATCGTCGCGGCGCATGCCGGGATCGTCCACGTCAATCACGTCCGCACCGTCCACACCGCGCCCGATATCGTCTTCGCCGCGATCAGCGCCGACTTCGACGATGCGCTGTCGATGGGGGATGCCGAGACGCTGATCAAGGCGATCGAGTGTGAATTGCGCGCCGAGCTGCCGCAATTGCGTTCGATCTACATCCGCCCCGAAAAGCGCGAGGACGCGATCACGATCTGAGCGCGGCGCGGGCGCGCGCGAACAGGCGCGCGAAGTCCACCGCGTCGATCGCGCCCAGCACCAGCAGCGGCCCGGCCAGATAGCCCGGCGTGCCCGGCAGCGCGATGGCACGCGCCTCGGCCGCCGTGCGCTGCAACAGGGTGTCGATCCGCTCACGCGCCGCGCGCAGATCGTGCAACACGCGCGCCCAGTCGCCGCCCGCCCCCTCCACCGCGGCGCGCAACCCCGCCGGGTCGAGCGCACCGGGCGTCGTCATCAGGCGGCGGTGGACGGCGGGATAGATGCCCTGCCCCGCGCTCGCCAACGCGACCCGCGCCGCGCGATCGGAAGCGGCGCCGAAGATCGGCCAGTCCTTGTAGAGCACTCGAATGTCGCCGTCGGCGTCGATCGCGGTGTCCAGCGCGGGGAACGCGTGGCGACACGCCGGGCAGCGATAGTCGCTGAACACCGCCAGCCGCAGCGAGGCGTCGCGCGGGCCGCTGGCGGGTGCGTCCCCGTCCTCCAGGATCGTCGCCACCGCGCCGGACGCGCGCACGTCGCGACCGATCGGCGCGCGGCGCGCCAGGATGCGTCCCACGCCCCAGCCGCCGACGCCCGCCGCCGCCAGCGCCAGCAGGGCGCGGCGATCGAGCCGGCGGCGGACAGGTGGCGCGGGTTCGTCCATCCCCATCGGGGTCGCGCATCCCGCGCGTCTGCGCAAGCGCGCTGACGGGCATTGCGCGAGCGCGCGGCGCCCCCCGCCGCCACGTCCGCCGCAATGCCCGGTCGGGTGCGCGATCACGGGCCGGGGGTGTCACCGGCACAGCACGACCGCCTGTTCCTGAAGTTCCAGCACGGCGCCCCGCCGGTTG
>CAJYSA010000014.1 GCA_913777325.1 uncultured Sphingomonas sp. | reverse complement strand
CGCCTGACCGACCAGCACGGCAAGACCGTCGATTTCCGCAACGTCATCCTGATCATGACGACCAATGCGGGCGCGGCGGACATGGCGCGCGAGACGATCGGCTTCGGCGCGCTGACCCGCGAGGGTGAGGACGAACAGGCGGTGCAGAAGATGTTCTCGCCCGAGTTCCGCAACCGCCTCGATGCGATCGTGCCGTTCGGCTATCTGCCCACGGAAGTCGTCGCGCGCGTGGTCGACAAGTTCATCCTCCAGCTCGAACTGCAGCTCGCGGATCGCGACGTGCATATCAAGCTGGACGAGGAGGCGAAGACCTGGCTCACCGAGAAGGGCTATGACAAGCTCTATGGCGCGCGCCCGATGGGTCGGCTGATCCAGGAGAAGATCAAGCAGCCGCTCGCCGAGGAGCTGCTGTTCGGCAAGCTGGTGCATGGCGGCGAGGTGACCGTCCATCTGAAGGACGGCGCGCTCAGCTTCGCGATCGAGCCCGCCGCGCCGAAGAAGCCCGGCAAGAAGAAGGGCAAGGCGGCGCCCGCCGCCGCCGACTGACGGGTCGCCCGTCGGGCGGCACCGGATCCGGTTCGTTAACCTTCGACGGCGCGTTCTCCAGCGGAACGCGCCGTTCGTCGTTGGCGCAAGCCCCTCTTCCGACGCCCTTTACCCCGGCCGCTCCCCGCCGCCGAGATTGTTAGCGCGTGATACGATTATTTACGTTTGGGCGTGCGGCGTTAACACTCTGTTTGCTATTCCTGCCTAGTTTCCCCGCATGTCCGGGGGGATGATCCATCGCTTGATCGCATTGGTGGCCGCAATGGTCGCCGCGCTGGTCTGGGCGCCAGCGGCGTCGGCGCAGACCGACGTGGCGTTGGCCACCTGTTTCCGCCACGTCCAGCCCGGCGACCGCCCCGCCGCCCTGTTCGGCGCGACAGACGGGTTCGCATGCCGCACCCCCCGACGCAGCGATGGCCCCGGCAATTATTGGGTTCGCTCCGCACCGCTGCCGCCCGTCGACAACGACGTCACGATCCGCTCCGGGAGCCTGTGGCAGGATTCGGCCACGATCTACGTCCTCTATGCGGACGGCTCGATCCGCTCGCTGGGCTTCACGAGCGCGAACGCCTGGCGGCATCTGGAGCTGGGCGCCATCTTTTCGCTGCCCCTGCCGCGCGCCACGGCGAAGCCGGTACGGCTGTTGTGGCACGTCCGCGGCGCGGCGAACCTGCGCGGGCTCGTACTCGGGCCGCGGCTGATGTCGTCCGATGTGGCGCAGTCACACGCACTCGCCCTGGCCGCCTTCTACGCGGCGTTCGTCGGGCTGGCGGGCGCGTTGCTGATCTTCAACGCCGCGCTCGGCGCCGCGCTGCGGCAGCGCTTCCATCCCCCCTATTGCGCGATGGTCGTCAGCCTGATCGCCTATGCCGCCAGCAGTTCGGGGCTGCTCAGTCAGCTGACCGGCCTCGACAACAACGTGCGCCTGCGGCTCAACGTGCTGCTGCTGGCCGCCACCCTGAGCAGCGCGTTGATCTTCGCGCGGCGGTTCTTCGGGGCGGATGTGACGCGGGGGTGGCTGCGCCCCGCGATCGATCTCGGCATCGTCGCGTTGCTGGGGTCGGCGACCGCCTATGTGGTGTTGATGCCCTGGCACCCCGTGCTGCTCGACCGCGCGATGGCGCTGTCGTTCATGGCCACGCTGCTGCTCACGCTGCCGCTGTTGTGGCGCGGCTGGCACGGCAAGGATCGCTACGCGCGGCCCTTCGCGGTCGCCTGGGGACTGCCGATGCTGACCGCCATGGCGCGGGTGCTCCAGGCGCTGGGCGTGCTCCAGTGGAACTTCTGGATCGACAATTCGACGCTGATCGCGATGGCGCTGGAGGCGTGTTGCAGCGCCCTGGCGATCGCGTGGCGGATCAAGCAGCTTGGCGAGGAGCGCGACGCCGCGCGCGAACAGGAGATGCTGGCGCGCCTGCTCGCCGACAGCGATCCGCTGACCGGGTTGATGAACCGGCGGAGCTTCCTGCGCGAGGCGATCGGTCGATGCGAGCCGCACGTGCTGATCCTCGTCGACATCGATCATTTCAAGCAGGTCAACGAAACGCTGGGCCATGACGGCGGTGATCAGGTGCTACGCGTGTTCGCCCAGGCGTTGCGCCACGCGGCGCCCGGCGACGCGCTGGTATCGCGAATCGGCGGCGAGGAGTTCGCGATCCTCGCGCACCGCGACGCCACCGATCTGCCCGAGGCGATCCTGGCGAGCATTCGCGCCGCGCCGATGCCGTTCGATCTGGCGGTCACCGCGTCGCTCGGCAGCGAGTGTGGCGCGATCGCGACCGAGACCGACTGGAAGAAACTCTATGGCCGTGCGGACGATGCCCTGTTCGCCGCCAAACGTGCCGGTCGCGACCGGCTGCGCTGGGCGGCGGCGGCCTGATCGCCATCGCGCCCCGTGCAGGAAGATGCTATGATCGCCTGCGTTCAGAAGGGGATGCTGCGATGCCACCGTCAGTCGATTATACCCGCCGCCGGATCGTCATCGCGGCGCTGGGCGCCCTGCTGCTGATCGGCGCGGGCCATCGCTCCCCGTTGATCGCGACGGTATCGATCACGCTGGACGATCACGCCGTGCCGCAGGTCGCCGCCGACTGGTCGCCCCCGATCGCGCTGGCGCTCGCCGGAGCGGGTCAGGCCGCCGCACTGCTCTCGGCGCTGCTGCAACGCTGACCGCTTGCGCGGACCGGTTTGTTGCTTACAGTCGTGTCAATGACTGGAGAGCATGCCTGGCGCAACGCCTATCGCCATCCCGTGCCATGGGACACGGACTATCCGCCGCTGTCGATGCCGGCGCTGTTCGAGGCGTCGGCGACGCGCTTCGCCGATCGTCGCGCGATCGATTTCCTGGGACGGCATTATAGTTACGCCGACCTGGCGCACGCCGTGCGGCGGGTCGCCACCGGATTGGCGGCGCTGGGCTATGGCAAGGGCGATCGCATCGGCCTGTTCCTGCCCAACGTCCCGCATTATCTCGCCGCCTATCACGGCGCGCTGCGACTCGGCGCGACCGTAGTCAATTTCTCGCCGCTCTATTCGGTCGACGAGCTTTGCCATCAGGTGGAGGATTCGGGCACGCGCGTGCTGTTCACCGTCTCCGCCACCGCGCTGCTGCCCAATGCGCTGAAGGTGCTGGAGAAGAGCGGCCTGGAACGGCTGGTGGTCGGATCGGTCGCAGGTGTCCTGCCTCCCGCCAAGTCGCTCGCCTATCGCCTGTTCAAGCGCGCCGAGACTGCCGAGCGTCCGGACGATCCGCGCGTCATCGCCTTTTCCAAGCTGATCGCCAACGACGGCGCGCTGCCGCCGCCCGCGATCGATGCCGAACGCGACGTGGCGCTGATCCAATATACCGGCGGGACGACCGGCGTGCCGAAGGGCGCGATGCTGACCCACGCCAATGTCAGCACCAACGCGCGGCAGGTGGCGCAACTGGATCCGCATCCCGAATCGACCGACCGCATCCTGGGCGTGCTGCCGCTGTTCCACGTCTTCGCCAACACCTGCGTCATGAACCGCACGATCGTGACCGGGGGCGAGATGGTGCTGCTGCCGCGCTTCGATGCCGGGCAGGCGCTGGCGACGATCACGCGCACCAAGCCGACGTCGCTGCCGGGCGTGCCGACGATGTACCAGGCGCTGCTCGACCATCCCAAGCTGCCGCAGACCGACTTCGCGTCGCTGCGCGTCTGCATTTCGGGCGGGGCGCCGCTCAATGCCGAGCTGAAGGCGAAGTGGGAGGCCACGACGCATTCGACGCTGATCGAGGGCTATGGCCTGTCGGAGAGCACCGGCGTGCTCACCACCAACCCGTACGAGGGTGGGCAGAAGTCGGGCACGATCGGGCAGCCGGTGCCGGCGACGCGCGTCCGGCTGGTCGACAAGGAAGACCCGACGCGCGCCGCGCCGGCGGGCGAGCCGGGCGAGATCGTCGCGCGCGGGCCACAGATCATGGCGGGATACTGGAACCGCCCCGATGCCGACGACACGACCTTCGCGGTCGATGCGGAGGGGCAGCGCTGGCTGCGCACCGGCGACGTCGGCACGATCGACGAGGACGGGTTCATCGCGATCGTCGACCGGCTGAAGGACATGATCTCGGTGGGCGGGTTCAAGGTATTCCCCAGCCAGATCGAGGCGGTGCTGTACCACCATCCGGCGGTGCGCGAGGCGCTGGTGATCGGCCTGCCCGATACCTATCGCGGCGAGGTGCCGCGCGCCTATGTGACGCTGAACGAGGGGATCGAGGCGGACGGCGCCGCACTGGCGACGTGGCTGAACCCGCAGCTCGGCAAGCACGAACGCGTCGATCGCGTCGTGGTGCGTGCGACGATGCCCAAGACGATGATCGGCAAGCTCAGCCGCAAGGACCTGATCCTCGAGGTAAAGGCCGAGATGGAGAATCCGCCGATCACCCCGGCGTGATGAAGGAGCGGCACGGGGAAAGTAGAAATTGAGCCCTCTCCCCGGAGGGGAGAGGGTTGGGTGAGGGGCGGGTGTCTCACCGAGAGCGAACCTCTCTGCGAGGCCCCGGCCCCTCACCCCGACCCTCTCCCCGGAGGGGAGGGGGGGAAGCGCCCCTCAAGCAGGCGGCATCACCCGCCGACGACGACCGTCACCGCGCGGCGGTTCTGCGCCCAGCTCGCCTCGTCCGAGCCCAGCGCGACCGGGCGCTCCTTGCCGTAGCTGATCGTGGTGATCCGCGACGGCGCGATCCCGCGCGCGGCCAGATAGTTCTTCGCGGCATTGGCGCGGCGATCGCCGAGCGCGAGATTGTATTCGCGCGTGCCACGCTCGTCGGCATGGCCCTCGATGGTGATCGTCACGTTGTTGTAGCGCTGGAGCCACTCGGCCTGCGAATCGAGGATCGCGCGCGCGGTGGCGTCGATGTCATACTGATCGAGCCCGAACAGCACCGTATCGCCCTGCGTCGAGCGCTTGAAATCGGCGGCGGACCCCGGCGCGATCCCGCCATTGGGATCGACCGGCCCGGTGGGCGTCGGGGCGGTCGGCGCCGCGCCCGGCGCGGGCGGCAGCACCTCGGGGCGCTTCTTCGAACAGGCGGCGGTCGCGACCAGCGCGGTCGCCATCAGCAGGGTGGTCGTCAAACGGGCCATCGGGCTTCTCCTTTTTGCGTTCGAACTCGAATACTTACGGGCGCAACGGTCCCCAGGCGGGGTCCGATCCGTCGAGCGGGGTGGGGATGCGACGTTCGTTCACCCCGGTCAGATCGACGGACCACAGATCGGCCTTGCCGGCATTGCCCTGCCCCTGGCGGAAGAACATCAGCACGCGGCCGTTGGGGCTCCACGACGGGCCTTCGTCCTGCCAGCTGTTGGTCAGCAGCTTCTCGCCCTGCCCGGTCGGGCTCATGATCCCGATGCGGAACGCGCCCTGGATCTTGGTGAACGCGATCAGATCGCCCCGCGGGCTCCACACCGGCGTGGCGTAGCGCCCGCCGCCGAAGCTGATCCGCTGCTGGTTCGATCCGTCGGCGTTCATGACGTAGAGCTGCTGCCCACCCGAGCGATCGCTCTCGAACACGATCTTCGAGCCATCCGGCGAATAGCTGCCGCCGGTGTCGATCCCGGGCGAGGTCGTCAGGCGCTGCGGCGCCCCGCCCCCGGCGGGCACGCGGTACAGGTCGGTATTGCCCGCCTGCGCCATCGAGAACAGGATGTAGCGCCCATCGGGCGAGAAGCGTGGCGCAAAGGTGGTGGCGACGTTCTGCACCACCAGCCGCTGCCGCCCCGATCCGATGTCGTAGACATAGATCGCCGGGGTCTTGCCCACATAGCTCATGTAGACGATCGATTGCTGGTTCGGCGCGAAGCGCGGCGTCAGCACGATCGACGAGCCGGCGGTCAGGAAGCGGCTGTTGGCGCCGTCCTGGTCCATGATCGCCAGCCGCTTGATCCGCTTGCCCTTCGGCCCGGTTTCGCTGACGTAGACGACGCGGCTGTCGAAATAGGCGCCCTCGCCGGTCAGGCGCGTATAGACCATGTCCGCGCACTTGTGCCCCGCACGCCGCCAGTCGGACGGTGGCACCACGAAGCCCTGCCGCGTGAGCTGCGTCTGCGCCGACACGTCGTACAGGTAACAGCCGACCGTCAGCGTCCCGTCGCCATTCGCGCGAATATAGCCCTGCACCAGCGCCTGCGCGCCCGACCCGCCCCAATAATCGAACGCGGGCGCGGTCACCTCCGGAAAGGCGATCGCGCGCATCCGCCCAGGCGCCAGCGGGGTGAACAGGCCGGAGTTGCGCAGGTCGTTGCTGACGATCTCCGCCAGTTGCCGCCCGAGCTGGTCGGTCGAGCCGGCGGCGGTCTGCACCACCGCCTGCGTCGGCATCGGCGGGATCGCGATCGGCATCGGCGCGCTGATGCCGCCGGTCACGTCGACCTCCAGCGGCGGCGGGGTCTGGCCGGCGGGGGCGCCCGGCGCCGGGAGGGCCGGCGCGGGTGCCTGTTGCGCCAGCGCGGGGGTGGCAACGAGGGTGGCGAGAAGGAGCAGCCGGAGTCGCATCACCGCAGTTTCCAATTATAGTTGATGTTGCTCCACCCCCCATTGGCGGTGGCATAATATTCCGCAGGCAGTTTCAACGGCGAACAGCCCTTGAACGCCGCGATCCCCAGATCGACCACGCGCCGCGCATAGCGGCGGTTGTCGTCGTCGACCCCGTTCTGCCGCACCACTGTGGGCGTGGCGGACAAGGTGCCGTCGCGGTTCAGCCGCAGGTTCAGCGTCGTCACGATCTGGTTCGCGCCGGGGCCGGGATCGACCTGCCGGTCGGCGCACGGCTGGATCTGTCGCGCGATCGCCTGCTGGATCGCGGCCAGCGCCTTGCCGTCGACGCGCGCCGCGCTGGGCGGGGCATCGTTGGGCTTGGCGTCGCTCTTCTCGGCGGTCAGCCCTTTCAGGAAGTCGCTGCCCAGCCGGCTGCCGCGTGGGCGCTCGCCCTTGGCGGTTTCGGTCTTGCCCTTGCCCTTCGCGGCGGCGGGCGGGGTCTTCGCCTTGCTCGACGATGCGGCGGCGCTCTCCTGCTTCGTCGGCGCGGGCTTCGCGGGCGCCTTCTCCGCCGCCGGGGGCGCGGGCTTGGGCTTGGGCTGCGGCTTGGGAACCGGCTTCGGCGCGGGCGCGGGCTTGGGGGCGGGCTGCGGCGGCGCTGGCTTGGGCGGGGCGGGTTTGGCGACTGGCTTCGGCTCGGGCCGCGGCGCGGTTTCGGGCACCGGGGCGGGCACGGGCTGCGGCGGCGCCTCGGCGGGCGGCGGCGCTTCCTCGGGTTCGCCGACGTCGGGCGCGACCGCCTGCGACGGTGCCTCGGTCTGCGCGGGGGCCGCCGCTTCGAGCGCGACGTCATTCACCAGGCTGACCTCGACCGGATTCTGCTTCAGCTTGACGGGGTTGGGGGTGGCCAGGAACCCGACCGACAGCACGCCGAACAGCAGGACATGTCCCGCGACGGCAACGCCCAGCCCGATCTTCTCGGCCCGCTCCACTTATTCCTCGCCCACCGTCACCAGCGCGACGCGGTTCAGCCCGGCGCGGTTCAGCTCGCCCATCACGCGCATCACGCGGCCATAATCCAGCCCGCGATCGGCGCGCAGGAACACCTGTGGCGGCTCGTTACCCTTCGCGCTCTCGGCGATCGCGGCCAGCCGCCCGGGCAGCGCATCGGCGCTCACCTCTTCCTTGGCGATGAACACGCGGCCCTGCTCGTCCAGCGAAATCTCGGTCGGCTGCTGCTCCTGGTCCAGCGGCTTGGCGCGGCTGTCGGGCAGGTTCACCGGCACCCCCTGCGTCAGCAAGGGCGCGGTCACCATGAAGATGATGAGCAGCACCAGCATCACGTCGACCAGCGGCGTGACGTTGATCTCCGCCATCGGCGCGCGCCGCCCCTTCCCCCGCGCGGAAGGCAGGTTCATCGCCATCAGCGTTCGCCGTCGAGCTGCCGCGAGAGCGTCGCGTGGAAACCGTCGGCGAAGCGGTTCAGCCGCGCCTCGATGCGGTTGATCGAGTGGCTGAAGCGATTGTAGGCGATAACCGCCGGGATCGCGGCGAACAGGCCGATCGCGGTCGCGAACAGCGCCTCGGCGATGCCCGGCGCCACCACCGACAGGCTGGTGTTCTGCTGGCTGGCGATCGCGGTGAAGCTGCGCATGATGCCCCACACGGTGCCGAACAGCCCGACGAACGGCGCGACCGAGCCGACCGTCGCCAGCACGTTGAGCCGGTCGGACAGTTGATCGATCTCGCGCGCCACCGCCGATCCCATGACGGTCGCCAGCCGCTCGCGCGTGCCCTCGCGGTCGATCTTCTGCCCCTGCGTCGAGCGGCGCCATTCGGTGACGCCCGCGTTCAGCACCCGCGCGGACGGCAGGTCGGTATGCGTCTGCGACTTGTAGAAGGCGTCGATATCCTCGGCCTTCCAGAAATCGCGCTCGAATGCCTCGGTGCGCTGGCGGGTGCGGCCCAGCTTCACCCAGAAGCCGATGATGATCGCCCAGGTCCAGATGCTGGCCAGCAGCAGCCCCAGCATCACCGCCTTCACCACCCAATCGGCCTGCAGGAACAGCGCGATCGGCGACAGCGTGGCCGCGTCGGTCTGCAAAATCGGATTCACGGCGTATCTTCCCCCAATGACGCGAGACGGCGGAACGTGTCGACCCAGGCGGCGGGCTGGCGGCGCGGGCGGCCGTCCGGGCCGACCAAGGCCGCGGTGACCGTCGCCTCGGCCAGCATTTCCGTGCCGCGCCTGACTGTCTGATGAATGACGACGCTGGCGGCGCGGATCAGCGTGACCCGGCTTTCGATCAGCAGCGCGTCGTCCAGCCGGGCCGGCGCGCGATATTTGATCGCCAGATCGGTGATCGCATAGGCGCCGCCGCCCGCCTCGAAGGTTGCGCGCTGGTCGATCCCGCCGACGCGCAGCATGTCGGAGCGGGCGCGCTCCAGATAGCGCAAATAGTTGGCGTGATAGACCACGCCCGACAGATCGGTGTCCTCGAAATAGACGCGCAGCGCGAAGAGGTGCCTGCTCCCCTCGAAACGTCCCTGCGCGGGCTGGTCCACCGCCGTCATGGCGCGGCTGTTAACCCATGGGGCGGTGACGGGGAAGCCGGAAAGGCGCGCGGTTGATGTGGGTACGGATGGTTACACCCGACCGCTCAACGTCATTGCGAGCGTGGCGAAGCAATCCAGGGCCGGACCAGGACGCCCTGGATTGCGTCGCCACGCTCGCAATGACGAAGGGTCAGGCCGCCACGAAGCTGTTGATCGCCCGGTCCTTGCGCACCTTCGTCCCGTCGAAGATCGTGCCGTTCATCGCGATCCAGACGCCCGGCCCGGCGACCTGCGCGGTCGCGAACGCCATGCCCAGGTTGAAGGTGGCGTCGCTGTCCGCGAAGCGCGCCGGCGCCAGCGCGCCGACCAGCACGATCGTCTTGTTCGTCCGGCCCGCCAGCGCCCGCGCGGTGTCGGTCATCGTATCGGTGCCGTGGGTGATGACGATCCGCTGCTCGGGCGCGTCGGCCACCGCCCGCACGATCAGCGCGCGATCGTCGTCGGTCAGCTCCAGGCTGTCCTTCCGAAGCAGTTCGTGCACGCGATAGGGCATGGCGACGCGCGCGGTCTTCAGCAGCCGGTCGACCACGCTGTCGCCGATCTGGTATTCGCTGAGCGCGTCGAAGTAGAGCTTGTCGATCGTCCCGCCGGTGGTGAGGATCAGCACGCTCATTGCGCGTCCTCCAGCAGGCCGTGGCGGACCAGCATCGCGACCGGATCGGCATCGCGCCCGCGGAACGCGCGGAAGCTGTCCGCCGCCGGCCGGGTCGCGCCGCGCGCCAGCACTTCCTCACGCAATGCCGTGCCGGTCGCGCGATCGATCAGCCCGTTCTCGGCGAAGCGGCCGAAGCCGTCGGCGGCGAGCACCTCGGCCCACAGATAGCTGTAGTAACCCGAGGCATAGCCGCCCGCGAAGATGTGGCTGAACGCGTGCGGGAAGCGATGCCATTCGGGCGGGCGCAGCACCGACACCTCGTCGCGCACCGCGTCGATCACCTCCATCGGGTCGCTACCCATCGTGCCGAGGTGGAGCAGCAGGTCGAACAGCGCGAATTCGAGCTGGCGGACGATGAACATGCCGGACTGGAAGCGGCGCGCGGCGACCATCTTGTCGAACAGCGCGGGCGGGAGCGGCGCGCCGCTTTCATGATGTCCCGACATCGCGGTCAGGATCGCGCGATCCCAGGCGAAATCCTCCATCAACTGGCTAGGCAGCTCGACCGCGTCCCATTCGAACCCGCTGGTTCCCGCGATCGACGGGCGATCGACGCGCGTGAACAGATGGTGGAGGCAATGCCCCGTCTCGTGCAGCAGCGTCACGACATCGTTGTGGCTGAGCAGCGAGGGTTGATCCGCACCCTTTGGCGCGAAGTTGCAGACCAGATAGGCGACCGGCACGCGAATGGTGTTGCCGTCGCGCAAGCGGGGCCGCGCCTGCGCCATCCACGCGCCGCCGCGCTTGCCGGGGCGGGCGTGGAGATCGAGGTAGAGGCCTGCGAACACCTCGCCACTGTCATCCGCGACGTCATAATAGCAGGCGTCGTCCTGATAGAGCGCCACGTCGTCGCGGCGCTGGAGCGTCACGCCGAACAATTGCCCCAGTAACGATTGCCAGCCGGCGGTGACGCGCTCGACCGGGAAATAGCCGCGCACTTCCTGCTCGTCGACCGCATAGCGCGCCTGCCGCAGCCGGTTGGCGGCGAAGCCCGCGTCCCACGGTTGCAGGTCGGCGATCCCGAGTTCCTCGGCGGCGAAGGCGCGCAGCGCGTCCAGGTCGCGCTGCGCCGCGGGCTTCGCACGCTGGCCCAGGTCGCGCAGGAAGGCGAGCACCTCCCCGGCGTTTGGCGCCATCTTCGTCTCCAGCGACAACGCGACCGGATCGGTGAAGCCGAGCAGCGTCGCCGCCTCGCGCCGCAAGTCCAGGATGCGCGCGATGCGCGGGCCGTTGTCATATTCGCCCGCGTTCGGCCCCTGGTCGGAGGCGCGCGTGCCGTAGGCGCGATACACGTCGGCACGCAGCGCGCGATCCTCGGCGAAGGTCAGCACCGCGTTGACGCTCGGCTGCTGGAGCGTGACCAGCCAGCCGTCGAGCCCTTTGCCTTGCGCGGCGGCGGCGAACATCGCCTTGTCGGGGGCGGAGATCCCCGCCAGCCGCTCCTCGTCGGTGATGTGCAGCGTCCAGGCGTCGGTCGCGTCGAGCACGGCGCTGCCGAACTCGGTCGACAGCGACGACAGCTCGACCGACACCTCGGCGAAGCGCGCGCGTTGCGCGTCGTCGAGCGCGACACCCGCGAGGCGGAAGTCGCGGACGGCATGTTCCACCGCGACCCGGTCCGCCTGCGGCAGATCGGCGAAGGCCGGCGACGCCGCCAGCGCGGTCAGCACGTCATAGAGGTCGCGGTTCTGCGCGACGGCCATGAAATGCGCGACCAGCTTCTCCTGCCCGGCGGCGTGCGCGGCGCGCAGCTCGGGCGTGTCGGCCACACCGCGCAGGTGCGACACCGCCGACCAGAGCGCATCGACGCCCGCCTCGGCGCGCTCCAGCGGGAGCCACGCCTGCTCGAAGGTCGTCGGCCGGTCGCGGGTGACGCTCTCGACCGCCTCGGCATGCCGCGCGATCGCGGCGTCAAGCGCGGGCGCGATCGCCTCCGGCGTCAGCGCGGTGAAATCGGGAAGGACGAGCGGGTCGAGCAGCGTATCGGTCATGCGCGTGGATGTAGCGATGCCGGGCGGCGAGGGGAACCGTCGCCCGACCGATCAATCCTCGCTGATGAGACTGTTTCGCCCAGTATCGCGCATCCGCAGGTACACGATCAGCGAGATGCCGATCATCACCGTGACGTACCAGTAGAAGCCCTGCTCCCACCCGTGTTTCTTGAAGCTGAGCGCGACATATTCCGCCGTCCCGCCGAAGATGGTGTTGGCGAGCGCATAGGGCAGCGCGACGCCCAGCGCGCGGATGTGCGCGGGGAACAGCTCGGCCTTCACCACCGCGTTGATCGAGGTGTAGCCAGTGACGATGATCAGCGCCGCCATCACCAGCAATCCGGCGGTCAGCGGATTGCGCGTCCCCTCCAGCGCGGAGAAGATCGGATAGGTGAACAGCACCCCCGCGACCCCGAACGCGACCATCAACGGCTTGCGCCCGATCCGGTCGGACAAGCCACCCGCGATCGGCTGGAGCAGCATGAACACGAACAACGTCACCGCATTGATCTGCGTCGCGACTTCCTTCGAGAAGCCGCTGGTGTTCACCAGGAACTTCTGCATGTAGATCGAGTAAGCGTAGAAGGCGAGCGTGCCCCCGGCGGTCAGCAGCATGACCAGCGCGGTTTCGCGCGGGTGATTCTTCAGGAGCGCGAGGAAGCCCGACTTCGGCGTGTCGCCGCCGGCCTTGGCGTTCTTGAAGCTCTCGGTCTCCGCCAGCCCGCGCCGCAGGTAGAAGACGACCACCGCCAGCACCGCGCCGACCACGAACGGGATGCGCCAGCCCCATGCCTCCAGCGCGGGCTTGTCCATCACCGATTGCAGGATCAGCAGCACCATGATCGCCAGCAACTGCCCGGAGATCAGCGTGACATATTGGAAGGCCGAGAAGAAGCCGCGCCGCGACTTGCCCGCCATCTCGGACAGATAGGTCGCGCTGGCGCCATATTCGCCGCCGACCGACAGCCCCTGCATCAGGCGTGCGAGCACCAGCAGCGCGGGCGCGGCCAGCCCGATCGTCTCGTAGCCGGGCGTGCACGCGATGATCAGCGATCCCGCGCACATCAGCGTCACCGACAGCGTGAGGCCGGCCTTGCGGCCCTTGCGATCGGCATAGATCCCCATGATCCACGCGCCGATCGGGCGCATGACGAAGCCCACCGCGAAGACCGCCGCCGCACTCAACAACTCCGCCGTCCGGTCCTCCGACGGAAAGAAATGCGGCGCGAAATACAGCGTGAACGCCGAATAGACGTACCAGTCGAACCATTCGACCAGATTACCGGTCGAACCACCGATGATCGACTTCAGTCGCGATCCATTGTCCGGCGCTCCCGCCATGTTGCGCTTTCCTCTTCTTCTCAAGCCGCCGTCATTGCGAGCATCGCGAAGCGATCCACAGCCTGTGTGCGACGCCCTAGATTGCTTCGCTACGCTCGCAACGACGGTGCGGGTCAATGTTCCTCAGAACCGGAAACTGATCCATCCCGCCAGAAAGTCGGAATCCTTGTACCCGGCGTTCGACAGGGCGTCCTTCACCATCATGTGTTCGTATCGCCCCGTCAACGAGATGCGCGGGGTAACCGCCCATACGGCCTGCGCGCGGATCAGATCGGCGATGTGGTTGCCCGGCACGTTCTGCGTGCCCGCGAAGGCGGCGCCGGACGCCCGGTACACCGCTTCCTTCACGTCCGGGCGATAGGCCATCGTATATTCGGCGGTGACGCGCAGGTTCTTCACCGGCTGCACCGTGATGTTGGGCGAGATCGCGAGCAGGTTGGTCGGCGTCAGGAACAATTGATAGCTGTAGTAGATGTTGTTGCCGTACAGCCCGCTGGGCGCGCGCAGCGTGCCCTGCCCGCTGGCCCCGCCGCCGCCGCTGGCGTAATCGACGTGGACGCCGACGCGCGGCGCGCTCGGGTTCGCCGCGATCCGCCACGTCTGCGCGACAAACGCCTGCCACGCGCTGATCGAGCGGTCGCCGAAGCTGCCGCCCTGATAGTTCACCGTCCAGTCGATCGTCGCGCGGTCGATGTCGCCGTACAGGTGCAGGCCGTAGAACATCCGCTCCTCGCGCGCGGTCTGCCGCCCCCATACCGCCGCGTCGGTGCGCAGCCGCCACACGAACGGATCGAAGAACAGCTTCGACTTGCCCAGGAAGTCCCCGGGCACGACGTAACCGAAGGTCGCGCCGCTGAATCGCCGGGCGTGATCGCTACGATCGTCGCTCAACCCCGCCTTGCCGTAGTTGACGAAGTTGAAGTCGAAGAGGTCGACGCGCGCGCGCTTGCCGCGGACATAGCCGCGCACGCCGTCGAGAACGAAGTGCAGCGTCGGATCGTCGCGCACCGCCATCAACAGGTTCGGCCCGTCGGAGAATTCCTGCCGGCCGCCACGTACGCCCACCTCGGCGCCGCCGATCGTGCCCCTCACCTCGCCGAAGCCCTGCTGGAGCGTCAGCTGGTTGCGCAGGTTCGCGCCGGGATTGCCCAGGTTGATCCCCTGCAACCCGGCATGCGCCAGCTCGCCATAGACGCGCACGTGATCGCCCAGGTGCAGATCGGCGCCCGCGAACACCCGCGTCCGGTCCTGCCGCTGCGCCGGACGATCGCGCAGATCGGGGTTGGTGGTTTCCTGCACGCGGTAGCGGAACTCGCCCGACAGCGTCAGGTACACGTCGCCGTCCTGCGTCAGCGGGAGGAACTTCAGCCGGTCGAGCGGATCGTCGCGCTTCGCGGGATCGCGCATCGAGCGCCAGTCCTCGGCCCAGCGCGAGACGTTGTACTTGCCCTGCACCGTCCCCTCGCCGTTGCCGATCGCGGGATAGCCGACCGCGACCGGGGTGGCGGGCGCTTCCTTCGCGCCGGTCAGTTGCGGGCCGCCGGGCGCGGCGGCGGGGTCCGCGGTGGCGGGCAGCGCCGCCAGCATCGTCGCGCCGAGCAGCGCGGCGCGAATCGCCGCACCGATCCGGGGGCGCGCGACGGACGCATCCTTGATTTCGCTGAACATTCGGTCCTCCCTCGCCGTGTCTTCCGGCTTGCCCACACCATGACGGGGGCAAGCGGGATCACAAAAATCCGCCGGTCACCTACGATAAAAAGCTGAACTTACTGGTAACTTTTGCCCGGGCCTGCGCTGGATCAGTCGGCCGTTCGCAAGATCCCGCGTGACTTGACCGGGCGGGTTGCAATATCCCGCACGTATGCCGCCGCCGCGCTTATTGGTCCGCCTGATCGTGCCGTTGGCGGCGGTGCTGGCGCTGACCACCTTGTTCTACGTGCTGGCGATCTCGCTCACCGCGTCGCGCGCGCGGCAGGAGGCGCGACAGGCGGCGCTCGGCACCGCGCGGCAGCAGGCGCGGCTGCTCGACAGCGAGCTGGCCAAATACCGGCTCCTGCCGATCGTGCTCAGCGAATATGGCGACCTGCGCGACGCACTGACGGGCGGGGTCAATGCAGGAGCGGCACGGCGGCTCGATCGCAAGCTGGCGCCGCTGGCGGCGCGCACCGGCGCGGCGGTGATCTATGCGATCGACGTGAACGGCACCACGGTGTCGGCCTCGAACGCGGCGACGTCCAGCAGCTTCGTTGGCCACGTCTATCGCTTCCGCCCGTATTTCCGGATGGCGATGCGCGACGGCGCCGCCGAATATTTCGCGCTGGGCAATGTCAGCGGGCGGCCTGGGCTGTTCATGAGCCGCCGGATCGACGGCGCGCGCGGCCCGCTGGGCGTCGTGGTGGTGAAGGTCGAATTTGATGCGGTCGCGCGCGCCTGGGCCAACGATCCCGGCGACACGCTGCTGGTCGACCGGCGCGGCATCGTGCTGGCGGCGACCGACCCGCGCGAGCTGTTGCGCTCGCTGCGCCCATTATCCGTGGCGGACCGCGCGGCGATCCGTGCCAGCGGGCAGTTCGGCGATCGGGCGTTGCAGCCCACGCTGTTCCGCCCCGGCGCCGATCCGGCGCGGCTGACGGTGACGACCCCGCTCGACGTGCATGGCTGGCGCCTGATGCTGACGGTGCCGATCGCGCGCGCGCTGCGCGACGCGGCGGGCCTGGCGCGGCTCGCGGCGGCGACGTTCGGGCTGCTGCTGCTGCTCGGCGCCGCGCTGCTGACCTGGCGCACCACCCGCGCCGCGCGCGCGGCGGCGGTGCGCGAGCAGTTGCAGGCGGCGGTGGCGGAGCGCACCGCGGAGCTGCGCGCCGAGATGGAGCGGCGCGGGGAGGCCGATCGCCGCTTCCGCGCCGCGCGCGAGGAACTGGCGCAGGCCAACCGGCTCGGCTCGCTGGGCTCGATCACCGCCGGGCTGGCGCACGAGATCAACCAGCCGGTGGCGACGATCCGCACACTGGCGGAAAACGCGCAGCACCATCTGGCCGCCGGGCGGATCGATCGCGTCGGCGCGTCGCTGACCAACGCGGTCGCGCTGACCGAGCGGATCGGATCGATCACGCAGGAGATGCGGCGCTTCGCCCGGCGCGGCAGCGGGCGGATCGAGCCGGTCGCGCTGGACGAGGTGCTTGACGGCACGCAATTGCTGATCGGCGACCGGCTGCGCGCGTCGGGCGCGACGATCGACTGGCCGGCACGCGGGCAGCCTGCGGTGGTCGCCGGGCGCGTGCGGCTGGAACAGGTGCTGGTCAACCTGCTCAACAATGCGATGGATGCGGTGGCGGGGCGTGACGACCCGCGCATCGCGCTGCTGGTGGAGGAACGCGGGACATGGGTGGAGCTGATCGTGGCCGATAACGGCAGCGGGATCGATCCCGCGCTGGGCGAGGAGGTGTTCAGCCCGTTCGTCACCGGCAAGCCCGACGGCCTCGGGCTGGGCCTGGGGATCGCGCGCGACATCATGGCGCAATTCGACGGCACGCTGCGCGTGGTGCCCTCGCCGCTGGGCGGCGCGGCGTTCATGGCGCGGGTGAAGCGCGCATGAGCGACACTCCGCAGGCCGCCGCGATGCGCGTCATCCTGATCGACGACGACGACGGGCTGCGCA
The DNA here is from genome assembly GCA_913777325.1 of uncultured Sphingomonas sp. Lineage (GTDB taxonomy): Bacteria > Pseudomonadota > Alphaproteobacteria > Sphingomonadales > Sphingomonadaceae > Sphingomonas. The sequence continues at coordinate 14,345 of CAJYSA010000014.1, read as the reverse complement.
TGGCGCTGGCCGACAGCTTCGCGATCGCCGGGATCGATGTCGAGCCGTTCGCCGACGCGCGCGCCGCGCTGGCGCAGCTTGGCGCCGACTTCCCCGGCGTGGTGGTCAGCGACATTCGCATGCCGCGCATGGACGGCCATGCCGTCGCGGAGGCGGTCGCGGCGCGCGATCCCGATCTGCCAGTGATCCTGATGACCGGGCACGGCGATATCGCCACCGCGGTCGCCGCGCTGAAGAAGGGCGCGTGGGACTTCATCGCCAAGCCGTTCGCCGCGGATCACCTGATCGCCAGCGTGCGCCGCGCGATGGATGTGCGGCGGCTGGTGCTGGAGAACCGGCGGCTGCGGATCGCGGCGGAGGAAGCGGAGAGCCACTACCCGCTGATCGGGGAGACGCCGGCGATGGTGCGGCTGCGCGAGACGATCCGCCAGCTCGCCGACGTCGATGTCGACGTGCTGGTCGAGGGCGAGACCGGCACGGGCAAGGAGCTGGTCGCGCTGTTGCTTCACCGCTGGAGCCACCGGCGCGGACGGCAGTTCGTCGCGGTCGATTGCGCCGCGCTGCCCGATGCGATCGCCGACGAGGCGCTGTTCGGCAGCCGCGCCGCACCGGGGCGGATCGCCGACGCGGATCGCGGCACGCTGTTCCTCGACGAGATCGACAGCATGTCCCCCGCGCTGCAGGGCAAGTTGCTGCGCGTCGTCGAGGAGCGCGAACTGCCGCAGCCGGGTGCCGCGCCGCGCGTCGTCAACCTGCGCGTGATCGCCGCCGCCAAGACCGACCTGTCGGCGGCGGCGGCGGAGGGGCGGTTTCGCGCCGACCTGCTCTACCGGTTGGAGACGGTGCGGTTGCGCATCCCGCCGCTACGCGAACGCCGCGCCGACGTGCCGCTGCTCTTCGCCTATTTCCTGGGCGAGGCCGCCGAGCGCTTCGGTCGCGAGCGCCCGCTGATCGACGCCGCGATCGAGGCGCGGCTCGCCGGGGACGACTGGGGCGGCAACGTGCGCGAATTGCGCAACTATGCCACGCGCGTCGTGCTCGGCCTCGGCGGCGGCGATGTGGCGGACGGCGGGCAGCTCCCGCTGTCCGAACGCGTCGACCGGTTCGAGGCGGCGACGATCCGCGCGACGCTGGAGCGGGTGCGCGGCGACGTCGGCGCGGCGGCGACGGAGTTGCAGCTTCCCCGCCGCAGCCTGTACGACCGGATGCAACGCCACGGGATCGAACCCGCGGCCTTCCGCCCCACCGCCCGAGGCACCGAGTGATGCGTATGTTGTTCCGCCTGATCGCCGTCCTGCTCGCCTGCGTCGCGCTTCCCGCCGCCGCCGCGCCCAGCCTGCTGGAGGTCGATCAGCGGCTGGCCGCGATCGCCTGGCGGCTGACCACCGCCAACGCGGCGCTGTGCCGCGATCGGCAGCCGGTGATCGGCGCCACGCTCCACGCCGCCGACCAGTATCCGCGCGAGCTGCGCGCCGGTTTCGCCGCGCCGGTCGCGGTCGAACTGGTCGTCCCCGACGCACCGGCGGCGGTGGCCGGGGTGCAGCCCAACGACGGCGTGGTCGCGATCGACGGACAGCCGCTGCCCGCCCCCACGACCGGCGACACGCCGACCAGCGCGACGCGCGACGCGGCGCAGGCGCGGATCGCCGCCCTGCCGCTCGACGCGCCGATCGCGCTGACGCTGCGCCGGGCGGCGGCGGAACAGCGCGTCACGGTGCAGCCCCGCGCGGGCTGCCGCGTCGAGTTCGAGGTGCTGACCGGCAGCAAGCTGGGCGCGTCGTCGGACGGGCGCGTGGTGCAGGTGGGCGGTGCCCTGTTCGAAAAGTTCGGCGACGATCAGATCCCGGTCGTCGTCGCGCACGAACTGGCGCACGCGATCCTGCGCCACCGCATCCGGCTGGAGGCGGCGGGGGTCAAATGGGGGTTGCTGTCCGAATTCGGGCGCAACGCGCGGCTGTTCCGCCAGACCGAGACCGAGGCGGACCTGCTCGGCGCCTATCTGTTGCGCAACGCCGGATGGGATCCGCAGCTCGCGGTCCGCTTCTGGCGCGAATATGGCACCAGCATCGACGGCGGCATGTTCCACAGCCGCACCCACCCGTCGTCGAAGGACCGCGCCGATGCGATCGCGGCAGAACTGGCGACGATGCCGGCGGACGCACCCACGCCTTACGCCCCGCCGCTGCTCGCGCGGCGCGACGCGCCGTTGCGGTAAAGGGCGAAGCGGGCGGGCGCGCGTCGGCACCCCCCACTTTCGTCATTGCGAGCGTAGCGAAGCAATCCAGGGCCACACCCACGACGCTCTGGATTGCTTCGCTACGCTAGCAATGACGGGTCAGGTCGCGAATGCCGCCGGCACCACCGGCTCACGCCGCCAGGCGCAGTTCCAGCCGGTCCCAGATCTCGACCAGCGCGTCGGTCAGTTCGCGCATCATCGCCTCGCTGTGCGCCGGCCCGGGCGTGAAGCGCAGCCGCTCCGCGCCGCGCGGCACGGTGGGATAATTGATCGGCTGCACGTACACGCCATATTCGGCGAGCAGGATGTCGCTGATCTTCTTGGCCTTCACCGGATCGCCGACCATCACCGGCACGATATGCGTCTCGCCCGTCATCACCGGCAGCCCGGCGTCGCGCAGCATCGCCTTCAGCGTCGCCGCCGCCGCCTGCTGCCCGTCGCGCTCCGCGCTCGACTGCTTCAGGTGGCGCACGCTCGCCAGCACGCCCGCGACCAGCACCGGCGACAGGCTGGTCGTGAAGATGAACCCCGGCGCATAGCTGCGGATCACGTCGACGATCGTGCGGTCCGCCGCGATATAGCCGCCCATCACCCCGAACGCCTTGCCCAGCGTCCCCTCGATGATCGTCAGCCGGTCCGCCACGCCGTCGCGTTCGGAGATGCCGCCGCCGCGCGCGCCGTACATCCCCACCGCATGGACCTCGTCCAGATAGGTCAGCGCGTTATACTTGTCGGCCAGGTCGCAGATGGCGGCGATCGGCGCGATATCGCCTTCCATCGAATAGACGCTCTCGAACGCGATCAGCTTGGGCGCGGCGGCATCGTCGGCGCCCAGCAGTTCCTCCAGATGCGCCACGTCGTTGTGGCGGAACACGCGCTTCTCGCATCCCGAATTGCGGATCCCCGCGATCATCGAGGCGTGGTTCAGCTCGTCCGAATAGATGATGCATCCCGGCAGCACCTTGGCCAGCGTCGACAGCGTCGCCTCGTTGGAGACGTAGCCGGAGGTGAACAGCAACGCCGCCTGCTTGCCGTGCAGGTCGGCCAGTTCATGCTCCAGGTCGATATGGTAATGCGTGTTGCCGCCGATGTTGCGCGTGCCGCCCGAACCGGCGCCGACGTCGTGGAGCGCCTCCTCCATCGCCGCGATCACCTTGGGATGCTGGCCCATCGCGAGATAGTCGTTCGAACACCACACGGTGATCGGCTTCGGCCCGTTGTGCCCGGCGAAGCAGCGCGCATTGGGGAACATCCCCTTGTTGCGGAGGATGTCGATGAACACGCGGTATCGACCCTCGGCATGCAGCCGATCGATCGCCTGGGTGAACACGCGCGAATAATCGACGCCGCGCGCTTCGATGCTCTCCGTCCTCATGGCGTCAGCGATTACTCCGTACGGGCGGCGATGGCCAGCGCAGAACCGCATTCTGTGTAATCGGAAAGGGTGGACAAATTGCCCTACCCCGCCGTTACAGCGCCTCCGCCGCCGCGAAGCCGCGCGCGGCCAGCCCGTTGGCGATCCGCCGCTCGCGCGCGTCCAGCCGGGTGAACACCAGCCGGTGCGCGGGCGGGGCATCGGGCCACGCCTGCCCCTCGGTCAGATAGGCGATCCGCCGCGCGATTCCCGGCCCGCCGTCCACGAAGCGCACGTGCGGTGGCGCGACCGCGATCATGTCGCCCTCCAGCAGCGGGAAGTGCGTGCAGGCGTTGACGATCACGTCGATCCGCTCGCCCCCCGGCTGCCCGAACAGCCCGTGCAGTTCCGCCGCCACGGCATCCGGCGCCGGTGCGCGCCCCTCCAGCGCGCCCTCCGCCAGTTCGACCAGCGCCGCCGATCCGTGGCGCAGCACCGTGCAGTCGCCCGCGAACCGCGCCGCCAGATCGTCGACATAGGGCTGGCGCACCGTCGCCTCCGTCCCCAGCACCCCGATCACGCGCGTGGCGCTCATCGCCGACGCCGGCTTGATCGCCGGCACCGTGCCCACGACCGGCAAGTCCAGCGCGGCGCGCACCGCGGGCAGCGCGATCGTCGAGGCGGTGTTGCACGCGATCACCACCAGGCGCGGGCGATAGCGCTCCACCAGCCGCCCGAGCAGCGCCGGCACGCGCGCGGCAATGTCCGCCTCGCTGCGCGTGCCGTAGGGGAAGCCCGCCGAATCGGCGGCATAGACGATCGGCGCGCGCGGCAGCAGCGCCAGCGTCGGCGCCACCACCGACAGCCCGCCGACCCCGGAATCGAAGAACAGGATCGGGGCGGTATCGGTCACCGCGCCCGCTTACGCCGGAACGGCGCGATCGGGCAACGCTCCCCGGTGGCGTACCCGAAATGTTTCGGCTAAAGGCGGGCGGACGAGGGGGGTTCGAACGCTGCCGACCGAGATCATCTGGATGCCGCCCGCCGCGGCCTTGCTGATCGGCTACCTGCTGGGGTCGATCCCGTTCGGGGTGTTGCTGACGCGCGCCGCCGGCGCGGGCGACCTGCGCACGATCGGGTCGGGCAACATCGGCGCCACCAACGTCCTGCGCACCGGGCGCAAGGGGCTGGCTGCGGCGACGCTGCTGCTCGATCTGGCCAAGGGGCTGGTCGCGGTGCTGCTGGTGGCGCACATCTGGCCGGGCGAGCAGCCGCTGGCGGCGGCGGGCGCGCTGATCGGGCATTGCTACCCCTTGTGGCTGCGGTTTCGCGGCGGAAAGGGCGTGGCGACGCTGATGGGGATCGCGCTGGGGCTCGGCTGGCAGATCGGGCTGGTCTTCGCGATCCTGTGGCTGGGGCTGCTGGCGATCACCCGCGTCTCCTCGCTCGCCGGGATGGCGGCGGCGATCGGCACCCCGGTGACGGCGGCGGTGATCGGGGACTTCGATCTCGTGCCGCTGCTGATGGCGCTGGCGGCGATCGTGCTGTGGAAGCATCGCGCCAACATCGCGCGGCTGGTCGACGGGACGGAACCGCGCGTCGGGCGCGCGAAGGGCGACACCCCCGGTTGATGACCGCGCCGGTGGACGACACGACCGCGCGGCTGCGGCTGATCCGCACGCCGTCGATCGGCCCGGTCAGCTACCGGCAGTTGCTGGCGCGGTTCGGCTCGGCGGAGGCGGCGCTGGCGGCGCTCCCGGATCTCGCGCGGCGTGGCGGCGGCGGGCGCGTCCCCGAACCCCCGGCGGTGGCGCTGGTCGAGCGCGAGCGGCGACAGGTCGAGGCGCTGGGCGCCCGGCTGCTGTTCCTGGGCGATCCGGACTATCCGATGCTCCTCGCGCAGCTCGACAATGCACCCGCCGTGCTGACGGTGCGGGGCGACCTGGCGCTGCTGCGGCGCACGCCGGTGGCGCTGGTCGGCGCGCGCAACGCCTCCGCCGCCGCCTGCCGCTTCGCCCGCACGCTGGCGCACGATCTGGCGGCCGAGGGGGCGAGCATCGTCTCAGGGCTGGCGCGCGGGATCGACACCGCCGCGCACGACGGCGCGGGCACCGCGACGATCGCGGTGATCGCCGGCGGGATCGACGTCGCCTACCCGCCCGAGAATGCGGCATTGCAGGAACGGATTGCCGCGCACGCGCTGCTGATCGCGGAGATGCCGCCGGGCACCGAGCCGCGCGCGCGCCACTTCCCCCACCGCAACCGCATCATCGCCGGGCTGTCGCTGGGCACGGTCGTGATCGAGGCGGCGCCGAAGTCCGGCTCGCTCATCACCGCGCGGCTGGCGGGCGAGCAGGGCCGCGAGGTGATGGCGGTGCCCGGGCATCCCTCCGACCCGCGCGCGCAGGGATGCAACGCGCTGATCCGCGACGGTGCGACCCTGATCCAGACCGCCGCCGACGTGCTGGAGCAATGCCGCCCGATCGACGCCCGCGCCGCCGTCCGCTCACCCGCCAGCGACTGGGGCACGCCCCCGCCCGAGGACGCCAGCGACGCCGAGCGCGCGCGGATCGCGGGCCTGCTCGGCCCGGTGCCGGTCGCGGTGGACGAACTGGTCCGCCAATCGGATTGCGCCCCCGCCGTCGTGCAGATGGTGCTGCTGGAACTCGAGCTCGCCGGACGGCTCGAACGCCACGCGGGTGGACGGGTCAGCCAATGTTGAGCGACACCACGCCATCCCGGTGGAGCGGGCGGAGGATATTGGTTCACGCGGAGGCGCGGAGACGCGGAGGTGCCCCGATCGCGGCGACAGCCGCCCTGTATCATCGGCCGTTTGATGGAGGAGTGCGCTGCCGCGCACGAAACCCCTCCGCGTCTTCGCGTCTCCGCGTGAATCCATTCAACCTCTCAGGTCGCGATCCGATACGAAGATCGCACACGGTCGCCGCGCCCTTGACGCCCCCCGCCGACCCCCGCCACCCTCGCGCGTACACGTAAGGCTACACCTCAAGGCATATGCAGCTCGTCATCGTCGAATCACCGGCTAAGGCCAAAACCATCGAGAAGTATCTCGGTTCGGACTATCGCGTCCTCGCCAGCTACGGTCACGTCCGCGACCTGCCGCCGCGCGACGGATCGGTGAACCCCGATGAGGGGTTCGCGATGGAATGGGAAAATTACGCCGACAAGGCCAAGCAGTTGAAGGCGATCGCCGATCTCGCCAAGACCGCCGACCGCCTGATCCTCGCCACCGACCCCGATCGCGAGGGCGAGGCGATTTCGTGGCACGTGCAGGAGGTGCTGGCCAAGCGCAAGGCGCTGCCCAAGGACGTGCAGCGCGTCACCTTCAACGCGATCACGAAGCAGGCGGTGACGCAGGCGATGCAGGCGCCGCGCGATCTCGATACCGATCTGATCGACGCCTATCGCGCGCGCCGCGCGCTCGACTATCTGGTCGGCTTCACGCTGTCGCCGGTGCTGTGGCGCAAGCTGCCCGGCGCGAAGTCGGCGGGGCGCGTCCAGTCGGTGGCGCTGCGGCTGATCGTCGACCGCGAGCGCGAGATCGAGGCGTTCCGCTCGCAGGAATATTGGTCGATCACCGCCGCGATGGAGCAGGACGGCACGCCCTTTTCCGCGCGGCTGGTGCAATGGCAGGGCAAGAAGCTCGACCGCCTGTCGATCGGCGCCGAAGGCGATGCGCTGAAGGCGAAGGCCGACGTCGAGAGCGGCAATTTCTCGGTCCAGTCGGTCGAGACCAAGCCCGCAACGCGCAACCCGCCGCCGCCCTTCACCACCTCGACGTTGCAGCAGGAAGCGGCGCGCAAGCTCGGCTTCTCCGCCGACCATACGATGCGGATCGCGCAGCAGCTCTACGAGGATGGCGCGATCACCTATATGCGGACCGACGGCGTGCAGATGGACGGCAGCGCCATCTCCGCCGCGCGCGCCGCGATCGCCGATCGCTATGACGGCGGCTACGTGCCGGACAAGCCGCGCCAGTACCAGACGAAGGCGAAGAACGCGCAGGAAGCGCACGAGGCGATCCGCCCGACCGATTTCTCGAAGGATCGCGTCGGCAGCGGCGATCATGCGCGGCTGTACGATCTGGTGTGGAAGCGGGCGCTGGCGTCGCAGATGGCGTCGGCGCGGATGGAGCGCACCACGATCGAGCTGGCCGACGGCACCGGGCGCAACGTGCTGCGCGCCACCGGTCAGGTCGTGCTCTTCCCCGGCTATCTCGCGCTCTACGAAGAGGGGCAGGACGACAGCCAGGACGAGGATGCCAAGCGCCTGCCCCGGATGCGCGAGGGCGACAGCCCCGCGAAGAAGGACGTCGTCGCCGAACAGCATTTCACCCAGCCGCCGCCGCGCTTCTCCGAAGCATCGCTGGTCAAAAGGATGGAGGAACTGGGGATCGGTCGCCCGTCGACCTATGCCTCGATCATCAAGACGCTGAAGGACCGCGCCTATGTGCGCGTCGAGAAGAACCGCTTCTTCGCCGAGGAATCGGGCCGGCTGGTGACCGCGTTCCTGGAACGCTTCTTCGAGAAGTACGTCGGGTTCGATTACACCGCCGGACTGGAGGAGGAGCTGGACGACGTCTCCGGCGGGCGTGCGCAATGGCAGGCGGTGCTGGAGCAGTTCTGGCGCGACTTCAAGCCGCGCACCGCCGAGGTGATGGAGCAGAAGCCGAGCGAGGTCACCGCCGCGCTCGACCAGTTCCTCGCCCCCTTCCTGTTCCCCGAAAAGGCGGATGGCAGCGACCCGCGCCTGTGCCCGGCGTGCCATGCTGGTCAGCTCGCGCTGCGCGGGGGCAAGTTCGGCGCGTTCATCGCGTGCAGCAACTATCCCGACTGCAAGTTCACGCGCCGCTTCGCGCAGGGCGGCGACGCGGCGGCGGACGATGCGGGTCCGGAGACGCTGGGGCAGGATCCCGACACCGGCCTGCCGGTCGAGCGCAAGAGCGGGCGGTTCGGCCCGTACATCCAGCTCGGCGAGGGCAAGGAGGCGAAGCGCGCGTCGATTCCGAAGGACATCGGCGAGCTCGACCTGGAGATGGCGCTGCGCCTGCTCCACCTGCCGCGCACCATCGGGCAGCATCCGGAGACCGGGCTGCCGATCAACGCCAGCATCGGGCGCTATGGTCCGTATCTGGTGCATGACGGCAAATATGCGCGGCTGTCGTCGACCGCCGAGGTGTTCGAAACCGGCATGAACGCCGCCGTGGTGAAGCTGGCCGAGGCCGCCGCCGGCGGTGGCCGCCCCGCGCGCGGCGCCGCCCGCGCGCCGCTGAAGGTGCTGGGCACCCATCCGCGCACCGAGGCGGAGCTGAAGTTGATGGAGGGCCGCTACGGCCCCTATGTCACCGACGGCACGACCAACGCGACATTGCCCAAGACGATCGCGCCCGATCAATTGACGCTGGAGGAAGCCGCGCAGTTGATCGACGACCGCGCGGCGGCGGCGCCGTCGAAGACGAAGAAGAAGGCACCCGCCAAAAAGGCCGCCGCGAAGAAGCCCGCAGCGAAAAAGGCGCCCGCGAAGAAGGCACCGGCGAAGAAGGCCGCGGCCACGGAGTGACGATCGATCGGCCTGCCCGTCATCTGTACGGTGTCGGCGCGGGCACTTACGACCACCTGTCGAGGAGGAAGAACATGTTCCGTCATTTCGCGATGATCGCGCTGCCGGCCACCGCGCTGATGGCCAGCGGCGCGCTGGCCAAGAACGCCGGCCCCGCCGGCTATAACGAGGCGATGATCAACGCCGGTGGCGGCGCCGACGCGGTGGGCGTGATTTGCCAGAAGGCCACGCTGGCGCAGGCCAAGGCGCACCGCGCCAGCCTGCGCAAGTACATGGCGGGACAGGGCGTGGCGGGCGCGGTGTTCGACACCCATTACGATCGCGGCTTCAACGAGGCGATGACCCGTGCCAAGGCGAACCCGGCCCAGGCGCGCGCCGCCTGCGCCCAATTGGCGCGCGGCGCGCGGCCGTAAGCGGGCGGCGATGCGGCGCCGTCGCGGCGCTGCACCGCCACGTCGCCGCCGGATCGCATCAATGTTTGTTGGCGATGACGTCTTAGTACCGAGCGCCGACGGCGAAGCCGCCGGCGTGACGTCGGACGGGATCGGCGCTGCCGACCCGCCGGCCGGACCGGTCGCTGCGCTGCGCGCATCGCCGCGTCGGCTGTGCCCGACGCGGCTGCGACCGGTCACATCTTCGCCAGCAATTCCTTGATCGATACGAACGCGAAGCCGACCGAGCTGTCCGCGATGCCATAGGGCATGAACAGCTTGTCGCCGTGCTTCATCGCCCCGCACGTATAGACGACGTTGGGCACATAGCCCTCGCGATCCTGATCCGCCGCCGCCAGGATCGGCGAGCGCGTCCGCCCGATCACCCGCGCGGGGTTCTCCTTGTCGAGCAGCGCGGCACCGATCGAATATTTCCGCATCGCGCCGACGCCGTGGGTCAGCAACAGCCAGCCCTCGTCGATCTCGATCGGCGGGCCGCAATTGCCGATCTGCACGAACTCCCAGGGGAAGACCGGCTTCAGGATCAGCTCGCCGTCGTCCCAATGCGTCAGGTCGTCGGTGCGCAGCAGGTACAGGTTCTCGCCGTCCTGCCGCCCGATCGACAGATATTCGCCGCCCACCTTGCGCGGGAACAAGGCGATGCCCTTGTTGCGCGCCGCGCTGCCGGTCATCGGGATCAGATCGAACGCGCGGAAATCGCGCGTGCGCATCAGCTCCGACTGGATCGTCGCACCGTTATACGCGGTATAGGTGCCCAGCCACTCGAACGACCCGTCGTCATGCTCGAAATGGACGAGGCGCAGATCCTCCAGCCCCTTGGACTGCGCATCGGTGATCGGGAAGATCACCGTGCCCGACAAGGTGCTGTCACGATGGCGATAGACGGTCACCGGTCCGCTGGGTGGCGCTTCCTCGTCGGTGCCGGTGGCGTCGGTCGCGGTCGCGAACGGCGGCTCGGGCGCCAGCTTCAGTTCGTTGTCGCTGGTGATGATCCCCTCGCGGAACGCGACCGAGGAGATATGCCCCTCGCCCACCGCCCGCAGGCTCATGACGATGCGCTGCGCACCGTCCTCCATGCCAGTCTGGTCGGGATGCGGCACCGCGCTGGGGTTCATCAGCGCGGCGGCGGCATAACTGTATTCGTGGCAGAAATACGCCCCGATCAGCTGCCGCTTCTCGTCGGAGATCCGGCTGCCGTCCAGGCCATGCGCCGCCGCGATCTCGTCGTAGCGGGTCATGAACACGCGCCGCGTCTGCCAATGGCGCGCCTCGAAATCCTTGAGGACGAGCTCCAGCTGGTCGCGCGCCTCCTGCGGCGACATGTCCATCACCTCGCTGATCAGCCGCTGCGAGCGACTGACGCCATTGGCGTTGGCGATCCAGCCGATGTGGAATGGGCGCACCACGACGCGCGACGGATCGGCATGCAGACGCAGCCGGTGGTTGAACAGCTCCAAGGACAAGCCTCGTATTTGGTGACGTCGAACGCGCGCGCCCCGCCCTCAGGCGGAGGCGCGCACCGTCCCTGCCACTTTTCCGACGCGCTTTGAAAGCCCTGAAATCGCACAGGACGCCATTTGTAGCGCAAGGATCGATTCCGCACCCTGGTTGCGGTTCAGCCCGGTCGGCATCAGGCCGTCGAAACAGCCGCCGTCGCGCTGCGTGGCCAGCGGCATCTCCAGATCGTTGACGCCCAGATACCAGTCATAGGCGCGCTTGGCCTCGTCATACCAGCGCACGTCGCCGGTGGCGTCGAAGGCCGCCGCGCAGGCGTCGATCGTCGCCTGCGCCTCCAGCGGTTGCTGGTCGAACGGCAGCGGCTCGGCATAGACGCGCCCGAAGCTTTCGGAGCCGACCGCCCGGAAATGCCCCTCCGGCGCGGTCTGCCGCCCGACGATCCAGTCGAGCGTGTCGAGCCCGCATGCGATCAGGTCGGCCCGGTTCAGTGCCCGGCCGGCGCGCAGCATCGCTTCGGGCAGGCGCGCATTGTCATAGGCCAGCACGATCTCGAACCAGCCCCATTCCGGGCGCCGTGCCGCGTCGAGCAGCGCCAGATGCTCGTCGGGGAAGCGCCGGAGGATCTCCAGCGCCATGTCATGCCCCGGGGACGCCTCCAGCATCGCCGCCGCGCCGAGCATCGCGAACGCCTGCGCGCGCGGGCTGCCCAGATCGAGCGCGAGGCTCGCGGTGCTGTCGAACATCGCCTTCGCCCAATCGCGATGCTTGGGCTCGCGCGCGTCGCGAGCGGTGACGCCCAGCGACCACAAGGCGCGACCGTTCGAATCCTCCGACCCCACGTCCTCGCACCACGTCCGGTCGAAGTTCATGAAGTTGCGGAAGCGCCGCGCATCCGGGTTCCAGGCATATTGCACGAACGCGGCGTAGATCGTCATCCACTTGTCGCGGGTGGCCGGATCCAGATCTTCGATCCCGCTCATCAGCATCAGCGCGCGGGCATTATCGTCGATGCAATAGCCGTGGCGGCGATCGGGCACCGAGAAGATCGAATGCTGCAGCATCCCCGTCGCGTCGCTCATCCGCTCGACCCCGGCGATGTCAGGAGGCAGCACCTGTTTGTCGGCCTTGCCGGGGTGCGGAAGACGCTGCGTCCGCGTCGACAGGCTGGCCAGCAGTTCGTCCATGGCTTTCTCCACCACGCGCGGCCAGATCATCGTCCGGCCCCGCGCATATGCCCGGGCCGACAGCCGCGCGAGATTGCGCGCGCTGCCAAGCAGGTCGTTGATCTCGCGGGCGAAGGCGGCGGGGTCGCGGAAATCGACCAACACGCCGTGACCATCGGCCAGGATTTCGGTGGCATGGACATAGGGCGTCGAGACGACCGCCTTGCCCACGCCCACCGCATAGCTGAGCGTCCCGCTCGTGATCTGCGCCGGGTTCAGATACGGCGTGGCATAGATGTCGGCGGCCTGCAGATAATCGATCAGATCGTCGTGGTCGACGAACGCGTCGATGAACGACACGTTCGCGCCGACGCCCAGTTCATCCGCGCGCGCCTTCAGCGAATCGCGATACTTCTCGCCCTCGTGCGCGACCAGATTGGGATGGGTGGCACCCAGCACCACGTACATCGCCTCCGGGTTGCGCGCCACGATCGCGGGCATCGCCTCGACGATCGTCTCGATCCCCTTGCCCGGCGCCAGCAGCCCGAACGTCAGGATCACGCGTCGGCCGGTCCAGCCGAAACGCTCCTTGAACGCATCCGGCTCGGCGAACGGACGATCGGGCACGCCGTGCGGGATCGTCGCGATCTGCTTGGGATTGGCGCCATAGACGCGCTCCAGGATCTCGCGGCCGCGCTCGGCCATCACGATCACCTTGGCCGCGCGACGCAGCAGCCCTTCCAGGACGGTGCGCTCGGCGGCGCTCGGCTTCTCCAGAACGGTGTGAAGCGTCACGATCAGCGGGATCGACACGCGATCGAGCAGCGCCAGGATATGCGCGCCCGCCTCGCCACCGAAGATGCCGTATTCGTGCTGGAGCCACAACACCTGCGCGCCGCTGTTCTCGATCGTCCGCGCGGTGGCGACATAGCTGTCGCGATCGTGCTGCGGGATCGCACCGACCACCGCCTCGGGATAATCGTAGCGGCCCGGATGATCGTCCATCGCATAGACGTCGACCTGCATGTCCGGGAAACGGGCGCGCAACGCCTGATAGGTGTCGGTGGTGAAGGTCGCGATGCCGCATTTGCGCGGCAGGAAGTTACCGATCAGCGCGATATGCCCGACGTCCTGCGCTCCGATCGACTGCTTCATCCCCGCGCCCTTGCAGAATGGATACGCGGCCCGATGCACGCGTATTCGCAAAGGTGAACAGTCCGTAAGACGAAAGGTTGCCACATTTCCGCAATGCAGCATCCGCAACCGGATTGATCAAGATCAATCAGCCACGGCCGCGATACGGCGCAACCCCCTGATCGGGCAGCCACAATCCCTCCGGCGCCGCGCCCGATTGCCAGAACACGTCGATCGGCATGCCGCCGCGCGGATACCAATAGCCGCCGATCCGCAACCATTGCGGCTGCATCTCGCGGAACAGCCGCTCGCCGATCCCCACGGTGCAATCCTCGTGGAAGGCGGCGTGGTTGCGGAACGATCCCAGGAACAGCTTCAGCGACTTCGATTCGACGATCGTCGCGGCGGGGGCGTAATCGATCACCAGATGCGCGAAGTCGGGCTGGCCGGTCACCGGGCACAACGAGGTGAACTCCGGCTGGGTGAAGCGCACCAGATAGGTGGTGCCGGGGCGCGGATTGGGAACATAGTCGAGCACCGCCTCCTCGGGGGAGGCGGGGAGCGTGCTGGCCTGGCCAAGGTGCATCGGGGTCATGCGCGCGCACATAGTCGCTCGCGCGCGCGATTGCGACCTGTTCCCCGCGCCCCCTGCTCCCCGCGCCCCCTGTTCCCCGCGCCCCGCCAGCGGCTATGGATGCCGATATGCACGATCTCGTCTCCACCGAATGGCTCGCCGCCAACGGCACCGCGCCCGGCCTCCGGATCCTCGACGCCAGCTATCACGTCGGCCTGCCCGGCGAGCCACCGCGCGACGCCGCCGCCGACTTCGCCGCCGGCCATCCTCCCGGTGCGACGTTCATGGATCTCGCCGCCTTCGCGGAGCCGGGCGCGCCGCTGCCCTCGACCATGCCGGGCGCGACGCATTTCGCGGCGCTCGCCGGGCGGCTGGGGCTGCGCGCCGATGACCG
>CAJYSA010000013.1 GCA_913777325.1 uncultured Sphingomonas sp. | reverse complement strand
CAGGCAGGGGCTGCACGCTCGCGCCGATCGGCGCGCCGGCGGCGCGCGGCGCGCCCCGCCCCGCGCCGCCGCGCCCGGCGGGTGCCGATCCGCGTGCCTGGCCGCTGGGCGACGCCGGTATCGCGCCCCGCCCCTCGGAGGCCTTGACCCGCGTCGTCGATCGCGCGTTCGACGGCTATTACGGTCGCGGCAGCGAGACGCTGGGCGTGGTCGTCCTGCGCGACGGGCACGTCGTCGCCGAACGCTATCGCGACGGTTTCGGCCCGTTCGTCGCCAATCGCACCTGGTCCGTCGCCAAGAGCATCACCGGCACGCTGGTCGGGATGAGCGGGGTGGACGTGCGCCGCCCCGCCAACATCCCCGAATGGCGCAGCCGCTATGGTGCCGATCCGCGCGCGCGCATCACGCTCAACCAGCTCCTGCGCATGGCCTCCGGGCTGCATAGCGACACCGCCGGCAATCGCACCGACGCCATCTATTTCGGCGGCACCACCGTCACCGAACAGGCGACCTCATGGCCGCTGTCGTCGCGCCCCGGCGAGCGGTTCCGCTACGCCAACAACGACATCATGCTCGCCGCCCGCTCGCTGCGCGCCGCACTCGGCGACCTGCGCTACCGGGCGCTGCCGATGCGGCTGTTCACCACATTGGGGATGCGCCACACCGTCGCGCAAAGCGACTGGCAGGACAATTTCATCGCCTCCAGCGATGTATGGACCACCGCGCGCGATCTGGCTCGACTGGGTCAGTTCTGGCTTCAGGACGGCGTATGGGAAGGCCGCCGCGTGCTGCCCGCCGGCTGGATGCGCTACATGACCACCCCCGCCGGTCCTCAGCCGGACCGGAGCGAGGGCTATGGTGCCTCGATCTGGCTGTTCGGCCCGGCGCAGGGGCTGCCCGCCGGCAGCTATTCCGCGCAGGGCAATCGTGGTCAGTATGTCATGGTCGTCCCTGCGCACCGGCTGGTCGTGGTGCGGCGGGGCGAGGATCCCGGCGCCGCGCGCTTCGACGTCGCGCGCTTCACCGCCGATCTGATCGCCGCGCCATGATCTTTCGCGACTGGAACGACGTCGCGGCCTTCGCGCTCACGCTGCCCGCGACCGAGGCATCGACGTCCTACGGGCAGCCCGCGATCAAGACGCGCGGCAAGCTGATCTGCTCGACCGGGCACGAAGCCGGCAGCTTCCACGTCGCGGTGCCGCACGATGAAAAGGCGATCCTGATTGACAGCGATCCAAATACGTTTTGGCAAACCGCGCATTACGCTAACTGGCCCGGCCTGCTCGTCCGCTATGGCAGCGCCGACCCGGATCGCATCCGCATCGTACTGACCCGCGCCTGGTGGGATCGCGCGACGATACGCGCACGGACCGCGCATGGCCACCGCCCCTGATCGCTTCACTCGCTTCGTCGCGATCGACTGGTCGGGGGCGAAGGGGCATCGTCACGCCGGGATCGCCGTCGCCATCTGCACGGCGGGGGATGCCGCCCCGACGCTCGTGGCGCCGCCGGGCGCCTCCGCTTGGTCGCGCACGGCGGTTCTCGCCTGGCTGATCGCGCGCCGCGACGAACCGCTGCTTGCCGGGTTCGACTTCAGCTTCTCCGCGCCGTTCGTCGCGCGCGGTGCGCATCTGCCAGGTGAAACCGACACGCGCGACGCCCGTGCGCTCTGGGCCTATGTCGATGCGCATGCCGACGATGCCGATCTTGGCGCCGCGTCGTTCCTGGAGGCGCGGCGGGGCCGTCACTTCTATCTTGGCGCCGCCGATGGCGCGAAGCGCGATTTCCTCCACTGGCGCGTCTGTGAACAGGCCGATGGCACCACCAAGCCATCGACCGTCTATGACGCGATCGGCGCGGCGCAGGTCGCCAAAGCCAGCTTCGCCGGAATGCGCCTGCTCCACCGGCTCGACGATCGCATTCCCGTGTGGCCGTTCGATCCGCTGCCGGATCGCGGCGCCGCGATCGTGGAGATCTACACCGCGATCGCCGCGCGCGCGGCGGGATTACGACGCGGGATCAGCAAGGTGCGCGACGCCGGATCGCTCGACGCCGCGCTGCGCGCCTTCGGCAGCCGCCCGCACGCGCCGCTCGCCCGCTACACCGATCACGCCACCGATGCGCTGATGACCGCCGCTTGGCTACGCCATGTCGTCACCCGCCACGATCTGTGGCACCCGCCCACGCTCACCGCGCAGGTCGCCGCGACGGAGGGCTGGACCTTCGGCGTCGCCTGACGCATGGAGGGCGCACGCGATGGCTGGCCGGTTTAGCTCAGCTGGTAGAGCAGCGGTTTTGTAAACCGAAGGTCGCGGGTTCGATCCCTGCAACCGGCACCATCGTCATCCGCCGTTCGCGCCCGTTTCCCGATCATTCGCTGGCGGGCTAACCCGTCAGTCGTTCGCCTGCCGGCGGATTAAACGCTGACTGGATCGTCGCCAGCATCCGGGCCCGCAACGCTGCGCGTAGCCGCCGCCGGCGACGCGTGCGCGAGCGGTGACCGCCCGTGATCTCGGCGTCCTCGGCTTCCCCGCGCGATAGGTCGACCACGAAAAAGTCGCACGCCGTCGCCTCGCCGCCGAGGCCAAGCCATAATTCGTCATAGTCGAGCGAGCTGGATCGCCCGTCCACCACATAGGCCGCCGACGCCTGCGTCCGGGTGGACGGACCGGCGAGCCGCGAAATGCCGAGCGCTTCGGCGAGCGCCGCCGCCGCGAGCAGGAGCAGCGTCGGCGCGGCGATCTCGCCATTGGCTTTCGCGGCGTACCGCAATTCCTCGCGCGCGAAATACGCCCCCTGCAACCCGCCGACGAAGAGCAGCGGCTGGTCGACCGCGCCGATGATCGCCCCGCTGACGAAGCCGAAGGTCAGCGTGTACAGCCGTTTGCCCTCCAGGCTGAACACCAGCTCGGATTCGCCCTCCATCGGCGCGAGTTCGGCGGGCTGGAGCGTCACGACATGGCGGCGCCCCTGCGAATCCTCGTGTTCCCACAGCGCGAATGGTCGGCGCCACACTTCCCCACCGCTGATCGCGGCAAGGCGCGCGACGTGCTCGTAATGGTGGACGATCGCGGCAAGGCGCGCGCGTGTCGTCAACGCGGCGGCGAGATACTGGCCGACATATTTGTAGGAAGTGTTCGGCGCGCTGGCCCCCGCCCCACGCGGGGCGGCCAGCGCACGTCGTAGCCGGATCTGATCGCCGGGATGCCGTACCAGGCTGCCTAGCTGAAGCAGCCTGCGGCGTAGCGGTCTACGCGCCGGCACGCATCGGGTCGCCGTCGGGGGCGCCGCTCACCCGGACCGTCCGGATGTCCGGGCGCGATCTGGTTCGTTCAACGAGTGCGGCGCCGACGTCATTGTGACGTAGTGTTGCAATGCTCGCACAAAAACAAGGTTTTATCTCGGCGGGTGCGCTCCCCCGTCCAGCCCAATTTACGACGCCTCCGCGCCAGCCGTGCCGTCTGCCGCATCCAGCCGCCGCAGCTCCCGCGCCGGCACGCCCCCGACCAGCGTGTTGGCGGGCACGTCGCGCACCACCATCGATCCGGCGGCGATCACGCTGCCGCGCCCCAGCCGCACGCCCGGCAGGATCGTGCTGCGGCAACCGATCCACACCCCGTCCTCGACGACGATCGGCGCCGGCTTCACCGCGCCCGCGCGGCGCCGCGCGTCGCCGATCTCGTGGCTGGCGGTCACGAAGAACGTGTGGTGCCCCACCACCACATCGTTGCCCAGGTCGACGGGCGCGCTCAGGTCGAAATAGCAATGCCGGTTGACGAACACCCGGTCGCCGATCCGCAGCCCGTAGCCGTTGACCCGTGTCCCGCCCTTCATCGTCGGCGCGCGTCCCACCCGCGTGCGCAGCAAGCGGTAGAGGTGCGCGCGAAGCCGTGAGGTATAGGGATCGTCGGGCAGATGCGCGGCCACCGCGTTGACGATCGCCACCCACACCGCCCTGCCTGTCGCCCGGATCATCGTGTCGTCCCCTGCCCTGTCGGCCTCGCTTTTCCACGATGTGCGTCACCCTGCAACCGCTGACGCCCGTCGTCCGTTGCGCAGGGGCAATGATGTTGAAAGTCGCCAGCTACAACATGCGCAAGGCGATCGGCACCGATCGCCGCCGCAATCCCGACCGCATCCTTCAGGTGCTTCGCGAGATCGACGCCGATATCGTCGCGCTGCAAGAGGCGGATCGCCGCTTCGGACAGCGTGCCGCCGTGCTCACCGCGCACCTGCTGGAGGAGCATAGCGACTGGCAGCCGGTCGGGCTGGGCATGCGCGCCTCCAGCATGGGCTGGCACGGCAATGCGATTCTGGTGCGCAAATCGGCGCGGGTTCTCGATTGCGAGCAACTTCACCTGCCCGCGCTGGAGCCGCGTGGCGCGGTGATGGCGGACGTCGCGATCGCGGGCACGACGGTGCGCGTCGTGGGCATGCACCTCGACCTGTCGGGGCTGTGGCGTCGGCGCCAGGCCGCCGCGATCCTGACGCATGTCGCCGCCAGCGCGCAGGCGATGCCGACGGTGATGATGGGCGACCTCAACGAATGGACGCGCGCCGCCGGCTGCCTGCGCGATTTCGGCGCGACGTTCCGCTTCGCCGAGACCGGCCCCAGCTTCCACGCGCGCCGCCCGATCGCGCGGCTGGACCGGATCATGGTCTCGCACGACCTGCACGTGGCGGCCTGCGGCGTGCACCAGTCGGCCGCCGCGCGCGTCGCCTCGGACCATCTGCCGATCTGGGCGCAACTGACCGCGCGATAGCCGCGCATACGCCGGGAGGAGCGCCGGTTGCGACCTTGATGCGCGCGCTTGCTTGTGGACGCGCGAAAAACGCCTGATAAGGCCTGTCGACGATGAACTTGCGCCGCACCCCGGTGTTGCGCCATTCGTCCGCTGTTCACGAAGGGAGCTCTATATGGCGAAGTCTGCGGAGAAGCGCGGCAAGGACGAGACCAAGGCTGCGGAAAAGAAGGTCAAGACCACCGGCAAGCCCGCCGGCGGCGCGCGCGGCGGCATCACCGCCCCGGTCACCCCGTCCGCCGACCTGGCCGAGATCGTCGGCAAGAACGACCTGCCGCGCAGCGAGGTCGTCAGCAAGGTCTGGGAGTATATCAAGAAGCACGATCTGCAGGACGCCAAGGACCGGCGTCAGATCAACGCCGACGACAAGCTGGAGAAGATCTTCGGCAAGAAGTCGGCCAGCATGTTCGAAATGAACAAGTTCCTCAGCGCGCATCTCACCGCGAAGAAGGACTGATCGACCGGCCACCCGCTCGCGGAGTCGCTCACGACTCCGCGGGTGCGTGCCCGATCAATCGCGACAGGTCGCGCAGCGTGCGGATCATCGCGATCCCCCTTGGCCCCGCGATGTAGCGCGGCTCCCACCGCGGCGCGAACTTCTCCTTGTAACTGCGCAGGCCGCGAAAGCCGTACAGCCGCTCGCCATGGTGGAACACCAGCGATGCCGCGCGCGCCCAGGCCGGTGCCAGTCGCCGCCCCGAAATTCCTGACAGCGGCGCGATCCCCAACGAGAAGCGGCGATATCCGCGCTCCTTGGCCCAAGTCAGGATGTTGACGAACAGATAGTCCATCGTGCCGTGCGGTGCATCGTCGCGATGCCGCATCAGGTCGACCGACGCTTCCTCATGATTGGCGGTCAGCCACAGATTCGCGAACGCCACGATGCGCTCGCCCTCCATCACCAGCGCCACGTCGGAGCGTTGCAGGTAATCGCGGTTGAAATGCCCCAAGCTGAAGCTCTTTTCGGCCTGATCCTTAGCACGCATCCATTCATCGGAAATCGCCTGGAGTTCGTCGAGCACCACCGCCACCGCCGCCGCCGGCACGATCCGGAACGACAAGTTGCGGCGCGCCGCCGCGCGTTCCGCCTTGCGCACCGAACGCAGCCGTGGCGTCTCCAGCGTGAAGTCCGGGAGGTCGATCACCGCCTCCTCGCCATATTTGATGACGTGCAGGCCCATGCCGATCGCCAGCTCCAGCACCGGGCCGGTCACCTGATAGAGCAGCAGCCGCCCCTGCGCCTGATCCGCCTTGTCGCGGATTCGCCACAGCAATTCGGGCCAGTCGTCGCGCTCGCCGATCGGATCGCCCATCACGATCCAGCTCGCGCCACGCACCTGGTACATCAGCATCGCATCGCCCGATTCGGCGAACAGGAAGCGCTTGTCCCCGATCGTCGCCAGCATCGAGTCGGTGCGATCGGCCAGCGCCAGCACATGCGCCACCGCCGCCGGATCGGCGTGTTGCGCGGGCAGCGGGCGCGGTGGCGACATCCACCGCCACACCAGCGCGACCGCCAGCGCCACCGTCGCCGCCAGTGTGGCGCGCAGGAAGCGCGGCGCATCGCCCTTCAACGCGAACCGCCACCACAGGTCGTCGGCATAGGGAACGCGGCGGTAGGCGAACAAGCCGATCCACACCGCCGCCGCCAGCACCACCAGCACCGCCGACATCCACCCCGCCGACCAGCGGATCTGCGTCAGGGCGGTACGGCGGTAGAAGGCACCCCGCGTCCATTGCAGCATCGCCGCCAGCGTCAGGCAGGCGGTCGCCTCCTCGTAATCGATGCCCTTGGCCAGCGAGAAGGCCGCGCCCGCCAGCAACAAGGCGCGCGTGGCGACGAACGCGCCGTCCAGCCGCCGGTACAATCCCGGCGCCAGCAGCAGCAACCCCGTGCCCACCAGGCTGGCGGCGATATGGCTCGCCTCGATGAACGGCAGCGGCACGATCCGGGAGAGCACGCCCATGCGATGGTGCAGCGACGGCAGCGAACCCGAAAGGAGCAGCATCGCCCCGCCCATGAAGGTCGCGGCGGTCAGCGCCAGCGGCGCGATACCGTTCGCCACCGCCCGACCGTCACGCAACAGCCGCGATGACAGCGGATGATTTAGCAGGTGGCGCCGCCGCATGCCCTCGCGCCACGCCAGGATCGCCACCGCCACCGCGAGCGGCAACAGGTAATAGATCACGCGATACGCGATCAGCGCCGCGAACGCGACCGATCGGTCGCCCGGCAACACCGCCAGCACCACCGCCTCGAACACGCCGATTCCGCCGGGCACATGGGCCAGCACCGCCGCGACGATGCCCAGCGCATAGGCCAGGATGAACGCGGGGAGCAGCGCGGGGTCCGCGCCCTGCACCAGCACGAACAGCGCCGCCGCCGCCGCGCCGGTGTCCAGCACCGCCAGCCCGATCTGCGCCAGTGCCTGCCCGACGCTGGGCAGCGGCACGCTCAGTCGCCAGATGCGCAGCGGCCCGCTGGCGTTGCCGCACAGCATCACCACCGCCGCCACCGCCACCAGCACCGCCGCCGCGACTCCATGCGACAGCGCAGCCGGAATCGTGATCCCCGCCAGGTCGATCGGGCCCGTGCGCGCCAGCAGCGCGACCGACGCGACGGTGACCACGCCGCTCCAGAAGGTCGCGCTGGCGATCCCGATGACGCGCGCCACATCCGGCCCGTCCAGCCCGGCGGCGGTATAGATGCGATAGCGCGCCGACCCCCCGGTCAGCAGCGACAGACCCAGGTTGTGGCTCAACGTGTAGCTGGTGAACGATCCCAGGGCCGCGGTCCGCCATGGCAGCGGGCGCCCGATGATCCGCAACGCCAGCACGTCATAGCCGGTGAGCGTCAGGTAACTGAGCGCGGTAAACGCGATCGAGGCGGCCACCTGCCACGGCGACAGCGCGTGCAGCGCGGCCCGAACCTGCGAGAAATGCAGTTCCCGCGTCAGTTGCTGCATCGCCGCGAAACCGAGCGCGATCAGCACCAGCACCGCGACCAGCGACAGCGCGGTGCGATGTCGCGCCAGCCGCGCGCGCCATTCACGCATGGGGCACGTCCGAGATCCGGTGCCACAATTGCGATTTGCACAGCAGCCCGCCTAGGATGCAGCCCTTTACCTTCATCTCGTCGGGCCCGACATGCTGGATGATCGAGTAGAAGCGCCGGTTCATATCCGGGATGAAGACGGTGCCCGACCAGTTGCCCGGCTTGTCGGCGCGATAGTTTTCCAGCAGCGCGGTGCCGATCAGCTTCGGCGTACCGCCGTCGCGCGCGTCGTTCTGCGCCTCCTGGTTCGCCCATACGATCCAGCCGCACAGCCGGTCGCCACACGGCCCGGTGCGCACCGCGACGCTGTTATAGGGGTTCATCCAGATGCCGTAGATCGGGTTGGATGATGGCGCGGCCTGCGGCTGCGCCAGCGCCGGAACGGCGGACAGCATCAATGCGGCCGCGGTCGCGGCAAGACGAAAGATCGACATATGTTATTCCCTGTGATCCGTCGGCTATGCGCGTCAATGGATTGCCGGCGGTTCGACGCCGCCTGAATTATCCGTAATGAAGATGACGGCTCAGCGACCGTTGTCGATCGCGCGATCCAGCGCCTGCGTTATCAACGGGATGTCGTAGTTCAGGAAATGGCCGCCGGGCAGCGGCACGTTCGTCACGTTATCGCCGTGCAGTGCCGGGCACAGGCTGTGCGTCTCTTCCACGCCATGGATGCAGGTCAGCGGCACCCAGTCGATTCGCCGCGCACTGGGCAAGGCGGAGGCATCCGGCGCGCCGTCCAGCACGCCGCCCGGACTCGCCTGGAACAGCAACGTGTTCCCCGGCACCAGCAACACGATGCGTCCGATGCGCGACCGCAACGCGGGCGGCAGCCCGGTCGCGCTGAACTGCAACATGTCGGCGCCGAACGATTGCCCGATCATCACCACCCTGTGCGCGCCCGGCATCGCCAATGCGCGCACGATCGCCTCGGCCACGATCGCCTCGATTTGCGCCGGCGAGCGGCGCGTGCCGAAGGCAGTCAGTGAATTGACCGCCAGCACCGGCAGGCCCTGCCGCCGTAGCCGGTCGATCAGGCGCGGCCCCATGCCGGCGTTGATCCCCATGTCGCCGGACAGGAAGACGATCGCCGTGCCGCGCTGCGCGGCGGGCGTCGGTGCCAGCGGCGGCGCGACGCGATAGATCGGCCCGCCGAAATAGCCCAGGAAGCCGACCAGACCCAGCAGCAGCAGGATCGCGCCGGTCATCCCGCCCGCCACGATCGCCCACCAATTGCGTGATCCGCTCCGGCCCGCCTCGGTCATGTTTATGCGCTCACTGCATAGGTGATGACGAAGCACGCGGCGGTCAGCAGCAGCATCGCCAGGATGAACGTGGCATCCGCCACCTGCTCCAATCGGTGCAGGTAGGCGCGGCGGCGCACGTCGGGGGTGCGGACCGCCAGATACGATGCGAGCATGGCGATCAGGAACAGCAGCGAATCGATCGCCAGCAGGTCATCGGCGAAGCTGGCGCGTCGCCCCCATGCGATGCCGACGCGCAGCAGTCCGATTCCGGTCAGGCACACGCCCACCATCGCCGCCGCGATCGGACAGATCAGCCGGCAGATCCGCTCGTCCAGCGCCGCGCCGGGCCGCACGCGCCCTTTCCGCTCGGCCGAAACTTGAGTGGACCATTCGTTCATGCCGTCTCTCTGCCGTGCGCGAAATCGCGGTCGCCTGTCCGGAACATGAGCGATCCGTCATGTGCCCCGCTCGCCGCCCCGCGCGCGGGTATGCGGGTCACCCGATGTCGGCCTGCATGCCCATGGCCGCCGCCAATGCGCGATGGCGCTTCTGCACCGCCTCGCCGTACAGTGCCGGATCACCCGGTTGCAGCCGCACGACGCCGTTCGCGGCGCTCACGCCTGACCGGGTCAGCGGCGCCGCCAATCCGCCGCTCAGCCGCTGGCCCAGCCGCATCGCCAGCCCCCATTGCACCGCGCGCCGCAACGCCGCCTCGTCCGCCAGCGCGGGCAGCGGCTCCGGGCTGTTCGTCGCGCCGCCCAGCGCGGTCCACAATGCCTGCGCCAGCATCGCCCGGCCGCGCGCATCGATCGCCACCCAATTGCCGTGCAGCGCGATCTCCACCCCGCGCTCGGCCCGAAAATCCGGGTTCGCGCGCCAGCCGACATCGGCCAGATGGCATGCCGCCTCGCGCAGCCGCGCCTCGGCGGGCCGGTCTCCGGCGAACAAGGGCGCGATCCAGCGGTCCAGCAACGCGCCATGTTCGGGAAAGCGCCCGCTACGCCGGCCTTCGTCGGCGGTCGCCACGATCAACGGATCCTCACGCCGCTGGGCCGGGGTGAGCGTTTCGTACAGCAGCCCTTCGCGCAGGCCATAGGCGGACACGACCGTGCCGCTGCTGCGCAGATGCTTCAGCATCGCCGACAGGAGCGCCGCCGCATCGGAAAGCGTCGGGATCCGGCCGGACGACAACCCGGGCACGTCCTTCAGCCGCGCCTTCCCGACATGCGCCAACGTCCGCCGCAGCCGCGTCACCGTCTGGGTGCTCATCGCATATTGATGGATCACCGGCAGCGGGTAGCGCACTGTCTCCATGTCGAGCCGTGCCAGCGCGCGCCACGATCCGCCGACCAGATAGAACGGCAGGTTGCGGCCGGCGCCCAGCCAGCCGCTCTCCTCCAGCATCGCGCGCACTTGGCGGTCCAAACGGCCGTTTTCGCGCAACGCGGCGATCCGAAGCACGCCCAACGGGAACGAAACACGCTCCCTAAGCTGTGATTTTCGGACCCGAACCAGCTCCAGGCTACCTCCGCCGAGATCCCCGACGATACCGTCCGCATCCGGAATACCCGACAGGACGCCATATCCCGCCGCCTCCGCTTCCTTCTCGCCGGGCAGGATTTCCACTTGCAATCCAGCGGCTTGCGCCACCGCGATCAGCTCCGCGCCATTGCTCGCGTCACGCACCGCCGCGGTCGCCACCGTGCGCAGCGACGTCACCTCCATCGCCCCCGCCAACGCCGCAAATCTCAGCAACGCCGTCTTCGCCAGAGCCATCGCCTGGGCATCAATTGACCCTGATTCCGCGAGGCTACGCCCCAAACCTGCCAGCACTTTTTCATTGAACAGGATCGTCGGAAGCCGCGCCGGCCCCTGATACACGACCAGCCGGATGGAGTTCGAGCCAATATCGATGATCGCGGTGCGCGGTTCCTCACGCACCGACACCGCCCCCCCTTCCACCACCCGCTTCGGCCACCTCAACGCTTGCGCCTCAGCGACAGCACCGGAACCTCATCACCGTCCAGCGACGCGCCTCGCCCGGACAGCGATGGGTTGACCATGAAATACCGGTGGAGATTGAATGGCTTCTCCCCCGGAATATCACGAACGTAGCTGCCATCGGCCTCCAGTTCCCAGCTCTGTTCGTTGTCGATGAGGTTGGCGACCATCACCTGATCGAGCACTTGATCGTGGACAGTCTCGTTCCCCAGCGGCAGGAGATACTCGACGCGTCGGTCAAAATTGCGCGGCATCCAGTCTGCCGAGGAAATGTAGACCACCGCGCCATCGTTGGGCAGCGCCGCACCGTTTCCGAAGGCCGCGATCCGACTATGTTCAAGGAACCGTCCGACCACCGACTTGACGCGAATGTTTTCCGACATTCCCGGCACTTTCGGGCGCAGGCAACAAATACCACGGACGATCAGGTCGATCTCCACCCCCGCACAGCTCGCCTCGTACAATTTCTCGATGATCATTGGATCGACGAGCGAATTCATCTTCGCCCAAATGGATCCTGCCCGACCCGCGCGCGCGTGTGCGATCTCGGCGTCGATGCACGTCATCAGCCGCTCGCGCAGCGACCGCGGGCTGAGCACCACCGTCTCCAGATCCGTCGGCTCGACATAGCCGGTGATGTAGTTGAACATCCGGGCGGCATCCCGACCGATCTGAGGATCGGCGGTGAAGAAACTCAAATCCGTATAGATTTTTGCGGTGACGGGATGATAATTTCCCGTGCCAAAATGGCAGTAGGTGCGGAACTTCCCGTTTTCGCGCCGCACCACCATCGCGACCTTCGCGTGAGTCTTCCAATCGATGAACCCGTAGACGACTTGGACGCCAGCGCGCTCCAACGCGCTGGCCCATTGCAGATTCTGCTCCTCGTCGAAGCGGGCTTTCAGCTCCACCACCGCCGTGACGGACTTGCCGGCCTCCGCTGCCGCGATCAGCGCGCTGATGACAGCGGATTGCTTGCCAGCGCGGTACAACGTCTGCTTGATGGCCACCACGTCCGGATCGTTCGCGGCTTGCTTCAGGAAGGCCAGCACCACGTCGAACGTCTCGTACGGATGGTGGACGACGATATCCTTGCTTCGGATCGCTGCGAAGCAATCGCCGCCAAACTCACGAATTCGCTCGGGAAAGCGCGGCGTGAACGGGACGAACTTCAGGTCTGGTCGATCCTCGTCGGCCAGCAACGACAAGTCGCCGATACCCAGAAACGTCCCCGTCTCGGTGACGATGGCCTCGTCACCGCCGAGTTCGTCACGCAGCGCCTCGGCCAAGGTGTCCGGCATACCGGTTTCCAGTTCGAGGCGGATCACGCGGCCACGCCGCCGCCGCTTGATCGCGTTCGCGAAATAGCGGACGAGATCCTCGGCCTCTTCCTCGATCTCGATATCGCTGTCGCGCAGCACACGGAATTCCGCCGCGCCCAACACGTCGTAACCCGGAAATAGCAGGTGCGAGAACCGCTTGAGGATCGATTCCACCGCCACGTAGCGCGCCCGGTCGCTGCCCGGCAACCGCACGAAGCGCGGCATCGCGGCGGGTAGCATCACCAACTCGCGGATGGGTTCCTTATCCGATCGTCGCACCAGATCGAACATGACCGCCATGCCCTTGTTGGGCATGAACGGAAAGGGATGCGCGGGATCCAATGCCTGCGGGGTGATGACGGGGAACAATTGCTCCTGAAAATAGGTGTTGAGCCACGCGCGCTGCTCACCATCGACGGCGTCCAGCGAATGGCTGCCCAGCACGGTGATCCCCGCCTGGTCCATGTCGCGGCGGATGTCGCGCCACACCGCTTGCTGGCTCGCCATTAGCGCGTCGGCCTGTTCGACGATCGCCGCCAATTGCTGCCCCGGGGTCAGCCCATCGGTCGAACGCGCCTCGACATCCTGCATCTGCTGGCCCTTCAGGCCGGCGACGCGCACCATAAAGAATTCGTCGAGGTTCGCGCCGGAAATGGCAAGGAACCTTAGCCTCTCCAGCAAAGGATGCGCCGGGTTGCAGGCCTCCTCCAGCACGCGGCGATTGAACGCCAGCCATGACTGCTCCCGGTTGAAATAGCGGCCGCCGTCGCGTTCGACGAAGGGATCGTCGAGCGCCGTCTCGGCGTCCGTGCGTGAAATGCTTGCCGGTCGGGTCATGTAAGGGTGTCGCTCCGCTTGCTTGCCGCGCCCGTGTCCAGCGTCTCGCGCGCCAACGGGATCGTCAAGCGGCGGCGTCCGGCCAACGCGGCCTGATCAAGTCTATCGATCGTCTCCATGACGGCGGCGTGACTCCGATCGGTGCGCGCCGTCAGCCACGTGACCAGATCGGCGCGCGCGTCCAGATTGCGTCGCGCGAACCCGCGTTCGAACAGGGCGGCGATCAGCGCGTCCTCGGGCGCTCCGATTGCCGCCGAGGGGCTCGCGGCCAGCCGCGAGCGCAGGTCAGGCAGCGCGACGGACCATCCCGGCGGTGCCGTGCGTGCAATCAATAGCAGCGGCCGACGCCGTTCCTGTGCCTCGTTCCAAGCATGGAACAGCGCCTCTTCCGCGACGTGATCGGCATCGTCGATCACCGTTCCGCCGGAGCGCGCCGCGAAAATGCGCCCGAGCAGCGATCGCCCGGATTGTGCGGGGCCGGCCAAAATCGCCGTGCGCACTGGCCAGGTTGCCCAATGCTCCAGCATCCGCACCGCGCGAGCGTTGGAATCCAGCACCAGAAACTCGCCCTGCTCATCCGCGGGCCATGCCAGCGGCAGCGCGAACTGATTCATGCGCCGCTCGCTCCTCGGGCGGCGGATGGGGGTGCCGGTGTAGAGGTACGGCGAACGCGAAGCGTCGTTCCGCCTCCGATCACCTGCCACCCCCGCGTGGTCAGTGCAGCGCTGAGCGCGTCGGGGCTCCCGGCATAGATGACCACCATCGACGATACACCGCCCAGCGCCAGGCTGGTGGTCGCCGCACTGGTTACGCCGGGCAGACCGCGGATCGCCGCCTCGGTCGCGGATACGGCGCTGGCGTCGGGCGTATCGAATTGGATCGTCAGGGTCGTGGCCGCGGGAGCGAGCGCGGGATCGTCGGTGATAAGGTCCGCCGCTTCCTCCACCGGCGACTCGACGACCGGCATGACCGGGTTCAATCCCGGATCCAGCCCCAGATAGCCTTCGCGCAGCGCGCGCTGGTACACATCGTCCAGCCGCTTCACCCCCGCGTCGAGCAACACCGGGATTCCGGCACCGCTGCCGACGCGCAACGTAAAGCGCTGCAACAATCGGCGATCGGGACCGTAGCGCGCCTCGAACACACCGATGACGGGGCCGCCCGGCCATTGCCGAAATAGGCGCACCACCGGCACCAACACATCACTGGCCCCATATTGATCGAGCAGCGTTCGCCACCAGGCGCGATCTGGACGCTCCGTCTGGCCCACATCGAGCAGCAGCGGATCCGGCCCGGTACCGGTCGGACGCACATAATCGATCGCACTGCCGCCGGTACGGAACCGTGCCCATGCCTCCTGCCATTGCGTGCGTTGCTCGAAGGCGGTTCCCACCCCCGTCGACCATTGCACCGGCACAGTAAGGAACGGCGACGATCGGGCGACGGAGGCCGACACGCCAAGCAATCCGGCGGTCCGCCCGCGATCGAACAACACGCCCAATCGCGCAATATAGCGGGTCGGGCCGATCTGCTCGTTCTCGACGACGATGCTGGACACGATCGAGTCGAGCGTGCCGTCGGGCACCAATCCGCCGCCCGCCCCCATGCGCTGCGATAGTTGCACATAGGCCCGGCGCTGCGCCTCGCGCCATCCGGCAAGTCGGGCGGCCTCGGCAGTCGGCCCGGACACGTCGACGCGAATGCCCGACACTTCGAAGTCGTTGGAACTCTCGACGGCCGCCACGCCGCGATCGCCGCCTTCGATCTGCGCAAGCACGGCTCGACCGCCGAAGACGGCGATCAGCGCGGTGAAAGCAAGGGCAACGGAGGGACGGCGAGGCATTGTCACGTCTTTTGGCGAAGCAGGCGTGGAAATCCAAGCGCGATATGGCTAGGTGGCATCTCCATGAGCAACCAAGGCTACACTTACGAGAGCGCCGGCGTGTCGATCGCCGCTGGCAACGCGCTGGTTCGCGCGATCGCCCCGCTGGCGCGCGCCACCCGCCGCCCCGGTGCCGACGCCGATCTTGGCGGCTTCGGCGGCTTTTTCGACCTGAAGGCGGCCGGCTTCACCGACCCGCTGCTGGTTGCCGCCAACGACGGCGTCGGCACCAAGCTGAAGCTGGCGATCGAGTGGGATCGGCATGTCGGCGTGGGGATCGATCTCGTCGCCATGTGCGTCAACGACCTGGTGGTCCAAGGCGCGGAGCCTTTGTTCTTCCTTGATTATTACGCCACAGGTCAGCTCGACAATGCGGTGGCCGAGCGGGTCGTCGCTTCGATCGCGGAGGGATGCCGGATCGCCGGCTGTGCCCTGATCGGGGGCGAAACCGCAGAAATGCCGGGGATGTATGCGGCCGGCGACTATGATCTCGCCGGCTTCTGCGTCGGGGCCGTCGAGCGCGGCGACGTGCTGACGGGCGCGATGATCGGTGCCGGTGACGTGATCCTCGGCCTCGCTTCGTCCGGCGTGCATTCGAACGGCTTCTCGCTGGTGCGGCGCCTGGCGACCGACAAGGGCTGGAAGCTGGACCGGCCCGCCCTGTTCGACGCCGATCGATTGCTGATCGACCTACTCATGGCGCCGACGCGCATCTATGTCGCCAGCCTGCTGCCGCTGCTGCGCGCGCGTCGGATCAAGGGATTGGCACACATCACCGGCGGTGGCCTGCTGGAGAACATCCCGCGCGTCCTGCCGCATGGCACGCACGCGCATATCGATGCCGATGCCTGGGCGCAGCCGCGCCTGATGGCGTTCCTCCAGGCGCAGGGCGCGATCGAGCCGGAGGAAATGGCACGCACCTTCAATTGCGGGATCGGTATGGCGGTGGTCGTGTCCGCCGATCAGGAGGAAGCCGTCTCGGCAGCGCTGGCCGAGGCTGGCGAAACCGTCTTCTCGATCGGTCGTATCGCGGCGGGCGAGCGTGGCTGCACCGTGACGGGCAGCACGGAAACGTGGAGCGCACGCGGCGATTGGACCGCGACGCATCACCAATGACGAACGCTGCTCCGGCAAAGGTCGCGGTGCTGATCTCGGGCCGTGGTTCGAACATGCAGGCACTCGCCGCGGCACAAGGTGATGCATATCGGCTGGTGCTCGTCGCCTCCGACCGCCCCGAGGCGGCTGGTCTGGCCTGGGCGGATCGTCAGGGCATCGCGACCTTCGCGCGTTCGCCCAAGGGCATGGGCAAGGCCGCCTTCGAACAGGCGCTGGACACGGCACTGCACGACGCAGGCGCGGAGTGGATCGCGCTTGCCGGATATATGCGCCTGTTGTCCGACACCTTCGTGGCGCGGTGGCGCGGGCGGATCATCAATATCCACCCGTCGCTGCTACCGAAGTACAAGGGGCTCGACACGCACGCCCGCGCGATCGCGGCCGGCGACGAGGTTGCAGGCTGCTCGGTACACGTGGTGACAGAGGAACTCGACGCCGGTGCGGTGCTCGCGCAGGCCGAGGTGCCGATCCTCGCCGGCGACACACCCGAGATACTGGCCGCGCGCGTGCTGATCGAGGAGCACCGCCTCTATCCCGCCGCCCTGAAGGAGTTCGTCCGCATATGACCGACCTCGACCATGTCCGTGCCATCGCCATGCTGCTGCCGGAAGCGGCGGAGCATCAGGTTGAGGGCGAGGTCCGCTTCACCGTGGACGGTCGGCTTTTCGCGCGGCTGACGAATCACGCGCTGGACGTCAGAACCGGCGACCAGAACGGTGCTTGGTCGCTGACCGTGCTGACGGACGATAGCGACTGGACCTGGGTCGAGGATCGTATCGCGCGAAGCTGGGAATTGACGGCTCCGCGCCGTCTACTCGAGGCTGGAGGCCGATAAGGCGCTCGCCGTAACGAGCGCCGTACATCCGCGTTAGTCCAAGCTTGCGCCGCCGTCCTGAACAGCCGCGACGTCGATCACGCTGTCGAACGCGATCCCGGTCCTGCCCTCGGTTTGCCAGACGACACGGCCGGTCACCCAGCCGATGCCGTTCAGCTTGATCTGCACCGCACTGTCGGGCGGCAGCGGGTGCGGCAGTTCCGCCATCAAGCCGCCAGCGGACACGTTGCGCACGCGCACCAGGAAACCGCTGTCTTCGGCGCTGACCCGCATCCGCGCGGACATGTGGAGTTCGCCGCGCCCGCGATCATCGGGCGATCCGGCAGCCTTATGCTCGTCGACCAAGCTGTGTCTCAACTGCCCCATCACTTCCGCCCGCAAACGATGCCAAGCGGTAGCGTCATAAAGATTGACAAATCGTTAAGATCCCGCCGCTCAATCGTCGCGCGACACCTTTTCCGCCCGCTCGTGGCGTTCCTGCGCCTCGACGGTCATCGTCGCGATGGGGCGCGCTTCCAGCCGCCCCAGGCTGATCGGCTCACCGGTGACCTCGCAGAAGCCATATTCGCCTTCTTCGATACGGCGCAGCGCGGCATCGATTTTCGAGATCAGCTTGCGCTGCCGATCCCGCGTGCGCAGCTCCAGCGACCAGTCCGCCTCGCTCGACGCGCGATCGTTGAGATCGGCCTCACGCAGGGAGTCGATCTGCAGTTGCGACAGCGTTCCCTGCGATTCGCGGCGGATCGCATCCTTCCAGATCAGTAGCTTATGCCGGAAATACGCCTGCTGGCGCGGATTCATGAACGGCTCGTCCGAGCTGGGCCGGTAATCGTCCGGCACGGGGCTTACGAGCGCTTCCGGCTCATCAAACGCGTCTTCGACCTGAGTCATCATCGTCGCCATCGACCTACTCCCGCCCACGTCCAGGATGTCGTCAGCATCACTGCACGCCCCTTTGGGCGCGCCTATAATCACCTGACTCATCCTCCACAAGCGAACAGGATGGTTGTGATCGATACGAACTGTCGCAACGCTGAACATCGCGCCCGTGACGGACCCCGCCACGGGCGCGGTCCCGCTCACGCCGCCGTCAACGCCTTCTCGATCTCGGCCACCGGATGCCCGGTCAGATCCTTGTCCAGCTCGCCCGCGATCCGCGCGCTCACCTCCTTGTGGTAGTGCTTGCGCAGCTCGCCCAGCGTCCGCGGCGGCGCGACGATGATCAGCGATTCAAAATCGTTGTCGAGCGCTCGGCGCTTCAGCAGATCGGCGGCGTCCGCTGCGAAGCGATCCTCTTCCAGTTGGTGGAAGTCGGTCGGCTCGACCGAACTGCGCGCGGCACCCTGCGTCGACGATGCGCCGCCAGCTGCGTCTGTCGCCTGATCTCGGGTGGCCGGGTTGTTACGTTCCTCGGCATGTTCGACCTGGAGGTTGAGATAGTCCGCATCGCCTTCGTTCCGCAGGAACAGCAGCTTGCGCCCGTCGGCGACCAGCACGACCGAATGATGGGGAACCCGCATGAATGTCTCTCCTTCTCACCGTGGGGCGTGGTGCGGGATAACGCCGTTGGCGCGGCGCGGGTTGCCTCACGACGGGTGGGAAGCCATAGCGCGGGCATGCACGACATTCGCCTGATCCGCGACGATCCCGCCGCTTTCGACGCCGCCATGGCGAAGCGCGGCCTGCCTGCTTCCGCCGAAACGCTGGTGGCGCTTGATCGCCGCCGTCGCGAGGCCGCAACCGAGGCGCAGACGGCACAGGCACGCCGCAACGAGGCATCGAAGGCGATCGGTGCCGCCAAGGCGAAGAAGGATGAGAGTGCCGCTGCCGCACTGATGGCGGAGGTGGCGACGCTGAAGGAGCGCCTGCCTCAGCTGGAAGCCGAGGAGGCTGAGACCGGTAGCGCGCTCGACGCCGCCCTCGCCGCGCTTCCGAACGTACCCGCGGGCGACGTGCCGACCGGCGCGGACGAGGACGACAATCAACTCGTTCACGAGCGGGGCGAACGACGTGACTTCGACTTCACCCCGCGCGAGCATGATGCGATCGGCCCGGCGATCGGCCTCGATTTCGAAACGGGCGCCGCGATCGCGGGCGCACGCTTCACCTTGGTCCGCGGCGACGCGGCCCGGCTGCAGCGCGCGCTGGGCCAATTCATGCTCGATCGGCTGACCCGCGAACATGGCTATGAGGAAGTCGCGCCACCGCTGATGGTCCGTGACGAAGCGGTTTTCGGCACCGGGCAGCTCCCGAAGTTCGCCGAAGACTTGTTCCGCACCACCGATGGCCGCTGGCTGATCCCGACTGCCGAAGTGTCGCTGACCAACATCGTCCGCGAGAAGATCCTGAGCCACGAGGTACTGCCGCTGCGGTTCGCGGCGCTGACCCCCTGTTTCCGGTCTGAGGCGGGCGCGGCGGGGCGCGACACGCGCGGCTATATCCGGCAGCATCAGTTCGACAAGGTCGAGATGGTGTCGATCGTCACCCCCGAAGCGAGCGAGGACGAGCATGAGCGCATGACCGTCTGCGCCGAAGGTGTGCTGGAGGCTCTCGGCCTCGCTTATCGCCGCATGAAATTGTGCACCGGCGACATGGGGTTCACCGCGGCACGGACCTACGATCTCGAGGTATGGCTGCCGGGGCAGCAGCGGTACCGCGAGATTTCGAGCTGCTCGACCTGCACCGACTTCCAGGCGCGGCGCATGAATGCGCGGTACCGGCCCGAAGGCGAGAAAACGACGCGCTTCGTCCACACGCTCAACGGCTCCGGGCTGGCGGTCGGGCGGACGCTGGTGGCGGTGCTGGAGAATTATCAGCGCGAGGACGGCACCGTGACGGTACCGGAAGTGCTGCGTCCCTATCTGGCCGGGCAAGACATATTGGGGCCACGCTGATGCGGATCCTGCTTTCCAACGACGACGGATATCACGCGCCCGGCCTCGCAGTGCTGGAGAGGATCGCTGCGCAACTCTCTGAAGACGTGTGGGTTTGTGCGCCCGCCTCCGAACAGTCCGGCACGGGACGTTCGCTCACCCTCACCCGCCCCTTGCGCGTCCGCCAATTCGGCGAGAAGCGCTATGCCGTTGGCGGCACGCCGACCGATGCGGTGATGTACGCGCTGGCGGAGGTGATGCGTGACGGACCGCCCGACCTGATCCTGTCCGGCGTCAATCGTGGCGGCAATATCGCGGAGGACGTGATGTATTCGGGCACCGTCTCGGCGGCGATGGAGGGTGCGCTGGCGGGGGTGCGGTCGGTGGCGCTGAGCCAGCGATATGGGCGGCGCGAGCCGGGGGAGGACGTGTCGTTCGCCGGGGCGGAGGAATGGGGGGCGCGCGTGCTGCGCCCGCTGCTCGACCACGAATGGGCGTCGCGTTCGGTGATCAACGTCAACTTCCCCGAGCCGGAAGCTGGCGAAATCAAGGGGGTACGTGTGGTTCCTCAGGGGCTGCGCGACTATGGGCGTGTCCGTTTCGACCGCCGGACGGACCCGCGCGGGTTCGATTATCACTGGCTGTCGATGGGACGCGTGGCGCCGGCGGACGATGACGGCAGCGATCTGGCGACGATCACGCAGGGGTGGATCACGGTGACGCCGCTCCAGCTCGACCTGACGTTGCACGAGTCACTCGCGACGCTCAGCGACGCTTTTTCAGGGGTTTAGCGGCGGTTGATGCGGGGAGCAGCGAGGTCGGCGGGGGCGTTGCTACTGCTCGCCGGTTGTATCCCGGCCGCCGACCCGCCGTTCGTCCCACCGCCGTCCCCTTCCCCCGCCACGCCCGCGCCGCCCGACGAGCCGGTCGTCGAGCCGCCCGCCGTGGTGCCGCGGGGTGCGCCGGTGGAGCAGCTTTCGGCACCGCGACCGGCGTGGGAAGCGCGCCCGGTGTCGCCGACGGCCCCAATATTACCGCCTCGGGACGTTATTGTACGCGCTGGCGACACGTTGAGCGCGATCGCGGAGCGCACCGGTGCGTCGATTCAGGCGATCGCGCGGCGCAACATGTTGGCGCCCCCTTATGCGCTGCGCGCCGGCCAGCGGCTGATCGTGCCGGGCGGGCGATATCACCGGGTCGAAGCGGGGCAGACCGGGATCGCGATCGCGCGCGCGTATAAGGTGCCGTGGAGCGAGGTGGTCGCCGCCAACGACCTGCGCGAACCGTTCGTGCTGGTCACAGGACAACGGGTGCTGATCCCGGCGGCATCGCCCTCCGCCGCCGCGCGCGCCGCCGCGTTCACGCTGGACATCGACTCGATCCTGACCGGGGGCGAACCGGCGGTGGCGAGCGGGCGCGCGCCGGTGCGCCCGACGCGCACGACGCGGCTGCCCGCCACGACCGTCCCGGTGACGCCCCCAACCGCCGCGCCCGGCCGCTTCGCATGGCCGCTGACCGGACAGATCGTGCGGCGGTTCGGCGTCGGGCGCAGCGGGGAGCGATTCGACGGGATCGAGATCGCCGCGCCCGCCGGCACCGAGGTGAAGGCGGCGGCGGCGGGCACCGTGGCCTATGCCGGCGACGGGATCGCGGCGCTGGGCGGGCTGGTGATCGTCAAGCACGGCGACAATTGGACGTCGATCTATGGCCATGCCGGCAAGCTGCTGGTGCGGCGGGGCGAGGCGGTGACGCGGGGCCAGCCGATCGCTCTCAGCGGCGCGACGGGCTTTGCCGACCAGCCCGAGCTTCACTTCGAGCTGCGACGCGGGCGCACGCCGATCGACCCGGTGACGCAATTGCCGCGCCGGTGACGTGTGTGTAACGACACCCGTGCTATGACCGAATATCAGTCCGACCTGCTCCGCACGCTGACCGCGCGCGGCTATATCCACCAGATGACCGACGCCGCCGCGCTCGACGCGCTGGCCACCAAGCAGGTCGTGCCGGGCTATATCGGCTTCGACCCGACGGCACCGTCGCTACACGTCGGCAGCCTGGTGCAGATCATGCTGCTGCGCCGCCTGCAACAGGCCGGGCACAAGCCGGTCGTGCTGATGGGCGGTGGCACCGGCAAGATCGGCGACCCGAGCTTCAAGGACGAGGCCCGCAAGCTGAACAGCGACGCGGTGATCGCCGCCAATGTCGCGGGAATCCGCCGCATCTTCGACCGGTTCCTGACGTTCGGCGACGGCCCGAGCGATGCGGTGATGCTCGACAATGCCGAATGGCTCGACAAGCTGGAATATATCCCCTTCCTGCGCGAGGTGGGGCAGCATTTCAGCGTCAACCGGATGCTGAGCTTCGACTCGGTCAAGCTGCGGCTGGACCGTGAGCAGTCGCTCTCGTTCCTCGAATTCAACTATATGATCCTGCAGGGCTACGACTTCCGCGAGCTGGCGCGGCGCGAGGGCGTGCGGCTGCAGATGGGCGGCAGCGATCAATGGGGCAACATCGTCAACGGCGTCGAGCTGGCGCGGCGGATGGACGGGACCGAGGTGTTCGGCGTGACCACCCCGCTGCTGACCACCGCGTCGGGCGAGAAGATGGGCAAGACGGTCGCCGGCGCGGTGTGGCTGCACGAGGACCAGTTGCCGCATTTCGATTACTGGCAGTTCTGGCGCAACACCGACGACCGTGACGTGGGCCGGTTCCTGCGCCTGTTCACCGACCTGCCGCTGGATGAGATCGCGCGGCTGGAAGCGCTGGACGGCGCGGAGATCAACGAGGCGAAGAAGGTGCTGGCCAACGAGGCCACCGCGATGTGCCGTGGGCGCGCCGCGGCGGAGGAAGCGGCGGAAACCGCGCGCCGCACCTTCGAGGAAGGCGCCAGCGGCGCCTCGCTGCCGTCGATCGAGGTGGAGGCGAACAATCCCACCGTCGTCGACGTGCTGGTCGCGCTGGGGTTCGCGAGTTCCAAGGCCGAGGCACGCCGCCTGATCAAGGGCGGCGGCGCGAAGGTGGACGGGCAGAAGGTGGTCGACGAAGCCGCGACGATCACGCTTTCCGGCGCGGCGGTGCGCGTGTCGGCGGGCAAGAAGCATCACGGCATGGTGAACCTGCGGTAACGTCTTCGCTCACTCCACGTTAACCCCGGCGCGGCGATAAGCGTCGGGTAGCGTAGGAGGACGACATGCCCGCACAACCGGCGATGACGGCGTATGAGGATCGCGTCGAACCTCGCGATGAAACCCTCTATCGCGCGCGCCTTTCGACGCCCGCCGGTGACACGCGGGTGGTGACGATCGTCAACGTCTCCCCCAACGGCTTCATGGCGCGCAGCGACGAGCCGGTGGCCACCGGCGATATCGTTCAGGTCACGCTGCCGGTCGTGGGGACGTTCGCCGCCGAGGTCCGCTGGGCATTGGGCGGGCGGATCGGGTGCAAGCTGGCGCAGGAAGTGCCGCCCGCGCTGTACCAGTTCGTCCTTGCGGCGATGCGCTGAGCGTCAGCCGCGTCGGAAGACGATCACGCCGACCAGCACCAGCACGATCCCGGCGAGCTTCGTCAACGTCACCGGTTGTTGCGGCAGTTCCAGCAACCCGAAATGATCGAGCGTCAGCGCCGCGATCAACTGACTGGCGATGGCGATGCTGAGCGCCGCCGCGATCCCCAGCCGGGGTGCGGCATAGGCCAGCGCCGCGACGAACGCCGCGCCATACAATCCCCCCAGCCACGCCCACCATGGCGCGCCCTTGAGCGCCGACAAGGGCGTGCGATCGAACGCCCATACGGCGAGCAGGGTCGCGGTGCCGACGGTGAAGGACACCAGCGCCGCCAGCCATACCGACCCGGCGGCGCGCGCCAGCGCGGCATTGGTGGGTGGCTGGATCGCCAACCCTAATCCGGCGACGATGACGATGATGATCGGTATCAGACCCGGCAAGTTCTCGTTCTCCCTGAGCGCCTTGGCTTCGCTCTCGCTACCCTCACGGCGTTCGTGCTGCGTGTGTCGACGCACGTGCCCGGTCGCACGCCCTTCGACAAGCTCAGGGCGAATGGTAGGATAAGGTCAAGGCAGTAGCAGCGTTGTCCGTGGATCCTGACCGCCGACAGCGGCGTATGATCGAACGGTCTTCGACAGGCTTAGGGCGAATGGTGCTTAGGCATTGAGGTGCGCCGGACCGGCCCTCGTTATCGTCATTGCGAGCGGAGCGAAGCAATCCAGCGCCGGATCAGGACGCCCTGGATTGCTTCGCTACGCTCGCAATGACGATCGCCTAGCCGGACCGTAGCAGCGCCACGCCGGCGTCGCGTTCGAACAGGTAGAGCGCGGTGCGTGCCGCCTGTCCGCGCGCGCCGCTCAAGCCGCCGTCGCGGTCGATCAGCAATCGCGCGTCATCGGTGGCGGCGGGGAGCAGCTCGGCCAGCAATTCCGGCGTCGCGAGGCGGAACGCGGCCTCGCCGGACTGGCGCTTGCCGAGCAATTCGCCCGCACCGCGCAGCCGCAGATCCTCCTCGGCGATGCGGAAGCCGTCGTTGGTCTCGCGCATCAGCGCCAGCCGCGCACGCGCGGTTTCGCTGAGCGCGCCGCCGCGCAGCAACAGGCACACCGAGCGCCCGCCGCCGCGCCCGACACGCCCGCGCAACTGGTGGAGCTGCGCCAGTCCGAAGCGATCGGCGTGTTCGATCACGATCAGCGTGGCGTTGGGGACGTCGACCCCGACCTCGATCACCGTCGTCGCGACCAGCACGCCGATCTCGCCCGCCGAGAAACGCGCCATCACCGCGTCCTTCTCCGCACCTTTCATCCGGCCGTGGACCAGGCCGATGCGGTCACCAAAGCGACCTGCGAGTGCCGCCGCGCGTGCCTCTGCGGCTTGCAGGTCGCTGGTCTCGCTTTCCTCGACCAGCGGGCAGACCCAATAGGCCTGCTTGCCCTCCGACAAATGGCGACCGAGCGCGTTGACGACCTCGTCGACGCGTTCCTCGCTCAGCACGCGCGTCTCGATCGGCTCGCGGCCCGGCGGCATTTCGTCGAGGCGGCTCTGGTCCATCTCGCCGTGGAGCGCGAGCGTCAGCGTGCGCGGGATCGGCGTCGCGGTCATCGCCAGCACGTGCGGCGGGGTGCGGCCCTTGGCCTGTAACAACAGGCGCTCGGCGACGCCGAAGCGATGCTGTTCGTCGACCACCACCAGCCCGAGGTCGCGATAGGTGACCGCCTCCTGGAAGATCGCGTGGGTGCCGACCAGGATGTGGATCGAGCCGTCAGCGAGACCCATCAGCGTCGCCTCGCGCGCGCGGCCCTTGTCGCGCCCGGTCAGCACCGCGATCTCGATCGGCAGGCCCGCCAGCGCGCGGCGGAGCGTTTCGTAATGCTGGCGCGCGAGGATTTCGGTCGGCGCGAGCATCGCAGCCTGCGCGCCCGCCTCGACCGCGATCAGCAGCGCCATCGCCGCGACCAACGTCTTGCCCGAACCGACATCGCCCTGCAGCAGCCGCAGCATCGGTGCGGATTGGGCGAGGTCGCCCTCGATCTCGCGCACGCTGCGCGCCTGCGCGCCGGTCAACTGGTACGGCAACCGGAGCAGGTCGCGCAGATGCCCGTCGCCGCGCAAGGCGCGCCCGCGCCGCTTGCGCGTGTCGGCGCGGACGATCGAAAGCGCGAGCTGATTGGCGAAGACCTCGTCATAGGCGAGCCGCGTGCGCGCCACCGCATCGGCGGGATCGGCATGGAGGCGCGTCATCGCCTCCCGCCACGATGGCCACTCGCGCTGCGCCTTCAGGCTCGGCTCGATCCATTCGGGCAGGTCGGGCGCGCGGGCGATCGCCTGTTCGACCAGCGCCGCCAGCCGCCGCGACGTCATCCCCTCGGTCAGCGGGTAGATCGCCTCGCGCGTGCGGAAGTCGTCATCCTCGCCGCCCACCTCGGGGTGGACGATCTGGAGGTCCTGGCCATATTGGTCGAGGCGGCCCGAGATGCGGCGCGGTTCGTTCAGCGGCAACAGCTTGCGGACGCGCCCCGATCCACCGCCGAAGAACACGAGCGCCACGGTGTTGCCGTGGGCGTCGGTGGCGACGACGCGGGTGGGTGCGCGCGGGCTGCTGCTGATGCGATAGTCGGTCGGCGTCAGCGTGATCGCGATCGTGCGGCCGACGTCGCCCTGCATCAGCTCGTCGCGCGGCCAGCGATCGACCCAGCCCGACGGCAGATGGAACAACAGGTCGAGCACCCGCGCGATCCCGAGCCGCTCCAGCGGCTTGGCCAGCGCCGGGCCGACGCCCTTCAGCGCCTCGACTTCGGCGAACAGTGGATTGAGGATATCGGGCCGCATGACTATCTGGTGCCGATACCCTGCCCCGACGGTCGCCGCCAGCGCCCGCCGGTCGTTTTGCATTGGACGTTTATGGATCATGACATCCGCCTGAAACGCTTGCGCTTTCGCGCGTGGCATCGTGGCACGCGCGAGGCCGACCTGATGATCGGCGGCTTCTTCGACACGCATGGCGCGACGTGGAGCCCCGCGCAGCTCGACTGGTTCGAGCGGCTGCTGGAAGAGCAGGACGTCGACATCATGGGGTGGGCGATCGGCTCCATCCCCTGCCCGGCCGAATGGGAGGGAGAGATGATGGACACGATGCGCAAGGTCGATTTCGTGACGGTGTTGGGCGTGGGCATGTAGCCGCCACCTGCTCCCTCTCCCCGCCGGGGAGCGGGCTGGGGGGCGGGGCGGGTGTCTCACCGAGACCGACGCGCTCTGCGAGGCCCCGCCCCCTCACCCAACCCTCTCCCCACGGGGAGAGGGCTAGAAGAAGAAACATGCCCGAACTTTCCACGATCCTCACCGCCACCGTCCCGCTCACGCTGTCGGGCGTCCCCGGCGGCTTCCTGCCGTCGCTGCTCGCCGATCTGGCGCGCGCGGCGCCGCGCCGGGCGGTGTTCGTTGCCGCCGACGAAGCGCAGATGCGCAGCATCGCGGCGACCGCGCCGTACTTCGCGCCCGAGCTGGAGGTGGTGCAGTTGCCGGCATGGGACTGCCTTCCTTACGACCGCGCCTCCCCGACGTTGCGCGTCATGGCGGAGCGGATCGGGGCGCTGCACCGGTTGCAGCACAAGCCGAACGGGCCGCAACTGGTGCTCACGACCGCCAGCGCGCTGACGCAGCGGACGCTGACGCCGTTCCGCATCCGGCAATTGGTCGCGGAGCTGAAGCCCGGCGCGCGGATCGATCGCGACCGGCTGGGCGCGCTGTTGCAGGCGAACGGATACGTTCGCACCGACACCGTCCACGACGCGGGCGAATATGCGGTGCGCGGCGGGATCGTCGACCTGTTCCCCAGCGGTGAGGAACAGGCGCTGCGGCTCGACTTCTTCGGCGACGAGATCGAGAGCGTGCGGACGTTCGATCCGGGCGACCAGCGGACGACGGGGCGGCTCGACGGCTTCATCCTGCTGCCCGCGTCGGAGGCGCTGCTCGACGACGAGAGCGTGAAGCGGTTCCGGACGCGCTATCGCGAGAAGTTCGGCGCGACCGCCACCGGCGATCCACTGTACCAGGCGGTCAGCGACGGGCGGCGGCTGGCCGGGATGGAGCATTGGCTGCCGCTGTTCGAGGAGAAGCTGGCGACATTGTGGGAGCATCTGGGCGACGATGCCGTGGTGGTGCGCGATGCAGGCACTCCGGCGGCGGTCGAGGCGCGGCTGGACGCGATCGCCGACTATTACGAGAACCGGAAGCGCGCCGAGGCGGCGGAGCCGGGCAGCTATCGCGCGCTGCCGGCCAAGACGCTGTACCTCGACGAGGACGAGTGGCGCGCCGAGGTGGCGGGGATGCCCGCGCATCTGGTCACGCCGTTCCACGAGCCCGAATCGTCGACGGTGCTGGACTTCCAGGTCGACGGCCCGCGCGATTTCGCGCCGGAACGCGCCAATCAGGCCAATGTCTATGAGGCGGTGGTCGCGCATGTC
The DNA here is from genome assembly GCA_913777325.1 of uncultured Sphingomonas sp. Classification (GTDB taxonomy): domain Bacteria; phylum Pseudomonadota; class Alphaproteobacteria; order Sphingomonadales; family Sphingomonadaceae; genus Sphingomonas. Next base: position 36,603 of record CAJYSA010000013.1, on the reverse strand, counting down.
GCGCGGCTGAAGAAGGACGGGCGCAAGCCGATCCTCGCCAGCTACTCGGTCGGCGCGCGCGACCGGCTGAAGAATTTGCTCGACGATCACGGGCTGGTCGGCGCGCGGCTGGCGGATACCTGGCAGGATGCGCTGGGCGCCGCCGATCGCGGTGTCGCGCTGACGGTCGTCGGGCTGGACCACGGCTTCACCGCGCCCGACGTCGCGGTGCTGACCGAGCAGGACATGCTGGGCGACCGGCTGATCCGCCGGGCCAAGCGGCGCAAGTCCGCCGATGCGTTCCTCGCCGAACTCGCCACGCTGTCGCCGGGCGATCTGGTCGTCCACACCGATCACGGCATCGGGCGCTATGTCGGGCTGACGCAGGTGCCCGTCGCCAAGGCGCCGCACGATTGCGTCGCGCTGGAATATGCCGGTGGCGACAAGCTCTATATTCCGGTCGAAAACCTTGAGGTACTGTCGCGCTACGGCTCGTCGGAAGAGGGCGCGAGCCTCGACCGGCTGGGTGGGGAGGCGTGGCAGCGGCGCAAGTCTAAGATGAAGGAGCGGATCCGCGAGATCGCGGGCACGCTGATCGCGGTCGCCGCCGAGCGCGCATTGCGTCCCGGCGAGGTCGCGGAGCCGGACGCGAGCGGCTATCCGGCGTTCGTCGACCGTTTCCCGTATGAGGAAACCGAGGATCAGGACCGCGCCATCGGCGACGTGCTCGACGATCTGGCGGCGGGCAAGCCGATGGATCGGCTGATCGTCGGCGACGTCGGCTTCGGCAAGACCGAGGTCGCGTTGCGTGCCGCCTTCGTCGCGGCGATGGCGGGGATGCAGGTCGCGGTCGTCTGTCCCACGACGCTGCTCGCGCGCCAGCATTATCAGAATTTCTGCGCGCGCTTCGAGGGGTTCCCGGTCGAGATCGGTCGCCTGTCGCGGCTGGTGACCGCCAGTGAGGCGAAGAAGGTCAAGGACGGACTGGCCAACGGCACGATCGATATCGTGATCGGCACGCACGCGCTGCTCGCCAAGAGCGTCGATTTCAAGCGCCTGGGCCTCGTGATCGTCGACGAGGAACAGCGCTTCGGGGTGACGCACAAGGAGCGGCTGAAGACGCTGCGCGCCGACGTCCATATGCTGACGCTGACCGCGACGCCGATCCCGCGCACGCTGCAGATGGCGATGGGGGGGCTGCGCGAACTGTCGGTGATTCAGACGCCGCCCGTCGATCGGCTGGCGGTTCGGACCTATGTCATGCCGTGGGACCCGGTGGTGCTGCGCGAGGCGTTGCTGCGCGAACATTATCGCGGCGGACAGAGCTTCCTGGTCACGCCGCGCATCGCCGATTTGCCGGACATCGAGGAGTACCTGCGCAAGGAAGTGCCCGAAATCCGCTATGTCGTCGCGCACGGGCAGATGGCGCCGACCGAGGTCGAGGAGCGCATGTCCGCGTTCTACGACAAGAAGTTCGAGGTGCTGGTGTCGACCACGATCATCGAGAGCGGGATCGACATTCCGTCCGCCAACACGATGATCGTCAACCGCGCCGATCGCTTCGGGCTGGCACAACTCTACCAGCTTCGCGGGCGCGTCGGGCGATCGAAGACGCGCGCCTATGCCTATATGGTCGCGCCGCCCGAGCGGCAGATGACCGAGGCGGCGGAGAAGCGCCTGAAGGTGCTGAGCGACCTCGACACCTTGGGCGCCGGGTTCCAGCTTGCCAGCCACGACCTCGACATTCGCGGCGCGGGCAACCTGCTGGGCGACGAACAATCCGGGCATATCAAGGAAGTCGGCTACGAACTCTATCAGTCGATGCTGGAGGAGGCGATTCTGGAAGCGAAGGCGGGCGGGCTGCGTGAGCGCCAGCGCGACTTCTCACCCCAGATCAGCGTCGATGCGCCGATCCTGATTCCGGAGGACTATGTCCCCGACCTCGACCTGCGCATGGGGCTGTATCGCCGCCTGAACGAGGTGGACGAGGTGCAGGGGCTGAATGCCTTCGCCGCCGAGATGATCGACCGGTTCGGCGCACTGCCCGAGGCGACCGACAATCTGGTCAAGATCATGGAAATCAAGCTGAACGCGCGCAAGGCCTGCGTCGCCAAGCTCGACGTCGGGCCGAAGGGCGCGCTGGTGACCTTCCACGACGACAAGCCGCCGAACATCGCCGGGCTGCTGGCCTATGTCGACAAGCTCGGCCCGATCGCCAAGCTGCGCCCCGACAGCAAGCTGGCGCTGACGCGCGTGTGGGCCGACCCGAAGGCGCGGCTGCACGGCGCGCTGCAATTGTCGAAGGGGCTGGCGAAGGCGGCGGGATGACCCGCCGTACTCTCAGCTGCTGTGGTCGGAGATGATCTTCCACCCGTCCTTGCGGCGTTCGAACAGCAAGGTGGTGAGGCCGGTCTGCGCCGCGCCGCCGGCGGGCGTCAGCGTCCAGCGTGCGACGTGCAGGACATGGACGGCGCTGAGCGGGCGCCACGCCAGCGGCTGAAAGGTCAGGCGCCCGCGCGTGTTGCCGCCATCGGCGAAGCTCTTCGCGTAACGCTCCGCGATGGCGGCCTTCCCGCGCACCACCTTATCGCCCGCGACATAGATCGCATCGGGGGCATAGATCGCGGTGAAGCGCGCCAGATCGCCTGTGTTCCAGCCCGCCGCACTATCGGCCATCGCGGCGTCGATCGCTGCCTGCGGCGTGGCGACCCCGGCGGCGGCGACCAGCATCGATACGATCAACGCCATGCCTGCTCTCCCTTCGCATCGGCGGCCCGCACCAGCTCGATCAATCCCGCATCGTCGAGCGGCCCGGCGCACAGGAACCCCTGATACAGGGTGCAGCCCCGCGCGGCGAGCATCAGCCGCTGCGCATCGGTTTCCACCCCCTCCGCGACCGTCTCCAGCCCCAGCCCTTCGGCGATCCCGAGCACGCCTTGCAGCACCACCCGGTTGCGCGCGTCGCCGACCGCCGACTGCGTCAGGCTGCGATCGATCTTCAGGTAATCGAGCGGCAGTGTCGCGACATAGGACAGGCTGGAGTAACCGGTGCCGAAATCGTCCAGTGCCACCCGGCAGCCCGCCGCGCGCAGCGCCGCGAGCGCGGTGCCCGCCGCGTGGAGATTGTCGATCATCGCCCCCTCGGTCACTTCGGCGGTGACGCGCCCCGGCGCGATGCCCGCTTCGTGAACACGGGCCAGAAAACGGCTGACAAACGGGGTGCGCGACAGATCGGTCGCGGTGACGTTCACCGCCACCCGCATCCTGGACAGCGCATCGGGCCATTCGACCGCGCGCCGCAACGCCAGCGCCTGAACATGATCCGACAAGGCGACGCCGAGCCCGGCGCGGTCCGCCGCGGCCAGCAGCGTTTCCGCGCCGACCTCCCCCAGCCGTGGATGGTGCCAGCGCGCAAGCGCCTCCACGCCCACGATCCGGCCATCGATCAAATTCACCTGCGGCTGAAAGCGCACGTCGATTTCATGGCGCTCGATCGCGCGGTGCAGGTCGGCGGCGAGCGCGGCGAGCGGCACCCCGGTGCCATCCGCGGCGATCCGCGTCGTCGCGCCCTCGCTGGACCGCGCATGCGCCAGCGCCTCCGCCGCGCGGCGCAGCAGATGTTCGAGCGGCTCGTCCCCGCTCATCCGCGCGACACCAATGCGCGCGCCCAGCAGGATCGTCTCGGCCCCGATCGCGAAGGGATGTTCCAGCGCGCGCTCCACCGCGTCGACGGCGGCGTCGCCGACCTGCGCGTCGCCCGCCACGACGATCGTGAAGGTCGCCCCGCTGCGCACCGCCGCGCTGCGAAACTCGATCAGCGCGCCCGACAGACGGTCGTCGATCGCATCCACCAGTTGATCGCCGGTTTGCCGCCCATAGGCCGCGTTCACGATCTCGAAGCTGGTCGGTGCGGCGGTGATCGCGGTCAGATCGCGTCCGGCGATCGCCGCGAGATCCAGTTGCTCGTCGCTGGCGGTCCGCTCGCCACGACGGCGGCCGGCGGCGCGTTGCATGCTCCGGGTCTGACGCTCCATGGCGCCTTGGTACGGCGGGCGACGCGGCGCCGCAATCCGATCTTGCCCCATGATGAACGACTCAATAGCGTCGCGCGTTGTGACGGCAATGATACAGAACGACCGCACGGCCACGCCGCTCGTCGATGGCTTCGGCCGCACCATCCGTTACCTGCGTGTATCGGTGACCGATCGCTGCGACCTGCGCTGTCGCTATTGCATGGCCGAGCAGATGACGTTCCTGCCGCGCGCGAAGATCGCGACGCTGGAGGAATTGGCGATCATCGCCGAGCGCTTCGTGGCGCGCGGCGTGCGGAAGATCCGCCTGTCCGGGGGCGAGCCGCTGGTGCGGCGCGACGTGATGGAGCTGGTGCAGCGGCTCGGGCGGCATGTCGGCACGACGCTCGACGAGCTGACGATGACGACCAACGGCACGCGGCTGCGCGACCATGCCGCAGCGTTGCGCGATGCGGGCATCCGGCGCCTGAACGTGAGCCTGGACAGCCGCGATCCGGCGCGCTTCCGCCACATTACCCGCCATGGCGATGTCGCGCAGGTGCTGGACGGCATCGCCGCGGCGCGCGAGGCCGGGCTTTCGGTGAAGATCAATATGGTCGCACTGAAGGACGTGAACGAGGACGAGATTGCCGCGATGCTCGACTGGTGCGTGGCGGAGGGGCATGACCTGACCCTGATCGAAACGATGCCGCTGGGCGCGGTCGACGAGGATCGCACCGACCGCTTCCTGCCGCTGACCGTGGTGAAGGAGCGGCTGGACGCGCGCTTCGCGCTGACCCGCGATGCGGCGCAGACCGGCGGGCCCGCGCGCTACTGGCAGGTGGGTGGCGGCGCGACGCGACTGGGGTTGATCTCGCCGCTGACCCAGAATTTCTGCGACGGGTGCAACCGCGTGCGGCTGACCACCGAGGGACGGCTGTATACCTGCCTCGGGCATGACGATCATCGCGATCTGCGCGCGGCGCTGCGCGCGGGCGGGATCCCCGCGTTGGATACCGCGATCGAGGATGCGCTGACCACCAAGCCGCGCCGGCACGACTTCCGCATCGCGCGCGGCGACGCGCCGGCGGTGGCGCGGCATATGAGCGTCACCGGCGGATGAGCCGCTATCCCCGGCGGGCGCTGGTCGCCTCGCCCACCGCGCCGGCACAGGCCGCGCGCGCCGAACTGGCCGATGCATGGGACTGGTGCACGCTCGACGAGGCCGATCTGGTCGTAGCGCTGGGCGGCGACGGCTTCATGCTCCAGACGCTGCACCTGCTGCTGGAGCGGCGACGCGCGGTGGTGCCGGTGTTCGGGATGAACCTGGGCACGGTCGGCTTCCTGATGAACGAATGGCGCCGCCACGATCTGGACGGGCGGATCGAGCGGGCGCGGGCGTTCAAGGTGACGCCGCTGACCGCGACCGCGACCGAGATCGACGGGCGCGTCCACACGCTTCCCGCGATCAACGAAGTGTCGCTGCTGCGCGAGACGCGCCAGACCGCCAAGCTGGAGGTGCGGATCAACGACCGCATCGTGCTCGACGAACTGTCGTGCGATGGCATTCTGGTCGCCACCCCGGCGGGGTCGACCGCCTATAACCTGTCCGCGCACGGCCCGATCCTGCCGCTCGGCTCGCAGATGCTGGCGCTGACGCCGATCAGCGCGTTCCGCCCCCGCCGGTGGCGCGGCGCGATCCTGCCCGACAAGACGCGCGTCTCGCTGCGCGTGCTGGATGCCGCCAAGCGGCCGGTATCCGCCGTCGCTGACCATCGCGAAGTGCGCAACGTGGCGCAGGTCGATATCGCGATGGATCGCGCGCGCGAGCTGACGCTGCTGTTCGATCCCGAACATGCGCTGGACGATCGCATCACCATGGAACAGTTCGTCGCGTGATCGACACCGGTTTGCGACGGAAAGATGAAATAAGGGTCTTGCGCGACGGAATTCCGCCTTTATAGACCCCCTCCACGACGTTGACGACGTTCCCTGATAGCTCAGCGGTAGAGCTCTCGACTGTTAATCGAGCGGCCGTAGGTTCGAATCCTACTCAGGGAGCCACCTTTTCCACGTTGTCCCCCCGGCACGGCGACAAGCCCCGGCATCACGCCCAGCCGAACCCACGCCAGTGTTCGTCGCGGAGCATTTTCGTTCATCGCACGTTCCACTCATCTCGGCTATGCGACCATTCGTCGCACCGCCTTGGTGCGTTGGAGAGTACGCCATGATGAAGAAGTTCGGCCGCTCGGCGATGGTCCTGGCGCTGGCGGCCAGCACGACGCTGGTGGCGGCGTGTGCCACGGAGACGGCCTACCGACCCGCGACGGGTTCGGGGTTCTACCGCACCGGCTACAGCGACATCCGGATCGAGCCGAATCGCTTCCGCGTCACCTTCGCGGGCAACACGGTGACGGATCGCGACGTCGTCGAACGCTATCTGCTGTTCCGCTCGGCGGAGCTGACGTTGCAGAACGGCTATGATTATTTCGTGATGGCCGATCGCGACACGGATCGCCAGGCACGCACCTATTCGACGCCGGGCTTCGGCGGCGGCTGGGGTCCGGGCTTCGGCGCGTTCGGTGGTGGGCTGTGGGGCCCGCGCTGGGGCTTCTACGGTCGCGGCTTCGGCTATCGCGCCTGGGATCCGTTCTGGGGCGGTCCGTGGGGCGGCTGGGGCGGTGGCCAGGATATCCGCACCGTCGATCGTTACGAGGCATCGGCGGAAATCGTGATGTTCAAGGGTACGCCGGAGCGCGGCAACGTGCGTGCGTTCAACGCCCGCGCCGTGGTCGACTCGATCGGCCCGACGATCCGCCTGCCCAAGGCGTCGTAACGACACGAGGTTCGCCGGATGGCGGACGGGGCGTCGGTCCGGGTGACCGACGCCCTTTTTCTTGGGGCGTCAGTGCGGGACCGCGCCCAGTTCCACGCCGGTCTTGTCGTGAAGCGCGAACCGGTCGACCAGATCGGCACTCGCCGCATTGTAGCCGGTCACCTCCACCGTCGCGCCGTCCCGACGCAGCCGTGCGACGACCTTGTCCAGTGCCGCGACCGCCGAAATGTCCCAGAAGTGCGCTGTCGACACGTCGACCGTCACCGCGCGCGCCGGCTCCGCCCCGAAGGCGCGGGCGAAGCGATCGACCGAGGCGAAGAAGAGGTTGCCGCGCACCTGGTAGCGAACATGCGCGCCCTGCTCCGTCCGCTCGACCGCGAACATGCGCCGCACCTTGCCGGCGAAGAAGATGCCCGACAACAGCACGCCCGCCAGCACGCCCTGCGCCAGATCGCGGGTGGCGACCACGACCGCCACCGTCACCAACATCACGATCGACGAGGTGGGCGGATGGCGGCGCAGGTTGGGGATCGAGTTCCAGCTGAACGTCCCGATCGACACCATCACCATCACCGCGACCAGCGCGGGCATCGGCACGCGCCCGACGATCGGCCCCAGCACCGCCAGCAGGAACAGCAGGAACACGCCCGCGACCAGCGTCGACAACCGTGTGCGCCCGCCGGAGGTGACGTTGATCACCGACTGCCCGATCATCGCGCAGCCGCCCATGCCGCCGACCAGCGCGGCGGCGATGTTCGCCCCGCCCTGCCCCATGCACTCGCGGCGCTTGTCACTGTCCGTGTCGGTCATGTCGTCGACGATCTGCGCGGTCAGCATCGATTCGAGCAGCCCGACCGCCGCCATCGTCAGCGAGAACGGCAGGATGATCCGCAGCGTCTCCAGCGTCAGCGGCACCTGCGGCAGCGCGAGCGACGGCAGCCCCTGCGGCAGCCGTCCCATGTCGCCGACGGTGCGCACCGGCAGTTGCAGCGCGACCGCGACGATCGTGAGCACGATGATCGCCACCAACGGCGACGGCACCGCCTTCGTGACGCGCGGCAGCAGGTAGATGATCGCAAGCCCGGCCGCGACCAACGCATAGGTATGCCAGGTCACGCCGCCGAGCTGCGGCAATTGCGCCATGAAGATCAGGATCGCCAGCGCGTTGACGAACCCGGTGATGACCGAGCGGGAGACGAACTGCATGAGCAGATCGAGGCGGAGCAGCCCCGCGCCGATCTGGATGACGCCCATCAGGATCGTCGCGGCGAAGAGATAATCGACGCCATGTTCACGGACCAGCGGCGTGACGACCACCGCCACCGCCGCCGTTGCGGCGGAGATCATCGCCGGGCGGCCACCCAGCAGCGAGATGACGATCGCAATGGCGATCGAGGCGTAGAGCCCGACGCGCGGATCGACCCCGGCGATGATCGAAAAGCCGATCGCCTCGGGGATCAGCGCCAGCGCGACGACCACGCCGGCCAATGTTTCGCGGCGCATCGCGCCGGCATCCGCGCACCACGCGGATCGGAGATGGGAAAGCAGAACGGTCATAAGCCTGTCGAAAAAACACACCACGCCGCCGCGCCCGCGACGGACGCTTGAACCAAGGGAGACGTGGAGGTTGCCCGGCGGATCGGCGGCCGGGATAGCCACCCGGATTTGCACCGGGTCCATGCGGATGCCGGTGCCTTTAGGCGATACGGCGAGGCCAGGGCAAGTGGCGGCGGCGCGGTCAATCAGGATGACGTTACATTACGCCGTCATGGCGAGTGTAACGACGCAATCCAGCGACGGATCAGGACGCCCTGGATGGCTTCGCTACGCTCGCCATGACGGATGGCGGACCACGGATGACGCAGTGGGAACCTTACGTCGCGCGGCGAGAAAGTGTGCTTTCTCCGTCGGCCCGGAGGACGCGCCTTTCCTCAGGCGGCGCCGTGGCAATGCTTGTACTTGCGCCCCGATCCGCACGGACACGGCGCGTTGCGGCTGACCACCCCGACCCAATTGGCGGGATCATCGCCGAGATCGGCGGCGGTCGGCTGCGGGATCTGCAGCGGCGGGATCGTCGTGGTCACCAGTCCGCGCGTGCCGGCGTCGATGTCGTTCGAATTGTCTTCGCCGGTGAACGGATCGAAGTGCGTGGTGATGAAGTCCGGCAGATCGGGCAGCGGCGGCGGTGCCTGCAACTGGAATTGCGCGAAGGCGATCGTGCGCGTCACATCTTCGCGGATCGCGTCGAGCATCCGCTGGAAGAGATTGAACGCCTCCTGCTTATACTCGTTGATCGGCGTCTTCTGCGCATAGGCGCGCAGGTGAACGACCTGTCGCAGCGCGTCGAGCATCGCCAGATGCTCCTTCCAGTGGTGATCGAGGTTCTGGAGGAGGATCGATTTTTCGACCTGCGTCCACGTCGCGGTGTCCAGCTCCGCCGCCTTGGCCTCGACCATCGCATCGGCCTCGGCCAGCACGCGCTCGGTGACGATCTCGGGGTCGAGCGCATCCTCGGTCAGCCAGTCGTCGATCGGCGGCGTAAGGTTCAGCACCTCGGCCAGCCGCGTCTTCATGCCCTCGATATCCCATTGCTCGGGATAGGAATTCGGCGGGCAGGCCTCGCCGACGATCGCGTTGACCGTCTCGGCACGCATATCGGTCACCACGTCGCCGACGGTATCGGCATCCATGATGTCGGCGCGCTGCTCGTAGATCACCTTGCGCTGATCGTTCATCACGTCGTCATATTCGACGACCTGCTTGCGGATGTCGTAGTTGCGCGCCTCGACCTTCTTCTGCGCGGTCTCGATCGCCTTGGTCAGCCACTTGCTGCCGATAGCCTCGCCATCGTTGATGTTGTTGCGCATCATCTTGGCGAACAAGGTGTCCGGCCCGAAGATGCGCAGCAGATCGTCGTCGAGCGACAGGTAGAAGCGGCTGAGCCCCGGATCGCCCTGACGCCCCGAACGCCCGCGGAGCTGGTTGTCGATGCGGCGGCTTTCATGCCGCTCGGTGGCGAGCACGAACAGGCCGCCGGCCTCCAGCACCTTCTGCTTCTCGACCGCGATCTCGGCGCGGATCTGCTCGATCGCCGCCTCACGCTCCGGCCCCTCGGGCATGCCGGCGAGTTCGTCCTCGACGCGCATCTCGAGGTTGCCGCCCAATTGGATGTCGGTGCCACGCCCGGCCATGTTGGTGGCGATCGTCACCGCGCCCAGGCGCCCGGCCTGCGCCACGATATGCGCCTCGCGCTCGTGGTAGCGCGCGTTCAGCACCGAATGGTCAACGCCTTCCTGGCGGAGGAATTCGCTGAGCAGTTCGGACTTTTCGATCGACACCGTGCCGACCAGAACGGGCTGGCCCTTCTCGGCATGTTCGCGGATCTTCTTGGCGATCGCGCGGAACTTGTCCTGCGTGTCCTTGTAGAATTCGTCCTCTTCGTCGACGCGGTGCACCGGCTTGTTGGTCGGAATCGTGACGACGTTCATCTTGTAGATGTCGTAGAATTCCGCCGCCTCGGTCGCCGCCGTGCCGGTCATCCCCGCCAGCTTCGGGTACATGCGGAAATAGTTCTGGAAGGTGATCGAGGCCATGGTCTGGTTCTCGGGCTCGATCTGCACGCCCTCCTTCGCCTCGACCGCCTGGTGAAGGCCGTCCGACCAGCGGCGACCGTCCATCATGCGCCCGGTGAACTCGTCGATGATGACGACCTTGCCATCCTTGACGATGTAATCGGTGTCGCGCTTGAACATCGCGTTCGCGCGCAGCGCCTGGTTCAGATGGTGGACGACCTGCGTGTTCTCGAAATCGTAGAGGTTCGCGCCCTGGAGCAACCCGGCGGCTTCCAGCATCCGCTCGGCGCGCTCGGTGCCGTCCTCGGTCAGGACGATCGACTTCTGCTTCTCGTCCTTCTCGTAATCCTCTTCCGACAATTGCTTCACGATCGCATCGACACCGATGTACAGCTCCGACTTGTCGTCGGTCGGGCCGGAGATGATCAGCGGGGTACGCGCCTCGTCGATCAGGACCGAATCGACCTCGTCCACGATCGCCATCGCGAACGCGCGCTGCACCATCTGCGCGCGCTCATACTTCATGTTGTCGCGCAGATAATCGAAGCCGAATTCGTTGTTCGTGCCGTAGGTGATGTCGGCGGCATAGGCGGCGCGGCGCTCCTCGTCCGACAGGTTCGGCACGATCACGCCGGTGGTCAGGCCCAGGAAGCGATAGACGCGGCCCATCCAGTCGGCGTCGCGGCTGGCCAGATAGTCGTTGACGGTGATGACGTGGACGCCCTCGCCCGGCAGCGCGTTGAGATAGGTGGCGAGCGTCGCCACCAGCGTCTTGCCCTCGCCCGTCCGCATCTCGGCGATCTCACCGCGATGCAGGACGATGCCGCCGATCATCTGGACGTCATAGTGGCGCTGCCCCAGCACGCGCTTCGCCGCCTCGCGCACCGTCGCAAACGCCTCGGGCAGCAACTGGTCGAGCGTCTCGCCATTCGCCAGCCGTTCGCGAAACAGCACCGTCTGGTTGGCGAGCGTGGCATCGTCCATCGCCTGCAGGCCCGGCTCGTAGGAGGCGATCCTGGCGAGCGTCGGGTTGAGCGACTTTACGTAACGGTCGTTGGACGAACCGAAGAGCGACTTGGCAATACCGCCGAACATGGGCGTGATCCTGTATCTGGAAGCGGCGCAGGCACGCCGGTGTCGGGCGGCCGCGCGGAGAAAATGGCGTGACGGAAGCAGGCCGACGCTATTCGCGCCGACGACTCGCATAGGCCGGTTCGGCGGCTTTCAGCGCGAACGCGCGCGCGATCGGCGCGATGCTGCTGGTGGTCAGCCGGGCGAGCGCCTGCACGGGCCGCGCCGCGATCCGGCGGGCGGCAGACGCGATCGCGGCCGCCTTCACCTGCTGCGCGATCGCCTGTGCGACCTGCGGCTGGCGCGCGGTGCCGCCGACGCCGGTCAGCGCGGAAAGCAACGCGGAAAGAAGCAGCAGCAGGTTCATGCGCGACGGACATAGGATGCGCGAGAAGACACGTCCACCTCCCGCCGTGCGGGTAAACCATCAATTTGGTTCCCGCGACGAGAGCGGCAGCGTCCCCGCAACGCCCCTTTGCTCGCTTGGCGACGCGGCTTATGGGGACGGCATGTCGACCTCCGTCTCCCCGCTCGCCACGCCCTTCCCCGACATGCCGCCGGTCGCCGGCGTGCGCCTGCGCGTCGCGCGCGCGCAGTACAAGACGTGGGATCGTACCGACCTGACCTTCGCCGAGCTGGCGCCGGGGACGACGGTCGCGGGGGTGCTGACGCAATCGAAATGCCCGTCGCCGGAGGTGGAATGGTGCCGCAAGGCGCTGGTCCTCGGCGAGGCGCGCGCTTTGGTGGTCAACGCCGGCAATTCCAATGCCTTCACCGGCCATCGCGGGCGTGAGGCGGTGGAGGCGATCGCCGCGCAGACCGCGCAGGCGATCGGGTGCCGTCCGTCGGACGTGTTCGTCGCCTCGACCGGCGTGATCGGCGTGCCGCTGCCGATCGACAAGGCGCAGGCCGGGCTCACCGCCGCGTTCGTCGCGCCCGAGGCCGACTGGCGTGCGGCGGCGGAGACGATCGGGACGACCGACACCTATCCCAAGGGCGTGAGCGCGACCGCCGTGGTCGACGGGCGCACGATCACGATCGCGGCGATCATCAAGGGTTCGGGGATGATCGCGCCGGACATGGCGACGATGCTGGGCTTCATCTTCACCGATGCGGCGGTCGAGGCGCCGTTCCTGCACGCCGCGCTGGCGGCGGCGAACACGCGCAGCTTCTCGTGCATCACGGTCGACGGCGACACCTCGACCAGCGACACCGTGCTGGCGTTCGCGACGGGCGCGGCGGGCAATACCCCGCTCGCCGACGACGACAGCGACGGGGCGGATGCGTTCCGCGCCGCGCTGGCGGATGTGTGCCGCCGCCTTGCGCTGCTGGTGGTGCGCGACGGCGAAGGCGCGACGAAGCTGATCGAGGTGACGGTGGAGGGGGCGGAGAGCGACCGCTCGGCACACCGCATCGCGATGTCGATCGCCAACTCGCCGCTGGTAAAGACCGCGATCGCGGGCGAGGACGCGAATTGGGGCCGCGTGGTGATGGCGGTCGGCAAGGCGGGCGAGCCGGCCGAGCGCGACACGCTCGCGATCCGGTTCGGCGCGACGCAGGTGGCGGAGGGCGGGCTGGCCGTCACCGGCTATGACGAAGCGCCGGTTGCCGCGCACCTGAAGGGGCAGGAGGTCGAGATCGGGGTCGACCTGGGACTGGGCGAGGGTCGCGCGACGGTGTGGACCTGCGACCTGACGCATGGCTACATCTCGATCAACGCCGATTATCGGAGCTGAGGCTGGCGCCATGGGCGGGGTCGGGGGCGGTTCCCTGCCGCCCGGTCGCTGGTGGCTTACTCCCTCCTCGCGCGATGCATGGCATGATCAGAACATGTGGATGATCAGCCGACCTAGCTCGCGCCAGAAGAAGCCGCACATCGCGCCCATCGACACCCATACGATGACGTCGGCGAGTCGGCTGCGGTGCGAAGTAACTTCATCCGTTTTCAAGGACATCGCACGAGATCCGCAAGATCATATTAATTTACGAGTAGCGGATATCACTCCGGCAGCGCAGACGAAAGACGCGCGGAACGTTCTTTCATTTGGCACGCGACATCGCTGGCGCGATGCAGTCGCAACTAACCATCACGTTGGGACGCCGGCAGTCGGTTATCACATTGATGGCGTGGCAAACGACGCGCGAATGGGTGCCACATATTGCCAGATGCCGGCGCGACGGGCATCAATGCCGTCGCTTCGTTCGACTGGTTCCCGGGGATAAATTAAAACGACGGGCGGCCGCGCTTGCGCCACCGCCCGTTCGTCGCCGCGATGTCAGGCCAGCTCGCCCTCGAGCCACGCCTTCAGCCGACCCTTCGGCTCCGCGCCCACCTTGGTCGCGGCGGGGACGCCGCCCTTGAACAGGATCATCGTCGGAATGCCGCGCACGCCATATTGGCCGGGCGCGTCCGGATTCTCATCGATGTTCAGCTTGGCGATCGTCACCTGCTCGCCGAGTTCCTCGCTGATCTCCTCCAGCGACGGACCGATCATCTTGCACGGGCCGCACCATTCCGCCCAGAAATCGACCAGCACCGGCTTGTCGGCGGACAGCACGTCGGTCTGGAAGCTGGCGTCGGTGATCTTCTTGGTGGGCATGTCGTTCTCCTTGGATGCGATGAAATTAGGATGCCGGTCGCGTCGGCTCAACCGCCGGGCGGCAAGCTTTGCTCCGGACCGGAGAAGCGGCGCTTGACCGGACCCAGCAGATCCGCCGGCAGATCAATCAGGCGCGGCCCGGCGGTGTAGAGCAACGCGACCTCGACGCGGGTGCCGGGAAAGATCACCTCCAGCGCGGCGTGGTAGGCCGCCATCTGCCGCCGGTGATAATCGGGGACGTCGGCGATACCGGCGGGGACATTGCGCCCGGTCTTGTAGTCGATCGCGCGCACGACACCGTCGCCGACCAGCAGCCGGTCGATCGTGCCGGAAATGACGCGCCCGCTGGGCAGGGTCGCCGCGATGGGGGCTTCGGCGAGGGCGTCGGGGCCGAACAGCGCGGCATAGGCCGGATCGTTCAGCACCGTCATCACCGGCGCGATCACGTCATGCGGATCGCCGACGCCGCGCGCGGTGAGCCAGCGAAGTGCCGCCGCCTCGCGGGTGGCGGGCGCGAGCGGTGGCAAACGCTCGAACAGCGCGTGTAGCAACGTGCCGCGTGCCGCCGCGTCGCGCGCGGCGGGTGCGGGCGGTGCGTCGCTGACCTCGTCGTCGCCGACCGACGACGGGGTGAGTGGCCGGGGCGGCTTGGCATCCTCGGGCGCGGGGCGCCGCGCCCAGTCGGGGAGCGCGATGGCAATTTCGTCCGCGTCCCCTGCCCCGCCCTTCGCGGCGACCGGTTTGGCCGGATTTCGCCCGGTGAAGACGCGTTCGTCCTCGCCCGCGACACCCAGCGCGTCGAGGGTGCGCGCGGCGGCGGCATACCAGCTCGCCTCAGGGGGCACGCCCTGCCATTTGGCGCTGAGCGACCCGGCGATCACCAGCCGCTCCTCCGCGCGGGTCGCGGCGACATAGAACAGCCGCCAATGTTCCTGCCGTTCGCGTTCCTCGACCTGGGCCAGCGCCGTGTCGATGGCCCCGGCGCGCTCGGCGCTGCGCGGGCGGAAGACGGGAATCGGCTTTTCCATGCCGTCCGGCGTCCACATCAGCGTGGAGCGTGGAGAGGCGTCGGGATCGGCGGTCGCGTCGGCAAGGATCACCAGCGGCGCCTGCAAACCCTTGGCGCCGTGCGCGGTCATCACGCGCACCGCGTCGAGCGGGGCGGCGGCATCGCGGACGATCTCCACCTCGTCACGCTCGAACCAGTCGAGGAAGCGTTGAAGCGAGGGGGTCGACCCGGTCTCGAAGTCGAGCGCGGCGTTGAGCAGTTCCTCGATCGGATCGCGCGCCTCCTCGCCCAGCCGCGCGAGCAGCTTGCGCCGCCCGTCGAGCGGGCCGGACAGCAGCATTTCGAGGAAGCGATACGGCGTGTCGAAATCGGCGCTGGCGAGCAATCCGGTCAGCGTCGTGACGTGATCGGCGTGGTGGCGCGACAGGTGCCGCCACAGCGAGCCCTGCCGCTCGACCGCGCGTTCCATCAATTGTTCCTGCGTCCAGCCGATCAGCGGCGAGACGAGCAGGCTGGCGAGGCTGAGGTCGTCGTCGGGTTGCAGGACGAAGCGGACGGCGGCCAGCAAATCTTGCACCGCCAGCGGCGCGGAGAGGCGCAGACGATCGACACCCGCGACCGGCACCCCCTCAGCATACAACCGTGCGACGAGCAGTTGCGCGAGTTCGCCGCGCCGCTTGACCAGGATCATCACATCCTCGGGGCGAAGCCGCCGGCCCTTGCTGTCGAGCATCAGCCCGCCCTGTTCGACGGGGGCGAGCCAACGCCTCACCGCCTGCGCGATGCGCGTGGCATTGGCGCGGACGGCGTCGTCGATCCAGCCTTCCTCGCCACCGTCCTCGGCATCGGTCGCGCCGGCCGAGATCGGCGGCCAGAGGACGACGGCGCCCGGCCCGGTCACACGGCTGGCATGTTCCGGGATGTCCTCCGCCGCGCCCAGCCCGGCCGCGCCGACCGTCTCGATCGCCTTGTCGACGAACTCCAGCACCGGCGCGGTCGAGCGGAACGAGTCGGTCAGCGACAGGCGGTCGAACGGCAGCCCGCGCTCGTCGTCGGGCATCATGTCGTCGCCCGCCACGTGCCGGGCGCGCTCGGCGAAATAGCGTTCGGCGGCCAGGAAGTTGATCGGATCGGTGCCCTGGAACCCGAAGATCGCCTGTTTCAGGTCGCCGACCGTGAACAAGGTCCGCACCGAGGGCGCATAGACGCCGCGCCCGACGAAATATTCATCCACCAACGCGCGGATGATCGTCCATTGCGCGACGTTCGTATCCTGCGCCTCGTCGACCAGCACATGTTCGGTGATCTGGTCGAGCTTGTAGCGGATCCACTCGCCGATCCCCTCCTGCCGGAGCAGCGCGACCGCCGCGTCGATCAGGTCGTTGAAATCGACCGCGCCGCTGCGCCGTTTCGCCGCCGCATAGCCGCGCGCATAGTCGCGCCCGACCTCCAGTGCGGCGCCCAGCCGATCGGCGTACGCCGCGCGGGTGCGCAGCGACAGCAGTTCGCCGCACCAGCCGTGCATCCGCATCGCATGGTCGGCATAATCGGGATCGGCGGGGGCGCGGCCCTTGCCGAACGACAGCGGATCGCCGTCCTTCTTCGCCCAGACCAGATGCAGCCGGTCGAGCGTCGCGGCACGCGCGTCGGCGTCGGCGGAAAGCCATGCGCCGATCGCCTCGGCGCGGTCGAGGCCGCTCTTGGTGCCCCATGCACGGTTGAGCGTGGCGATGGCGTCGAGCGTGGCGCGGTCGAACGCGCCGTCCTCGCATGCCGCGCGAACGTGGGCGGCGACGTCGCCGAGCGGCAAACCGAGCTGGGTGCGGATGAAGGGGACGATCCCGGCGGGCAGCGCCTCCAGCGCATCATGCGCGCGCGCGCAATCGGCGAGGAACGCCTCCGCGCCCTGCTCGCCGAGCCGGACGCTGAGCGCACCGATCGTCTCGACGGGGCGGTCACGCCCCTCGCGCTCGGCCTGAACGAGCAGGTCGGAGAGCGCCTGGCGCCGGAGCAGCGCCTCCTCGCGCGGCTCGATCGGGCGGAAGCCGGGGACGAGCCCGGCCTCGATCGGGAAAGCGGCGAGCAGGCCCTGACAGAAGCCGTGGATGGTCTGGATCCGCAGGCCGCCGCCCGGCGCATCGAGGACGCGCGCGAAGAGCGTGCGGGCACGCGCGACCAGCGCGGGGGTCGGACGCTCGCCGAGCGCCGCAAGGTCGGCGCCCAGCGCGGTGTCCGCCATCCGCACCCATGCGGCAAGCTGCCGATTGACGCGTGCCGCCATCTCGGCCGCGCCCGCCTTGGTAAAGGTGAGACACAGGATCGCCGACGGTTCGACATCGCGGAGCAGCAGGCGGAACACGCGCGCGGCCAGCACCTGCGTCTTGCCGGTGCCCGCCGACGCGGAGAGCCAGACGTGCGCCTCCGGGCGGCTGGCGCGGAGCTGCGCGTCCTTGAGGTGCGGGAGCGGGGTGACGGCGCGTGGGGTCATGATGCCGTCCGCGGGCGCTGCCCGTCCGGCACCGTCGCGCAGGCTTTGCCGACGTCGGCCCGGCGCGCGCCGTGGCGGAGGATAGGGTCAGGCATCGCGGCCATACCATTCGTCCCGACGCATCAACTGGTCGTACTCCGCATAAGGCGCGAATTCCGGATGCAGCTTTGCGGTGAACGCTTCGTCGCCGGTCAACCAGCGCGCCGCCGCCTCCGCGAAGCTGTCGCGCGCGGCCCGCACGAAATCGTCGGTCATGATCCGCCCGCCCTTGCCGGCCGGATCGGCGGGGCTGGATACCGCGCCGAAGCCATCACCCTTTTTTGCCAGCGACCAATATTCGAACGCGGTCGCCGCGCCGGTGACGTCGGCGAACCCGCCCGCCTCGGCGATGGCGCCGAGCAGCCCCAGTTGCAGGTTGAAGCCCCCGCGCACCGCCGCGACGGACGGCGCCTTGCCGGTCTTGTAATCGACGATGCCGAGGCCGCCATCCGGCATCCGGTCGATCCGATCGAATCGCCCGGTCAGTTCGATCCCCGACAGCTCGGCCTTGCCGCGCCCCTCGACGGCCAGCACCGTGCGTCCGGCGGCACGGTCTGCCAGCGTCTTGGCCGCAACCCATTCGAACGCCGCGATCAACCGGGGTTGCCACAGGGCGCGCAAGAGCGGGTGCGTCGCGGGATCGGCAAGCAACGTGCGGGCGCGCGGCAACAGCTTCTCGGGATCGCAGCCGTCTTCGCGCGCCCAAGCCTCGAGCACCGCGTGCACCGCGGTGCCGCGCCACGCCGCGCTGGGATCGGCATCGACCGCGTCGAGCGGCGAAAGCTTCAGGATGCGGCGCGCGTAGAAGGCGAACGGATCCGCCTTCAGTCGATCGACCTCGGTGACCGAGATCTGCAGCGGGCGCAGGCTCTTGCGCGGCATTGGCTCCGGCCGGTCGGCGGGCGTGGGCACCCGCACCCCGTCCAGCGCGCGCGCCCACGCCGCCAGCGTCGCGTCGCGCGGAAAGCGCTCGCCGGTCATCGCCTCCAGCCGCAGCCAGAAGCGCGAGGCGAGCGCGGGCGAGCGGGCATCGCGTCGCGCCCGCGTCAGCACGACCTGCTTCGCGCCCAGCGCCTGCCCGAAATCATGCGCGGCGACCCCGATGCCGCGATCCAGCCCGGGCAGCCCCAGTTCGGCGCGGACACGCGGCGCCAGCCACGGGTCCGGCGCGGGCAGCCCCGGCCATGTCCCTTCGTTCAACCCCGCGAGGATCATCAGATCGGCGCGTTGCAGCCGCGCCTCCATCAAGCCGTAGATGGCCAGGCGCGGGTGGCGTTCGCGCGGCAGCAGCCGGATCGCGATCTCGTCCATCAACAGCCGCAGCAGCGCGGCGAACCCGCCCGGCGCGATCGCGCGAGGGCCAAGCGGTGCCTGGGCCTCCAGCCCGGCCAGCAGGTCGGCCGCGGCGCGCCCGGCGGGGCCGCGCCACGCCTCCTCGCCCGCGAGCCGGTTCGCCGCCTCGCGCAGGCAGGCGATCAGCGACGGCAGCGTCACCGCCGCGTCACCACCGAAGCCACGCGCGACGGGTTCGAGCAACGGGCGCGCCGCCCGCCACCATTCCGCTGCCTGCGCCCGTTCCGGCACGGCGGACAAAAGCCGGTCGATCCCGTCCAGTCCGGGCGCCGGACGCGGGCCACGCAGCGCGCGATCGAGCCGCCGCACCCCGTCCAGCCACGCCCCGCGCCCCTCGCCTGCCCGCACCAGCGGATGCTTCAGCAACGTCAGCAGCGCCATCGGCGCGAAATCCTGCGCCGCCGCCTCGACGATCGCGGTCAGCAACGTTCCCGGCGGCAGGATCGCCAGCGCGCGCCCCGCGCTGTCGTCGACCTCGATATTCCAGCGGCGGCAATGCGCCGCAACGCGCCGCGCCAGCATCCGGTCCGGCGTGACCAGCGCCGCCGTCCAGCCCGGCGTCTCGATCGCCTCGCGCAGCTTCAGCGCCACGGCCTGCGCCTCCTCCGCCGGGGTGGCCAGCTCCACCGCCGTCACCCCGCTCAACCGCCGGTCGGCGGCGTCCAGCCCGGTCCATTTGGCGGTGAAGCGTGCCGGCGCCAGCGCATTGGCGATCGCCCGTCCCCGCGCGGCATCGGCATCATGCTCGCTCGTCGCGATCCAGCGCCGCACCTCGCCACGCACCGCCCCGATCCGTTCGAGCAGCAACTTCAGGTGGAATTGCGGATGCACCTCGATCGATCGGGCGCGCAGCCCGGTGACCGCATCGGGTTGATGCGGGCCCAGCGCGTCCCATTCGGCATCCGGCAGTGCGACGTCCAGATCGGCGAATACCACCATGCCGCGCGGCAGCTCGGCCACCGTCCGCAGCAATCGCGCGACGGCGGGCGCGGGATCGGTGATCCCCGCCGCGCAGACGAAGCCGTCGGGCGGCGCCGCACGCCATCGCCCCGCCTGACGATCGATCAGGTGGATACGCCGTTCAGCGGCGTCGATCGCGCCCAGCCGCTCGCGTTCGGCGGGCCACCTGTCGAGCAGGATGCGGAACAGGCGCAGCGCGGTTTCCCAATGATCCGACAGCCCCTCGCCGGGGTCGATCGCCGCGAGCCTGGCCGGCGGCACTTCCTCGACGATCAACTGGTCGAGCGTCCGGGCCAATTCGCCCGCCAGCCGCACCGCCTCCGCCGCATCGACGGGGCGTCCGGCGGCGGTGCGCTCCTCCTCGACCAGCCGGGCAAGGATCATCCGGCGCTGTAGCGGATCGACCGCCGGCGGCAGCGGCGGCACCGCGTCGGCGGGGTCGAGCGCGGCGCCGACCCCCGCGTCCAGCTCCTCGCCGCCGACCGCGACGATGCGCGGCAACAGCAGCGCCCCGCCGCTGGCGCGCACGAAGGCCTCGCGCACCGCCAACCCGCCGCGATTGTTGGGCACCAGCACCAGCCCGCGCGCCAACGCCAACCGATCGCCGCCGAAGCGGCGCAGCAACCCGGCGACCAGCGCGTCGGCGAAGGCGCGATGCGCGGGAATGGTATACAGCCGCAGCCCCCGCTCCGCCGGCGGGGCCATGTCAGCCATCCGCCAGCAGCGCCTCGGTCCGTGCGATGGCGCCGGGGACGTTCACCTCGGACCACAATCCCTGATGCACCAGGCCATAGGCGCGTCCCGCCTCGATCGCGCGGTTCCAGAACAGATTGGTGGAGAACGGCCCCTCGGGCCAGTCGCGGATCAGCCGCGGCGACACGATCTGCACCCCGGTGAAGACGAAGGGCGCCACCCGCCCCGGCTTGCGCCGACCCGTGATCCGCCCGTCGGCCGCCAAATGGAAATCGCCCTGACCATGATGGTTGTGCGCCCGCGCATAGGGCACCATCAGCAGCAACGCGTCCATCGTCGCATCGTCCCAGCGACCTGCGAGCTGCCGGATCGCGTCGGTCGGTCCATCGAGCCACAGATTGTCGCCGTTGACGACGATGAAGGGCGCATCGCCCAGCAGCGGTAGCGCGCGGACGATGCCACCGCCGGTTTCCATGAGCTGCGCGCGCTCGTCGGAGACGATCACCTCGATATCGTGGACGCGGTGACGCAAGTGCGCCTCCAGCGCGTCGGCCAGGTAATGGACGTTCACCACCGCCCGCTCGACGCCGGCCGCACGCAGCCGATCGAACACATGGTCGATCAGCGCGCGCCCGCGCACCTCGACCAGCGGCTTGGGCCGGGTGGCGGTGAGCGGACGCATCCGCTTGCCGACACCCGCGGCCATGATCATCGCGGTGCGGGGTACGGGCGAACCCGGATCGGGACGGATGTAGCGAGGACGGGTCATGCCAGCCCCCGCGCGGTCGCCAGCGTCAGCGGATCACCGCGCCATTCC
Organism: uncultured Sphingomonas sp.; assembly: GCA_913777325.1. Classification (GTDB taxonomy): domain Bacteria; phylum Pseudomonadota; class Alphaproteobacteria; order Sphingomonadales; family Sphingomonadaceae; genus Sphingomonas. The sequence continues at coordinate 15,176 of CAJYSA010000013.1, read as the reverse complement.
GGTGGCAGGTGCGCGTCGAACCAGCGCGCGACCGGAGCGAGGGCCGGATCGCTCAGATCGCGTTCCAGATAGGCCCAGACGCGCGGACAGAGCGCCGCGTAGCGCGGCTTGCCGTCACGCTTCCACAGCCGCGCGAAGATGCCGAGGATCTTGGCGTTCCGCTGCGCCCCCAGCACGCGATAGGCGCGCAGGAAGTCGTCACCCTCGCCCGTGGCGCTTCGATAGCGCGCGAGCATCGCCTCCTCGATCGCCGGCTCGACGTCGCGTCGCGCATCCTGAAGCAGCGACACCAGATCATAGGCGGGATGCCCGGCAAGGGCATCCTGGAAGTCCAGCAGCCCCAGCTTCCGCTCGTCCCCGACTAGCATCAGATTTTCGGCATGATAATCGCGCAGCACCGTCACCGGCGTACCTGCCTCGACATGGTGCAGCACCGCGTCCCACGCCGCGCGATAGCCGTCCGCATCCACCGCCACGCCGACCGCCGGGCAATACCAATCGACCAGCAGCCCCGCCTCACGCAGCAGTTCCTGGCGGTCATAGGGGCGCCATGGCCCCGCGGGCCGTGCGCGGAGCGCGACCAGCAGGTCGACCGCCGCGCCATAGAGCGCCGTCGCCACCGTCGGGTCCGCGTCGACCGTCTCGCGCAGGCGCACGTCGCCGAAATCCTCCAGCAGCACCAGCCCACGATCGAGGTCGACCGCATGGATGGCGGGCGCCGCGAAGTCATGCTCCGCCAACCAGCCGGCGACCGCCAGAAACGGACGCGGATCCTCGTTGGGCGGCGGCGCATCCATCAGGATCGCGCGCCGCGCCCCCGCGTGCACCCGGAAGTAGCGGCGGAACGAGGCATCCCCCGCCAGCGGCTCGATCCGCGCCCCGCCCCAGCCGTGTGCGTCGAGAAAGCCCGGCGCGTCTGCCGGCGGAATCATCGTGGCCATCGCCCGTCCCAAGCGTCGGGCGCGCGCCAAGTCAAGCGACGCGCGCCATTCGGCGCCATCGCCATGTCGAGCGCCAGCGCGTCGGGCCAGCGCCCGCTCCCAGCGCGCTCGGGCCACTCGATCAGCAGCGCCGCATCAAGCCGGGCCTCGTCCAGCCCCAGTTCCTCGACCTCCGCCGGATCGTCGAGCCGATACAGATCGATATGCAACACCGGCAACCGCACCTCGGGCGGATCATAAGGCTGAACGATTGCGAACGTCGGGCTCGGCGCCTCCTCGACCAGCCCCAGCGCGGCGAGCACACCGCGCGCCAGGCTGGTCTTGCCGGCCCCCAGCCCCCCGGTCAGCGTCACCACATCCCCGGCGCGCAGCACCTGGGCCAGCGCCGCGCCGATCGCGGCGGTGGCGGTCACGTCGGCCAGCGTCAGCTCCCCCTGCCTCATCGGCGCGGCAGCTCCACCGTAACGATCGTCCCAACCTCCGGCTCGCTGACCAGCGCGATCGTGCCGCCATGCGCCTCGACGAACTGCTTGGCGAGGGGAAGGCCGAGGCCCAGCGCACGCTCGCCCGCCGCCGACACGCCCTCGCCCGCGAAACGATCGAACACGCGGGCCACCTGCTCCGGCGTCAGCCCCGGTCCGTTGTCGGTCACCACGATGCGGGCGCCCCGCGCGCTGCCATCGACCACGAGTTCCACCCGGCCATGTTCCGGCGCGGTGCCGATCGCGCGGCGCAGCAGATGCTCCACGACCTCGCGGATGCGCCGCGCATCGCCCGTCAAGCGCCCCGCGGAGCGCTGCATCTCCACGCTCAGGTCCACCTGATGGCGCTTGGCGGTGGCGCGCAGGGCGTCGACTGCCGCCCGCGCCACCGCCGCCACGTCGATATCGGCGCGCTCCAGCGGACGTGCGCCGCTGTCCGTCGAAGTCAGATCCAGCACGTCGTCGATCAGCAAGCCCAGGCGGTCGACCGAATCGAGGATCGCATCGAGATAGGCAATGGCATCGGTCGACAATTCGCCGGCATATCCGCCATGCAACATCTCCGCGAAGCCGCTGATCGAGGTCAAGGGCGTGCGCAGCTCATAGCTCATGTTCGCGACGAAGGCGGTCTTGACCTGGTCGGCCGCCTCCAGCGCGTCGTTGCGGTCGCGCAGGGCCTGCTCCATCGCGCGGCTGTCGCTGATGTCGAGCATGGTGAACAGCGCATTGCCATCCGGCAGCGGCACGGCGGCGAATTCGAACTGTCGCCCATCCGCCAGCGCGATATGCCCGGCCCGCTGTTGTCGCTCGTTCGTCGCGACGCGCACCAGCTCCGCGATCGAGCGCGCGCGGCGGGGATTGGAAAGCTTCGGCGCGACCTTCTCCGCGATGACATCGACGCGCGGATGGCCGGTCAGGAATTCCTCCTCCAGATCCCACAGCGCGCGGAAGCGATTGTTCCACAATTGCAGGCGCCCGTCGGTGGAGAAGACACCGAGCGCCTCGAACAGATTGTCGAACGTCGCGGTCCGCACGCGCAGCAGCGTGTCACGCGCGCTGGCGAGCTGAACCTGCTCCGTGCGATCCTCGAAGAACACCATCAACCCGCCGTCGGGAATGGGCTGCGCCACGACGCGCAGGTGCGTGCCGCCGGGCAGGTGCCAATTTTCCTCGACCGCGCTGTCCCCGCCCAGGAACCAGCCACGACGCTCGGCCTTCCAGCCCGGAAAATCCCGTACCTCGGGCACGCGGTTCGCCTCGCGCATGCGCTCCAGCACGCGATCGAACTCGGGCCGGTCGGCAAGCCATTCCAGCCGCATCGCGAACATGCGACGGAACGGCTGGTTGCAGAACACCAGGCTACGGTCGCGACCGAATTGCGCCACGCCGGCCGACAGGCGATCGAGCATCGCGCGCTGCGCCTCGGCAAAGCGGCGCTCGCGCGCATGGCTCTGCTCCAGATCCTCGATGTCGATCGCATAACCCGCGACTCCGCCGACCGGCAGCGGCACGTCGTGAATCCGCAGCGACCGGCGTGCGCCGCCGATCGTCGCCGGTAGCACGCGCTCCTGCGGTCGGCCCTTGTCGCGCGCCAGCGCGGCGCCCGCCGCCGGCCCGATCTGCCCCGATCCGTCGACCAGCTCCAGACCGCGCCCCACGACTTCGGCGGCATCGGTGCCCTCGACCGCCGTGACATAGGCGGAATTGACCATCGCCAGCTGCAGATCGGAGTCGCGATACCACATCGGCAGCGGCGCGGCCTCCACCAGCCCGGTCAGCGCCTCGAACGCGTCGGACAAATCCTCGCACTCGGCGCGCAGCCGGCGCATCTCGCCTTCGCTGGCGGTCGAATCATAGAACCACAGGATCACGGTATCGCCGCGCCGGTCGCCCTGCACGGTCAGCGTGCGCCCGCCGTCGCGCGCGTGGATGGTGTGCGTAAAGCTGCGCGCCGAGCGCTGGCAGGCCGCCAATCCCTGCGAAAGCGCCTGCGCCTCCCTGGGATGCATGCCCCAGCCCGCCGCCTCGACCTCCTGCAGATAGGCGGGAATATCGGTGAAGCCGAGCCAGTCCGCGACGCGCCGGGCCATTTCCACCCGGCCATCGGACAAGATCACCATCGGCTGCATCGGCGCGGCGGTGAGCAAAGCCTCCATCGTCTCGCGCTCGCGCACCGCGTCCGCGCTCTGCGTCCGCGCGCGCAGCCCCAGCGCGATCAACACGACACCCAGCAGCACCAGCAGCAGGACGACCGCGCCCACCGCCACCGCGATCATCGGTGGCATCACGGTCATAGATCGGGCGACATCCGCGACATATGGCCTGTCTAGGGTCGCCGCCCGGCAGCGGCAAGCCACGCGACCCTCCCCCATGAAAAAGGGCGAGGCCAACGGCCCCGCCCCTTCCCGTGCGTCCGAACGGATCGGATCAGTAGCGATAGTGATCCGGCTTGAACGGCCCTTCGACCGGCACGCCGATGTAGCCCGCCTGCTTCGCGGTCAGCTTCGAGAGCTGGACGCCCAGCTTTTCGAGGTGCAGCGCAGCGACCTTCTCGTCGAGGTGCTTGGGCAGAACGTACACTTCGTTCTTGTAGTTCTCGGACTTGGTCCACAGCTCGATCTGCGCCAGCGTCTGGTTGGTGAACGACGCCGACATCACGAACGACGGGTGGCCGGTCGCGCAGCCCAGGTTCACCAGACGCCCCTTGGCGAGGATGATGATCTGCTTGCCGTCCGGGAACTTCACCAGGTCGGTGCCCGGCTTCACCTCGGTCCAGTCGTAGTTGCTGAGCGCCGCGATCTGGATCTCGCTGTCGAAGTGGCCGATGTTGCACACGATCGACATCGGCTTCATCGCCTTCATGTGATCGGCGGTGATGACGTCGGCGTTGCCGGTGGCGGTGCAGAAGATGTCCGCGCGCTTCACCGCCTCGTCCATCGTCACGACCTCGAAGCCCTCCATCGCCGCCTGCAGCGCGCAGATCGGGTCGATTTCGGTGACCAGCACGCGCGCGCCGCCGTTACGCAGCGACTGTGCCGAGCCCTTGCCCACGTCGCCGAAGCCCGCGACGCACGCGACCTTGCCGGCCAGCATCACGTCGGTGGCGCGGCGGATCGCGTCGACCAGCGATTCCTTGCAGCCGTACAGGTTGTCGAACTTCGACTTGGTGACCGAGTCGTTCACGTTGATCGCCGGGAACGGCAGCTCGCCCTTCTTCGCGATCTCGTACAGGCGGTGGACGCCGGTGGTCGTCTCTTCCGACACGCCCTTCAGGTTCTTGACGGTCTGGGTCAGATAGCCCGGATACTTGGCGATGAACGCCTTCACCGACCGCTGGAACTCGACCTCCTCGTCATTCTCCGGCTCGCCGAAGGTCGCGCCCGCTTCCAGCTTCGCGCCCCACAGCGCGAACATCGTCGCGTCGCCGCCGTCGTCGAGGATGATGTTGGCGGTGGTGCCGTCCGTGTCGGCACCCCAGTTGAAGATGTCGCCGACATAGTCCCAATATTCCGCGAGCGTCTCGCCCTTCACCGCGAACACCGGGATTCCGGCAGCGGCGATGGCGGCGGCGGCATGGTCCTGCGTCGAGAAGATGTTGCAGGTCGCCCAGCGGACATCGGCGCCCAGCGCGACCAGCGTCTCGATCAGCACCGCCGTCTGGATCGTCATGTGCAGCGAGCCGGTGATGCGCGCGCCCTTGAGCGGCTGCGACGCGCCATATTCCTCGCGCAGCGCCATCAGGCCCGGCATCTCGGTCTCGGCGATGTTGATCTCCGCACGGCCGAAGTCGGCCAGACCGATATCCTTGATGACGTAGTCGTTGTTCTCGAGAACGGGGGCGGTTGCCACGGCGTTGTCTCCACTCAGATGAGGCCGACCAAGGCGTGCACCCACACCGATCGGCATCCGCGCGCCTTAGCGGCGAACGGGACGCGGATCAAATATAAAGGTATCTTTATATGTGGTCGCGGATGCGGCGCGCCGCGGATCGGCGGCGCTCAGCTATGCCCGCTCTGGCTCGACAGCAGCCGCGGATCGACCCCCGCCGCCACGAAGCCGCGCGTCCAGCGTTCGTCCACCACCGTATCGAACAGCATGTCGGTATGGTCCTCGACGTTCAGCCAGCCGTGGCGCGTCAATTCGCTTTCGAGCTGCCCCGGCCCCCAGCCGGCATAGCCCAGCGCGACAAGCCAGCGGGCCGGACCGGTGCCCGCGGCGATCGCGCGCAGCACGTCCAGCGTTCCCGACAATCGCCAGCGTCCCGCCACATCGAGCGTGTCCTGACCGCCCCAGTCGGCGGTATGCAGCACGAAGCCGCGGCGCGGCTCGACCGGGCCACCGAAATGCACCGGCGCATCGGGTGCGACGCCCGGGGCGATCTCCAGCTGCTCCAGCACCTCGTGCAGCCCCAGCCCGTTGACGGTCGCGCCGATCCCGATGCCCAATGCGCCCTGCTCGTCGTGGCTGCACATCGCGATCACCGAATGATCGAAGCGTGCGTCGCCGATGCCCGGCATCGCCAGCAGGAACTGGCCGGTCAGAAAGGTCGCTTGCTCCATTTCACCGATCTAGGCGTTCGTGTCGCGCTTGCCAAAGCTTGAAATCGCGCGGCGCACACGGCATCGCACCATCATGTCCTGATCGGAGTTAACTTCATGACCATCGGCATCGGCGACTCTCTTCCGTCCGTCCAGCTCACCCGACTGACCCCCGACGGGCGCGAGCCGGTCGATACGGGCAGCTATTTCAAGGGCCGCCGCGTCGCGCTGTTCGCGGTGCCGGGCGCCTTCACCCCGACCTGCTCGGCCAAGCATCTGCCGGGGTTCGTCGAAAAGGCCGACGCGCTGAAGGCCAAGGGCGTGGAGGAAATCGCCTGCACCTCGGTCAACGATCCATTCGTGCTCGAGGCGTGGGCCAAGGCCAGCGATGCGCAGGGCATCACGATGCTGGCCGATGGCAACGGCGATTTCGCCACCGCACTGGGGCTGGACATGGACGGCACCAAGTTCGGCATGGGCAAGCGCAGCCAGCGATACGCGATGATCGTCAACGACGGCACGGTCGAGTCGCTGCATGTCGAGGAGCCGGGCGAGTTCCGCGTCAGCTCCGCCGACCACCTGCTCGACACGCTGTGATCGATGGACGCCCCGCCCGCGCGGCGGGGCGACTTGCCGAGGTCACACGGACTATATAACCGTCCGACATGACAGCGAACGACCTCGTCCGGGAACTCGACCGGCTCTACACCGCCTCCGTCGATCGACTGAAGGCAGCGATCACCGCCTATATCGCCGATGGCAGCGTGCCGGATCGCAGCGCGCGCACCGACGGCTCGTTCGCGTATCCCGAGATCCGGCTGCGCTTCGCGGGCGACGACGGGCGCCCGACGCCGATGCGCTCGTTCGGGCGGCTGGTCAGCCCGGGCGAATATCGCATCAGCGTGACGAAGCCGGCGGTCTTCAGCGACTATCTGGTCGAGCAATTGACGCTGTTGATCGAGGATTACGACGTCTCGGTCGAGGCGGTGTCGGGAACGCAGGAAATCCCCTATCCCTATGTCATCGACGCGGGCCACGCACTCAGCCTTGATGCCACCTCCGCCGCCGAACTCGCGCGTTACTTCCCCACCACCGAGCTGGCGTTCATCGGTGACGAGATCGCCGACGGCCTGTGGGCCTCGCTGGACGGCACGCGCCCACTGGCGCTGTTCGACGGTCTGCGCACCGACTTCAGCCTCGCGCGGCTCCGCCACTATACCGGCACCCCGCCCGAGCATGTGCAGCGCTACGTCCTGTTCACGAACTATCACCGCTATGTCGATGAATTCGTTCGCTGGGGCGCACAGCAGGTGAGCGAGGGCGGACGCTTCACCGCGCTGTCCGGACCGGGCGGCGTGTTGTTCAAGGCCGGGGACGATCCCGCCATGCTGGACGACAGCGCGTGGCGGCGTTTGCAGATGCCCGCCTATCACCTGATGGCGGACGACCGCACCGGCATCACCCTGGTCAACATCGGCGTCGGGCCGTCGAACGCCAAGACGATCTGTGACCACCTTGCCGTGATGCGCCCGGAGGCGTGGCTGATGATCGGGCATTGCGGTGGTCTGCGCCCGTCGCAGCGGATCGGGGATTACGTGCTGGCGCACGCCTATCTGCGCGACGATCACGTGCTGGACGACATGCTGCCACCGGAAATTCCGGTGCCCGCCATCGCGGAAGTGCAGCAGGCGCTGGCGCGTGCGGCGGAGACGGTGTCCGGGCAGTCGGGTGACGAATTGAAGCGACGGCTGCGCACCGGCACGATCGTCACCACCGACGATCGCAACTGGGAGCTGCGCTACGCGCGCTCGGCCCTGCGCTTCTCGCTGAGCCGGGCGGTGGCGATCGACATGGAATCGGCGACGATCGCCGCACAAGGATACCGCTTCAGAGTGCCTTACGGGACGTTGCTGTGCGTGTCGGACAAGCCGCTGCATGGCGAGCTGAAGCTGCCGGGGCAGGCGAACCGCTTCTACGAACGCGCCATTAGCGAGCATATGCGCATCGGGATCGAGACCTGCGAGGAACTGCGGCGCGAGGGCGCGAAGCTCCATAGCCGCAAGCTGCGCGCGTTCAACGAGCCGCCATTCCGCTGACGTTCGGAAACACCACGCCTGCCGTGCGTTGCGCCCCCGAAACCATTGAAAAGGGAGCCGATCATGGCCGACGATTCCACCGACACGCCAGCGGCTGCGTCCAAGCCGGCCACCCCGCGCCGCCGCGCGCCGCGTAAGGCCGCGGCGCCCAAGGCCGCCACGCCGCGCACCAGCACCGCAAAGGCAGGATCGAAAACGGCCAAGCCCAAGGAAACGAAGGCGGAAACGGCCAACACCGCCGCCAGGAAGCCGGCGGCCAAGCGCCCGCGCGCGGCGTCGCGCAAACCGGCGTCGCGCGGATCGGCGGCGATCGAGAAGGTTGGCGGCAAATGGAGCGCGGCGGCGATCGCGGGCGGAGTCGCCGCGATCGGTGCGGCGGCGACGGCGGCGTTGCTGACGTTGCGCGGATCGACGCCACGACCGCCCAAGCCGGAAGATTTCAAGCGCGGCAAGGCCCATCAGCCCGACGGCAAGGACCCGTCCGCCTCGTTCGAGGCCGGCATCGCCGACGAGAACACGATCCCCGAAAAGGCGTGACGACCGGGTGCCGGCCCCGACACAATCGGGCCGGCACCACCTTTTTCCTGCTTTGATGTCGGATAGTTACCCAGCGAGGAAGTCAGCGATCGCCTGGCCGAGTTCGGGTTTGGTCACCGCGCTCATGTGGTTGCCGGGCACCTCGACATAGCGTGCATGCGGCAGGGCATCGGCCAACTCCGGAGCCGAGCCGTTGTCGTCATCGTCCTTGCCGCAGACGACCAGGGTGGGTTGGGCGATCGTATCCAATACGTCGGCGGGGGTGCCGACGAAGGTGTCGATGATCCCTAGCAGCGCGACGGGATCGCCGCCGGTGGTCTTCAGGAACGCCTCGGCCATCCATTCGGGGCTGCCACGCTCGTGTTTCCCCAGGTTCGTCAGGATGTTGCGGAAGTGTCCGGCACGACGGTCGGCGCGGGTGATGCCGTCGAACCCCATGCCCGAGACGATCACCCGGCGCGGGGCGGCGCCGGTCGCCAGCATCCGCACCACCGTCCGCGCCCCAAGAGAATATCCGCCGAGATCGTAGTCAGTTAGACCGAGATGTTCGACCAAGGCGTGACCATCCTTCGCCAGTGCGTCGGGCGGATAGGCGGCGGGGTCGTGCGGGCGGGCGCTGTCGCCGTGCGCGCGCAGATCGGGCATGATGACGCGGAAGCCCGCCGCCGCGATTGCACTGGCATGTCCGTACTTTAGCCAATTGGTCCGCGCATCGGAGAAGAAGCCGTGGATCAGGACGACCGGGCGCCCGTCCCCCAGTTCGCGCCAAGCGATGGCCTGTCCATCGAAGCTGTCGAAATATCGGGGTGCAATGTCGGTCACGCGATTCGATCCACTTGCTGGTGCCGCGCGAGCGGCGTCTGGTGCCACGTCCCGCGCCAAAATAACCGTCACCGGCACGCTCGATGGTCGACCATGATGCCGAACGCCGCCGACCGGGCGCGAGCGGTGCGCGATGGAGCGGCTCTAAACGCGACCGACGCGGCGGTCCACCGATGCTGCGTTGCAGCAAGATCGCGGGGCGGGTAGGAACGCCGCGTGACCCCCGACGAACCCATCCCCCATTCGGCGATCGAGGACGCCTATGCGCTGACGCTCGGTTGCATCCTGGTCGTGCTGGGACTGGCGTTGCTCCACGCCGCCGGGCTGGTGACCGGCGGCACGGCCGGGATCGCGCTGCTGATCTCCTATGCCGTGCCGCTGCCGACGGGGGTGCTGTTCACGCTGATCAACCTGCCCTTCATGTGGGTGGCGTGGAAAGCGATGGGGCGGCGGTTCACGCTGCGCACCGTGCTGGTCGGCGCGGGGGTGGCGTTGCTGGGAACGTGGACGCGGATCGGGCTGACCATCGCGCATATCGACCCCGCGTTCGCGGCGCTGGCGGGGGGATCGGTGATCGGGTTCGGCGCCCTGGCGCTGGCGCGGCATCATGCCGGGATCGGCGGGACAGGCGTGGTGACGCTGTGGCTGCAGAAGACACGCGGATGGAACGCGGGGCGGACGCAGATGGCGATCGACGCGCTGATCCTGCTGACCGCGCTCGCCTTCCTGCCGGCGGAACGCGTCGGATGGTCGGCGGTATCGTCGGCGGCGATCAGCGGCATCCTGATCGCCTGGCATCGCCCGGGGCGCTATCGGGGATATTGAGGGCGCGGGCCGTCGCGGATGGCGCGCGTGGCGGCGCGCTACGGGGGTGCGTCAGGGTGCTGTGCCGGTGATGATGGGCGGGCCGCGGTTGGAGCGGGGCATCGATCGGTGGTTCCGGGGCCGGCGATGACAGAACGTTGGTTCGCCATGGCGCGGGTCGTGCGGCGATCCATTGGGTCGTCAGGACGCTCTGGATCGCTTCGCTGTGCTCGCTAGGACGGGCGGGGCTGCGGCGTTGGGTGAGGGAGTCGATCGCCGGACTTCGTGGACGGTGGTGACGTCACGTCGGTTGGCCATGGCGCGGGTCGTGCGGCGATCCATTGGGCCGTCAGGACGCTCTGGATTGCTTCGCTGTGCTCGCAAGGACGGGCGGGGCTGCGGCGTTGGGCGAGGGAGTCGATCGCTGAGTTTCGTGGACGGCGATGACATAGCGTTGGTTCGCCATGACGCGGGTCGTGCGGCGATCGACCGGGCCGTCAGGACGCCCTGGATTGCTTCGCTGCGCTCGCAATGACGGGCGGGGCCGGGCTGTGACGATGGGGCGCGCGGTCAAGGGGCGCGCGCCGAGATTATCGGCGCGCGCCTGCCATGATCGCGGGTGGCGTTACTCGGCGGTCAGGACGGCCTGAAAGTCGTCAGCGCCGGCCTCGTCGGCCTTCTTCAGGTGGCGACGCCCGAGCAGCTCGGCGATCTGCACCGCGTTGAGCGCGGCGCCCTTGCGGAGGTTGTCGCTGACGCACCAGAGCGCGAGACCGTTGTCGACGGTGGGATCCTCGCGCACGCGGCTGACGTAGGTCGCGTCATCGCCGGCGCTTTCGATCGGCGTGACGTAGCCACCGTCCTCGCGCTTGTCGACCAGCATCACGCCGGGCGCCTCGCGCAGGATGTTCTGGGCGTCCTCCGCCGACAGCTCGTTCTCGAACTCGATGTTCAGCGCCTCGGAATGGCCGACGAACACCGGCACGCGGACGCAGGTGGCGGTGACCTTGATCTTGGGATCGAGGATCTTCTTGGTCTCGACGACCATCTTCCACTCTTCCTTGGTCGAGCCGTCGTCCAGGAAGCTGTCGATGTGCGGGATGACGTTGAAGGCGATCTGCTTGGTGAACTTCTTCGGCTCGGCGGAATCGCCGACGAAGATGTTGCGGCTCTGCTCGAACAGCTCGTCCATGCCGACCTTGCCCGCGCCCGACACCGATTGATAGGTGGCGACGACGACGCGCTTGATCGTGGCGGCATCGTGCAGCGGCTTGAGCGCGACGACCATCTGCGCGGTCGAGCAATTCGGATTGGCGATGATGTTCTTCGCACGATAGCCGTCGATCGCCTCGGCATTCACCTCCGGCACGATCAGCGGCACGTCCGGATCCATGCGGTAGAGCGAGGAATTGTCGATCACGGTGCAACCGGCGGCGGCGAACTTCGGCGCGTAGACCGCGGTCGCCTCGCTGCCGATCGCGAACAGCGCCATGTCCCAGCCGGCGGGATCGAAATGCTCGATATTCTTCACCGTCAACATCTTGCCGGTGTCGCCATATTCGATCTGGTCGCCGACCGAGCGCGACGATGCCAGCACCGCGATCTCGTCCGCCGGAAACTGCCGCTCGGCGAGGATGTTGACCATCTCGCGCCCGACATTGCCCGTGGCACCCGCCACCACCACCCGATAACCCATCAAAACCTCCGCTGATGGCAGCGCCCTATCGACGTTGCGCGGGAACGTCCATCCGCTTTCCTAATCGTGCGTGCTCACCTGCCAGGTGGCATGGTCGATACCGTGGACCGTCGACAGATGCTCGACCAGGGCATCCAGTTCACCATCCGCGACATTCGTGCCGACCAGCGTGGCGACCAGCGCGACCTGCTCGTCGCCGCGATCCTGCGTCGCGAGATCGGCGACCGGCAATTGCGCCTGTTCGAGATGCTCGACCAGCAGGTCGCCCAGCGGCCCCGCCCCCTCCACCGCGACGGTGATCGTGACGCTATAGGTCGCCTCGACCGTACCGCCGGCGAATGGGATGCGGTTGATCGCGTCGACCAGCGGACGAAGCGCCGTATTGGCGAACAGGACCACGCCGGTCAGCAACATGGCCTCCGCCACCATGTCCGACCCGGCGATCGCACCGACCGCCGCCGAACACCACAGGGTCGCCGCGGTGTTGAGGCCGCGAACGTTCATCCCCTCCTTCATGATGACCCCCGCGCCGAGGAAACCGATCCCCGACACGACATAGGAGATGACGCGGATCGACTCGACGTCGCCACCCAGCCGCTGGCCGAGGTCGACGAACGCCGCCGCGCCGATCGCAACCAGTGCATTGGTGCGCAGGCCCGCGGTCCGCTGCCGATACTGACGCTCCGCCCCGATCGCGGTGCCGAGGACGAAGGCCGTCAGGTAACTGATCGCGGTGTCGAGAAACGGCGACAGGTGAAACAGGGTCAGGAAGCGCATGGCCGGGCGTTATGGGATCATCGCGACGCCGGAATGACACCGTGGTGGTGACGGTTCACTCCGGCTTGTCGCGCACGGTGCGATCGAGGAATCGCTCGATCGTGGTCCAGACGTGGATGTCGCGGACCGCCGAATGCGTCTTGCCCGGATAGAGCATCATGTCGAACGGCATGTCGGCGGCCTGCAACTCGGCGGCGACCTTCGTCGAATTGTCGAGGAAGACGTTGTCGTCGGCCATGCCGTGCATCAGCAGCATCGGCGTGACGATCTTCTTCGGATCGATCACCGCGCGCGATGCATCATACGCGACGCCGTCGACGCGCGGATCGCCCATGTACCGCTCGGTATAATGCGTGTCGTAGAGGTGCCAGTCGCTGACCGGCGCGCCCGAGACCGCGGCGGCATAGACGTTCTGATCCGCCTCGATCATCTTCAGCGACATATAGCCGCCGTAGGACCAGCCATAGGTGGCGATCCGCGCGGGATCGACGAACGCCAGCGTCTTCAGATAATCGGCGCCCTTGCGCTGATCCGCGACCTCCACCGTGCCCATCGCGTGCCAGATCGCGCTTTCGAAATCGACGCCGCGATTGGGGGAGCCGCGATTATCCAGCTCGAAATAGATCCAGCCCTGCCCGACCAGATACTGGATCAGCGGGTTCTTCCAGTTGCGCACCACCCCCTGCGAGCCCGGGCCGCCATAATGCTGGAAGAAGACCGGGTAGCGCTTGCCCGGCTCCAGCCGGGGCGTGACCATCTGCCAGTGGAGATCGGTCTTCCCGTCCGCCGCCTTGATCGTGCCGAACTGCATGGGACGATGGCTGGCGAGATAGGGGGCATAGGGATGCGTGCCATCGACGCGATTTTCGTTGATCCATGCCACGCGCTTTCCCGTCGCGTCGGCCAGATAGGTCTGCGGCGGCTGGTTCGGGTTGGAGCGGGTGACCAGGAAGCGCCGCGCCGCGCCATCGGCGGTGACGCTGTTGTTCCAGCCACGCTCGGTCAGGCGGGTGATTGCGCCGCCTTTCAGGTCGAGCGCGTAGAGATGCTGTTCGAGGACGTCGTCCTTGGTGCCGAGGAAATAGACCAGCCCCTTCGGCTCGTCGACGCCGACCAGCCCGGTGACGACCCACTCGCCCTTCGTCAATTGCGTCCAGCGCCCGGCCTTCAGCCGCCACAGATGGCCGTAGCCGTCGCGTTCGGAGCGCCACAGCAGGCTGCCGTCCCCCAAAACGCGATAGCTGTCGGTAAGATTGATCCAGCTCTTGGCGCGCGCGTTCTCGGTGAACAGGACGGTGGCCTTGCCGGTGGCGGGGTCGACGCGCAGAACGTCGAGCCTCGTCTGCGCGCGATTTTCGCGCTGCACCAGCAACGCGGTGCCGTCCGGCAGCCAGTCGACACGCGCCAGGTAGATGTCCGGGTCGGTCCCGAGATCGACCTTGACCTTCCCCGAGCCGTCGGCGCGCAGGACGTAGAGATCGACCAGCACGTTCGGCGTGCCGGCGGCCGGATAGCGCTGTTCGTAGATGCTGGTGCCGGTGGCGCCGATCGCGGCGCGCGTGAAGACCTTGACGGGCGTCTCGTCGAAGCGCTCGACCGCCAGATAGCGATCGTCGGGGCTCCACCAATAGCCGTCGGTGCGGTGCATCTCCTCCTGCGCGACGAATTCCGCCTCGCCGAAATGGACATTGCCCTTGCCCTCGTCGGTCAGCGCGCGCGCGGCGCCCTGCCCCAGCGGCTGCACCCAGACGTTCTGGTCGCGCACGTAGCTGACGAAGCCGCCGCGCGGGGAGACGTTGGCGTTGAGCACGCCGCCGGGCACGTCGGTGATCCGGCGCACCTGACCGTCGATCCCGGCGAGATACAGGTTGCCGTCGATCGGGACGAGCAGGCTGCGCCCGTCCGCGGCCCAGTCATAGCCGATGATCCCCTTCAGCGCGCCGATCCGCGCGCGTTCGCGCTGCATCTTCTCCGCCTCCGACAAGGCGGCGCCGGTGCCGATCTTCAGGCTGTCGACCAGCATCCGTTCCGCGCCGGTGGTCGTGTCGCGCGCCCACAGATCCAGCCGGTCCTTGTCGTCGGGGCGCGGACGCAGGAAAGTGAGCAACGTGCCGTCCGGCGACAGCTTCAGCGCGCGCGGTTGCGGCCCGGCGAGGTCGGGCGCGGCGAACACGCGCTCCAGCGTGAGCCGTGACGAGGCCGGCGCCTGCGCGTCAGCCACGACCGAAAACCCCGTCGTCGCCAGTGCCGCGGCGATAAACCACTTGTGCATCCATAGCCTCCCTCACGCCGTCGCTGGTGGCAAAGATCGCCGCACGAGGACAGCGGAATCTTGTCGCAGCCGCGACCAATTCCGGGGGCGCGATCGATCGTCGGGGGGCGTCGCACGCGCCCCCGCGCCGATGGGGCGGCGTCAGGCCCGGCCGAGGGGGGGGGATAGGCCGGGAGGGGTCGCGGCGACGATCACCACCTGCCAATATCGC
>CAJYSA010000012.1 GCA_913777325.1 uncultured Sphingomonas sp. | reverse complement strand
CGCGCTTATTCCACCGTCACCGATTTGGCGAGGTTGCGCGGCTGGTCGACGTCGGTGCCCTTCGCCACCGCGACGTGATAGGCGAGCAACTGCACCGGCACCGCATAGACCAGCGGGGCGATCAGCGGATGGACATTGGGCATCGTGATCGTCGCGACGCAATTCTCGCCCGCCGCCTGAATGCCGTCATAGTCGCTGATCAGCACGACCTTGCCGCCGCGCGCCTGCACTTCCTGCATGTTGCTGACGGTCTTGTCGAACAGCGGCCCCGACGGCGCGATGACGACGACCGGCACGTTCTCGTCGATCAGCGCGATCGGGCCGTGCTTCATCTCGCCCGCCGCATAACCTTCGGCATGGATGTAGCTGATTTCCTTCAGCTTCAATGCGCCTTCCAGCGCGAGCGGATAGTCGGTGCCGCGCCCCAGGTACAACACGTCGCGCGCGCCCGCGATGACGCCCGCGATCGCCTCGATCGATTCGTCATAGGCCAGCGCGCCGTTGATCGCGGCAGGCGCCTCCGCCAACTGCCGGACGATGCTGCGCTCCTCGGCCTCCGTCAGCCGTCCCTTCGCCTTGGCGAGGTTCGCGGCGAGGGCAGCGAGCACGGCGAGCTGGCAGGAGAAGGCCTTGGTGGAGGCCACCCCGATCTCCGGCCCGGCGTGGGTCGGCAGCAACAGATCGGCCTCGCGCGCCATCGTGCTGGTCGGCACGTTGACGACCACCGCGATCGTCTGCTTCTCCGACCGCGCATGGCGCAGCGCGGCGAGCGTGTCGGCGGTCTCGCCCGACTGGCTGATGAACAGCGCCAGCCCGCCCTCTTCCATCACCGGCGCGCGATATCGGAACTCGCTGGCGACATCGAGGTCGACGGGCACGCGCGCGAACTGTTCGAACCAGTATTTGGCGACCATGCCGGCATAGAAGCTGGTGCCGCACGCCACGATCGTCACACGGCGGATGCCCGACAGATCGAAATCGGGGATCGGCAGCACAATCTTGCCCTCAAACCGCTGAAGATAGCTGCGCAGCGTCTGCGCGACCACGATCGGCTGTTCGTAGATCTCCTTCTGCATGAAGTGGCGGTGATTGCCCTTGTCGATCAGCGCGCCGGTGACGCCGGAGATGGTGACCGGGCGCTCGACCGGTTGGTTGGCGCGATCATAGACCTGCGTGCCGTCCCGCGCGCAGACCACCCAGTCGCCTTCTTCCAGATACGCGATCCGCTGCGTCAGCGGGGCCAGCGCCAGCGCGTCCGATCCCAGATACGTCTCGTCGTCGCCATAGCCGACGACCAGCGGCGAACCGAGCCGCGCGCCGATCAGCAGCTCGGGATGGCTGCGGAACAGAATGGCCAGCGCGAACGCGCCATGGAGGCGCGGCAGCACCTCGCGCACCGCCTCGATCGGGGTCTTGCCGCCTTCGACCTGCTCGCTGATCAGGTGAGCGACGACCTCCGTGTCGGTCTCGCTGGTGAAGACGCGGCCACGCGCCTGCAACTCCTCACGCAGCGACTTGAAATTCTCGATGATGCCGTTGTGGACGACCGCAACCTCGTCGGTGGCATGCGGGTGCGCGTTGTTGGTCGTCGGGCCGCCATGCGTCGCCCAGCGGGTGTGCGCGATCCCGGTCGTGCCGGGCAGCGGATGCGCCGCCAGTTCCTTGCCGAGGTTGACCAGCTTGCCCGACGCGCGCCGCCGCTCGATCGCGCCATCGACGATCGTCGCGATCCCGGCGGAGTCGTAACCGCGGTATTCCAGGCGCTTCAGCCCGTCGAGCAGGCGATCGGCCACATCGTCATGACCCAGGATACCGACGATACCGCACATGTTACTTGCCGCCCTTCTTCTTCGCCGTCATCGCATCGCGAAAGCGCTTCGCCCAGCCGCCGCGCTCTTCCTGCCGGCCGCGTGCCAAGGCAAGTGAATCCGCCGTAACATCCCGGACAACAACGGAACCTGCCCCGACGATCGCGCCGTCACCGATCGTCACCGGCGCGACCAGCGCGCTGTTCGAACCGATGAACGCCCCCGCCCCGATGACGGTGCGATACTTGAAGAAACCGTCGTAGTTGCAGGTGATCGTACCGGCACCGATATTGGCGTGGGCGCCGACATCCGCGTCGCCGATGTACGTCAGATGGCTCACCTTCGCGCCGACGCCGACGTTCGCCTTCTTCACCTCGACGAAATTGCCGACCTTCGCCTGCTCCGCCAGCACCGCGCCGGGCCGGAGCCTGGCATAGGGGCCGACCTGCGCGTTGGCGCCCACGTCGGCACCTTCGAGGTGGCTGAAGGCATGGATTGTCGCACCGTCACCCACTGTGACGCCCGGTCCGAATACGACGTTCGGCTCGATCACGACATCACGACCCAGCCGGGTGTCGTGCGCGAACCACACCGTCTCCGGCGCGATCAGCGTCGCACCATCGGCCATCGCCTGCGCGCGGCGCGCCTGCTGCCAGGCCGCCTCGACCATCGCCAGTTCGCCCCGGCTGTTCACCCCCGTCACCTCACCCGCGTCGGCCTCGATCACCGCGGCTTTCCCCGACAGCTCGACCACGTCGGTCAGGTAATATTCGCCCGCCGCATTGTCGTTGCCCAGCTTCGCCAGCAACGCGAACAGGTCCGCCGATCGCGCCGCCATCAGCCCGGTGTTGCACAGCGTCACCGCACGTTCCTCGGCGGATGCATCCTTGAACTCGACAATCTTCTCGAGCCGGTCGCTCCCCTCGCCAACGATCAACCGTCCATAGGCGCCCGGATCGGCAGGCCGGAACCCCAGCACGACCACCGACGGCGCATCGGCCGCGTTCAGCCGATCGATCATCGCGCGCATCGTCTCGGCACGCACCAGCGGCACGTCGCCGTAAAGGATCAGCACATCGCCATCAAACCCGACCAACGCCGCCTCGGCCTGCATCACGGCATGGCCGGTGCCGAGCTGCTCGGCCTGTACCGCGATCTTCGCGCCCAGCGGCGCTACCGCGGCCTCGACCTGCTCGCGCCCCGCGCCGGTCACCACCACGGTGCGTTCGGGCGACAGCGTTTGCGCCGCGCTCAGCAGGTGCAGCAGCATCGGGCGCCCCGCGATCGGATGCAGCACCTTGTGCAGGTCGGATTTCATGCGGGTGCCCTTACCCGCGGCAAGGACGACGACGGCGATGTTGCGGCTCGGCATGGCCACGCCCTGCCACCCTTTGCTTGCCAATTCCAGTGGCGCACGGCAACGCGCGCAGCCGATGACCCACTTCCCCTTCCCGATCGTCGGGTTCGATCTCGACGGCACCTTGCTCGACACCTCCGGCGATCTCGCGGCCGCCCTCAATCACGCGCTGGCCAGCGTGGATCGCCCGCCGCTGCCGGTCGAGCGGGTCAAAACCATGATCGGTGGCGGCGCGCGCCACATGCTGGCGCAGGGCATGGCCGCGACCGGCGGGTGCACCGAGGCGGAGCTGGACGTGCTGCAACGCCGTCTGCTCGATTACTACACCGCGAACATCGCGGTCCTCACGCGCCCGTTTCCGCATGCGCTCGACACGCTGGACCGGCTGGCGGCGATGGGAGTCACGCTGGCGATCGTCACCAACAAGCTGGAGGCGCTGGCCCGCCAGGTGCTGGATGCGCTGGCGCTCACCCCGCGTTTCGCGACGATCATCGGCGGCGACACGATGGGGCCGGGCAACGGCAAGCCGTCGCGCCTGCCGATCGATGCGATGGTGGAGCGCTGTGGTGGCGGGCGCGCGGCCTTCGTCGGCGATTCGATCTATGACATCCGCGCCGCGCATACCGCCGGGCTGCCCGCGGTCGCCTGTTCGTTCGGCTTCCTCATGCAGCCGGTGGAGGAGCTTCGGGCGGATGCCGTCATCCACGGCTTCGACGCCTTGATCCCCACGCTGGAGCGACTGGCATGACGCAGGTTCGTCTTCCCTGGCTGCTGGCGCTGATCGCCGCGACCGCCTTCGCCCTCTACATGGCGATCAACCCGCACCCGGCGGTGCAGGTGGAAGTCTATGACAAATGGCAGCACATGGCCGCCTTTGCCACGCTGACGATCCTGTCGGTGCTGGCGTTTCCCACCGGCTCGCTGCTGCGCATCGGTGAGCGGCTGTCGTTCCTCGGCGCGATGATCGAGGTTGTGCAATCGATCCCGGCGCTGCATCGCGACTGCGACATCATGGACTGGGTGGCGGATACCGCGGTGATCATCGGCGTGCTGGTGGTGGTGTGGATCGGACGGCGCATGCAGCGCCGCTGACCCCTGCCCAAGCCCGTCCGGCTGCGCTATCGACCGGCGGGTGATCGACGAACTCCCCCTGCGCACCTGGCTGGCGGTCGCGATCGCGGTGGCGACCGCGATCGTGGTGTTCCTGCTCTCGCACGATGGCCAGGCCGGCCTGGCCGCGCTGGCGGGCGCCGCCGCGCTGGTGGTCATCATCGCGACCACGCCCGAGGACGACGGCGCCGATGACACGGCGCCCTCCGCGCCGCCCAGCGACCTTCCCCCCGACGCGGTCGTGGAGGCGATCGCCGAGCCGGTGCTGGTGCTGCGCGGTGGTCGCGTGGCGCTGGCCAACGCGCCGGCCCGCAAGCTGTTGGGCGATCATATCCTGGGCGAGGACGCGCGCGTCGCGATCCGCCATCCCGGCGCCGCCGAGCATCTGTCGGCGGGCGCGGCCGAGCCGGTCGACCTGGTGGGCATCGGCACGCTCGACCAGCGCTGGCAGATGCACACCGCCGCGATCGGCGAGGACGCGCGGCTGGTGCAGCTCGTCGACCGCACCGGCCAGCATGCCGCCGAGAAGATGCGCGTCGATTTCGTCGCCAACGCCAGTCACGAGCTGCGCACGCCGCTGGCCTCGATCCTGGGGTATGTCGAGACGCTCGCCGACGAGGCGGGGGACGATCCGGGCATCCGCAAACGCTTCCTCGGCATCGTCTTCGACGAGGCGCGCCGGATGGAGCGGCTGGTCGAGGATCTGATGAGCCTGTCGCGGATCGAGGCGGAGAAGTTCCGCGAATTGCGCGCGGCGGTCGATATCGGGGAGCTGGCGCAGGAGGTGTGCGACACGCTGTCCACCACCCACGGCGATCGTGGCGCCGACATCCGTCTGGATCTGGGCGAAGCGGTGCCGCAGGTCACCGGCGATCCGGTGCAATTGTCGCAACTGCTCCATAATCTGATCGGCAACGCGATGAAGTACGGGCGCGCCGATACCCCGGTCGAGGTGTCGCTGTTGCCGCAGGCGCAGAACGTCGTGCTGCGCGTCGTCGATCACGGCGACGGCATTCCCCCCGAACATCTGCCGCGCCTGACGGAGCGTTTCTACCGCGTCGATCCGGGTCGCAGCCGGTCGGTCGGCGGCACCGGGCTGGGTCTGGCGATCGTCAAGCATATCGTGGAGCGGCATCGCGGGCGGCTGGACATCGCCAGCGCCGTCGGCGTGGGCACGCGCGTGACGGTGACGCTGCCGGCATCGAAACCGCTGTCATGAAGGCGTAACCTTGATGTCACACGGCGCGCTGCACAAGGGCCGCCGTTGCGGCGAACGCCCGTCCGGGGAAACGATGTCGCGATTCGTCCAGGCGCTTGCAGCCACGATCCTGCTCGCATGTGCGGGCGGGCTGACGGGCTGCGTCGACCAGGCGGCGGGCGGCGGGGAGGGATCGCGCGATCAGATCACGGTGGTCGGATCGTCCACCGTCTACCCCTTCACCACGACGGTGGCCGAGCAATATCTCGCCAACAATCCGCGCGCGCGCCCTCCGGTGATCGAGTCGACCGGCACCGGCGCCGGCTTCCGCCTGTTCTGCGCCGGTATCGGCGCATCGCACCCGGATATCGAGGATGCCTCGCGGCGCCTACGCCGCACGGAATATGACGCGTGCACGCGTAACGGCGTGGATGCAATTCTCGAGATCCAGATCGGCATCGATGGCGTCGCGATCGCCGAGGCGCTGGACGGCCCGGGCCTGGCGCTCACCCCGGCCGATCTCTATCGCGCGCTCGCCGATGCGCCGTTCGGTCGCCCCAACACCGCGCGGCTGTGGCGCGACGTCAATCCCGCGCTGCCTGCGACTCCGATCCAGGTCTACGGTCCGCCCGCGACCAGCGGCACGCGCGACGCACTGGCCGAGCTGGTGATGGCCAAGGGCTGCGAGGCGGTCGAGCCGGACACGATCGCGCTGCACGAGCGCGATCCGAACGCCTTCGCCACGCGGTGTCAGCGGATCCGCGAGGACGGCGCCTATGTCGACGCGGGCGAGAACGACAATCTGATCGTCCAGAAGCTGCGCTCGAACCCCAATGCGCTCGGCATCTTCGGCTACGGCTATCTGGAGGAGAATGCCGGGGTCGTGCGCGGTGTCCCGCTCGGCGGCATCATCCCGACCTATGCGACGATCGCCGCCGGCACCTACCCCGGCGCGCGCCCCCTCTACATCTACGTCAAGAAAGCGCATCTGCGTGCCATCCCCGGCCTGCGCGCCTTCCTGCGCCAATATGCCGCGCTGTGGGGGGCGGATGGGCCGCTGGTGAAGCGCGGGCTGATCGCCTCGCCGATCGACGTGCAGCGCCGCTCGGCTGCGATCATCGCGAACGAGACCGCGCTGGACCCCCGGACGTTGCACTGATGTCGGCGCTGGCACTTCTTTTCCTGATCGCGGCGCTGGGGCTGATCGGCTGGGTCACCGCCCGCGCGCGCGCCGGGCGCTTCCGCAGTACCGCGACGCGCCGCTTCAGCTCGCTGCCGCAGCATCACGGCTGGTTCGTGGCGATGTGGACGCTGCTGCCCGCGCTCGTCTTCCTGCTGGTCTGGCACTTCGTCGCGCCGGCGCTGGTCACCGACGCGGTGCTGGCGACGCCGGGCGCCGCCGGCCTGCCACCGCCGGGGCTGGACCGCGCCGCGATCCTGTCGGAGGCGCGCAACCTGGCCGCCGGCGACAGCTGGGGCGCCTTCCATCCGCTGTCCGAGCGGCTGGCGCCCGCCTATGCCCGCGCCCAATCGCATTACGACTGGATCGCGACCGCGATCGCGCTGTTGCTGGCCTTTGGCGGTGGGGCATCGGCCTTCCTGCGCGTGCGTCCCGGCTTCTCGGCCCGCACGCAGGTCGAGCGGGTGGTGATGATCGTGCTGCTCGTCGCCTCGCTGATCGCGATTCTCACCACGATCGGCATCGTCGTCTCGCTGATGGTCGAAAGCGCGCGCTTCTTCCGCATCGTGCCGATCACCCAGTTCCTGTTCGGCACCCATTGGAGCCCGCAGGTGATCGACGCGCGCGACCCGGGCGCCACGCTGGGCGCGCTCCCGCTGTTCTGGGGAACGTTCTTCATCGGCGCGATCATCGCCATGGCGGTCGCGGTGCCGCTGGGGCTGATGAGTGCGATCTACCTCACCCAATATGCCCACCAGACCACGCGGCGCTGGATGAAGCCGATGCTGGAGGTGCTCGCCGGCGTCCCGACCGTCGTCTACGGCTATTTCGCCGCGCTCACCGTCGCGCCGGCGGTCCGCGATCTCGGTGTGTCGCTGGGCATCCGCTGGACGTCGTCGGAAAGCGCGTTGGCCGCCGGGCTGGTGATGGGGGTGATGATCATCCCCTTCGTGTCGTCGATGGCCGATGATTCCCTGTCGGCGGTGCCTGCGTCGATGCGCGACGGCAGCCTGGCGATGGGCGCGACCAGTTCGGAGACGATCCGTCGCATCCTCGTCCCCGCCGCACTGCCCGGCGTCGTCGGCGGGGTGCTCCTCGCGGTCAGCCGCGCGATCGGGGAGACCATGATCGTCGTAATGGCCGCATCCGGCGTGGCGACGCTGACGCTCAATCCCTTCGCCAGCACCACGACCGTCACCAAGCAGATCGTGGACCTGCTGACCGGAGAGGCGGCGTTCGACTCCGCCAAGACGCTGGCCGCCTTCGCGCTGGGGCTGACGCTGTTCGTCATCACCTTGCTCCTCAACGTCGTCGCGCTGATCGTCGTGCGCCGTTACCGTGAATCCTATGAATAGGCCCGCCGCTCCTTCCCCGGCGGAACAGCGCCCGACCGACTGGCAGACCCCGGCGATGCAACGCCGCGTTCGCCGTCGCTACGCGGCGGAACGACGCTTTCGGCTAATCGGGCTGGCGGCGGTCTTCGCGTCCGCGGCGTTCCTCGTCTACCTGCTCGCCACCATGTTGGCGCAAGGGGCCAGCGGGTTCACGGAGACGCGGATCGCGCTGCCGATCGATCTGCGCGGGCGGATCGCGATCGAACCGGCGCGGCTCGACGGCAGCGGTGCCGATTTCGCGCTGGCCGGCGCCGGGCTGGAGCGTGCCGTGGATGCGGCGGCGGACGATGCCTATCCGGCGCTGGGCGGATCGAGCCTGCTGTCGGATGGCGCTTGGCTGCGCGTGCGCGACGCGATCAAGCGCGATCCCGCGCTGTTGCATACCCCCGCCACGATCGACGTGCCGGTCATCACCGCGATCGACATGGCGTACAAAGGAAAGGGCACGCCGGACAGCGAGGCGAAGGTCGCCGCGCTCGGCAACCGCCTCTCGCGCGCGCTCAACACCCGCTTTTTCACCGGCGCCGATGCCACAGATCCCACCCGGGTCGGAATCTGGGGCGCGCTCAAGGGCTCGCTGCTGACGATGATCGTCACGCTGGCGCTCGCCTTCCCGATCGGCGTGCTCTCCGCGCTGTACCTGGAGGAATATGCGCCCCGCAATCGCTGGACCGACATGATCGAGGTGTCGATCAACAACCTGGCGGCGGTGCCATCGATCATCTTCGGGCTGCTGGGGCTCGCGGTGTTCCTGGGCACGTTCCACATGCCGCGCTCGGGCGCGATCGTCGGCGGGCTGACGCTGGCCCTGATGACGATGCCGGTCATCGTCATTGCCGGGCGCAACGCAATCACCGCCGTTCCGCCATCGATCCGCGACGCCGCGCGCGCGCTGGGCGCCTCACCGATCCAGGTCGTGTTCCACCACGTCCTGCCGCTCGCCTTGCCCGGCATCCTCACCGGCACGATCATCGGCATGGCGCGCGCGCTGGGCGAGACCGCGCCGCTGCTGATGATCGGGATGCGCGCGTTCATCGCCGCGCCGCCGGGCAAGCTCACCGATCCGGCCACCGTGCTGCCCTTGCAGATCTTCCTGTGGTCCGACGAGGTGCAGCAAGGCTTCGTCGAGAAGACGTCCGCCGCGATCATCGTCCTTCTGGTCGTGCTGCTCACGATGAACGGCGTCGCGATCTACCTCCGCAATCGATTCGAGACCCGCTGGTGATGAACAACGCCGCCCCCAAGATGACCGCCACCGGGGTCAACGTCTTCTACGGTCGCAAACAGGCGATCCGCGACGTGTCGATCGACGTGCGGCGAGAGGACGTCACCGCCTTCATCGGCCCGTCGGGCTGCGGCAAGTCGACGTTCCTGCGCACGCTCAACCGCATGAACGACACGATCCCGGGGGCGCGCGTGGAGGGCGACGTGCGGCTGGACGGCGAGGACATCTATGCCAAGGCGATGGACGTCGTGCAGTTGCGCGCACGCGTCGGCATGGTCTTCCAGAAGCCCAATCCGTTTCCGAAATCGATTTTCGAGAACGTCGCCTACGGCCCACGCATCCATGGGCTGGCGCGATCGAAGGCCGATCTGGTCCAGATCGTCGAACGCTCGCTCACCCGCGCCGGGCTGTGGAACGAGGTGAAGGATCGCCTGTCCGACAGCGGCACCGCGCTGTCGGGTGGCCAGCAGCAGCGGCTGTGCATCGCACGCGCGATCGCGGTCGATCCGGAGGTGATCCTGATGGACGAACCGTGCTCGGCGCTCGATCCGATCGCCACCGCCAAGATCGAGGAGCTGATCCACGAATTGCGCGGGCGCTACGCGATCGTCATCGTCACCCACAACATGCAACAGGCCGCGCGCGTCAGCCAGCGGACCGCCTTCTTCCATCTCGGCCAACTGGTCGAATATGGTGACACGTCCGACATCTTCACGAACCCGCGACAGGATCGGACGAAGGACTACATCACCGGCCGCTACGGCTGAGGACGACAGCGATGGCATTGACCCAGGAACATACCGTCAAGGCGTTCGACCAGGACATCGGACAGTTGCGCGGGCTGATCTCGCAAATGGGCGGGTTGGCCGAAAGCGCGATCGCCGACGCGATGGTGGCGCTGCAACGCGGCGACGCGACGCTCGCTGCGCGCATCGCCGCCGACGACAAGCGGATCGACGCGATGGAGACCGAGGTCGAGCGGACGGCGGTGCGCATCATCGCGTTGCGCGCGCCGATGGCCGACGATCTACGCGAGGTGGTCGCGGCGCTCAAGATCGCCAGCGTGATCGAGCGGATCGGCGACTATGCCAAGAACATCGCGCGCCGCGTGCCGCAGATCGAAAGCGAGCATCGCATCGAGCCGCTGTCGATCCTGCCCGCGATGGGCCGGATGGCCGCCGCGATGGTGCACGACGCGCTCAACGCCTTCGCCGCGCGCAACCCCGATGCGGCGCTGGCGGTGTGCGAAAGCGACAACGCGCTCGACGATTTCTACGACAGCATCTTTCGCACGCTCGTGACCTTCATGGTCGAAAATCCGAAGACGATCAGCGAGTGCGCGCAACTGCTGTTCGTGGCCAAGAATCTCGAACGGATCGGCGATCACGCCACCAACGTCGCCGAGATGGTCTATTTCGCCGCCACCGGAGTGCGGCTCGTGGAACGCGAAAAGGGAGTCGACTGATGGCCAAGGCGCGCATGTTGCTGGTGGAGGACGACGCCAGCCTTGCCGAGCTGCTGGTGTGGCATTTCACCCGCGAGCATTTCGACGTGCAGCACACCATGGATGGCGAGGAGGCATTGCTGCTCGCGCGCGAGACGCCGCCCGACATCGTGCTGCTGGACTGGATGGTCGAGGGCATTTCCGGGATCGAGGTATGTCGCCGGCTGCGCCGCGCGGCGGAGACGCAGAACGTACCGATCATCATGCTCACCGCGCGCGGCGAGGAGGAGGATCGCGTGCGCGGTTTGGAAACCGGCGCGGACGATTACGTAACCAAGCCGTTCTCACCGCGCGAATTGGTCGCGCGTGTCGGCGCCGTGTTGCGACGCGTGCGCCCCGCGCTGGCCGGGGAGCAGCTCACCTACGCCGATCTGGAGATGGACACGGTCGGCCACAAGGTGCGCCGGGGCGGCGACGTGGTGGCGCTTGGGCCGACGGAATTCCGTCTTCTCAAGCACTTCCTCGAACATCCCGGGCATGTATTCTCGCGTGAGCGCTTGCTCGACAGTGTCTGGGGACATGACAGCGACATCGAGAGCCGCACCGTCGACGTCCACATCCGCCGGCTGCGCAAGGCGATCAATGAAGGCGGTCGTCCAGACATCATCCGCACCGTCCGCTCGGCCGGCTATGCGTTGGACACAGGCCACTGATTCTTTGCGCCTTCGCAACGATGGACCTTTTCTCTGCCATGGGGCGTTGGCCCGACCGCGTGATAACGACGCGTTTCTCACCGAACGCACACGGCAGGAGAAATATAACATGAAGACCATTCTTCTCGCAGCAGCAGCCGTGATCGCCATCCCCACGATGGCGGTCGCGCAGGATACGCCGCAGACGACGACGGCGCCCGATGCCGCTGCGCCGGCAACGACCGCCGATCCGGCGATGACGCAGCAGACCGACACGACGATGCCGGCCCCGACGACGCAGGCGGATCCGAACGGCACGATGCCCCCGGCGATGCCGGACGCCAACGCACCGACGACCCCGCCGGCCGGCGACATGAACAATCCGCCCGCCGGTGGCGCGATGCCGGCGCCGGCTGGTGGCGCGATGGGCACCGAAAGCGCGGGCGGCTATCAGCCGTCGCAGCCGGCGGTGTCGGGCACGCCGCAGCCGGGCGCGACCGTCCGGTTCCAGCCGGCACCGTCGCCGTCGCAGGCCTTCCCGCCCCCGGCGGCCAAGGAAAGCTACCCGATCTGTAAGAAGGGTCAGTACGACGGCTGCATGCAGGCCAGCGACGCGCGCAAGTCGACGCGTCGCCGCCGCTAAGGCGGTCGCGATCGGACGGGCATTGCGCCCGTTCGAACGATGAGTATGGAAAGGCGCTTCATCCGCAGAGGAAGGAGCGCCTTTTCCATGTCGATCCGTTTCGACGATCGTGTCGCCATCGTCACCGGGGCCGGCGGTGGATTGGGCCGTCACTACGCGCTTGAGCTCGCGCGGCGCGGCGCCCGCGTGGTCGTCAATGATCTGGGCGGGGATCGCAGCGGACAGGGCAGCTCCGACGCCGCGCTGGCGGTGGTCGAGGAGATTCGAGCCGCCGGCGGGACCGCCATGGCGAACGGCGGCAACGTCGCGGACTATGAGCAGATGGCGGACATGGTGGCGCGCACGCGCTCGGAATGGGGCGGTGTCCACATCCTGATCAACAACGCCGGGGTGCTGCGCGACAAGACGTTCGCGAAGATGGAGCCGGCCGATTTCGCCTTCGTGGTCCAGGTGCATCTGCTCGGCAGCGCCTATGCCACCAAGGCGTGCTGGGAGACGTTTCGCGAGCAGAATTACGGGCGCGTGCTGATGACCTCATCATCGTCCGGCCTGTTCGGCAATTTCGGCCAGGCGAATTACGGGGCTGCGAAGATGGGCGTCGTGGGTCTGGCGCGCACGCTGCATCTGGAAGGCGCGAAGAACGACATCCGCGTCAACACGATCGCTCCCACCGCTGGCACGCGGATGACGGAGGGCTTGTTCCCCGGTGACATGTTCGACGCGTTCGCGCCGGAGAAGGTCGTGCCGCCCGCGCTCTTCCTCGTCAGCCAGAATGCGCCATCGGGCCAGATCGTCGGTGCCGGCGCCGGCGTGGCGCAGGCCAGCTATATCACGCTGACCCCCGGCGTGGCGCTGACCGGCGAAGACTTGTCGCCGGAGGGCGTCGCGCGGCAGTGGGCTGCCATTACCGATCGTGGGGGCGAGATCGTGCCCGGATCGGGCGCGGAGCAGGCGATGCTGATCGGGCGCACGCTCCAAGGCGGTTGAGCCGCCCGCGATCGCGCGATAGCCTCCCGCTCTGCAGGGGGAGCAACAATGTATAGCGAGAGCGACATCGATCAGGCGGTCGCGGCCGGGGTGATGCCCGACCAGGTGGCGCGCGAATTCCGCAATCATGTCGCGGCGCTGCGCGCAACCCCGGCGGTCGACGAGGAGCATTTCCGCTTCCTCACCGGGTTCAACGACATCTTCGTCACGATCGCGATCACGCTGTTGCTGGTGGCGGTCGGCAATATCGGCGCCCATCTCGTCCCCGCCGCCGGAGCGGGCGCGGTGTCGGTCGTGGCGTGGCTGCTGGCCAGCTATTTCACCGCCCGGCGTCGAATGGCGCTGCCCAGCATCGTTCTGCTGCTGACGTTCGTCGGCGGCGTCGCGGCGACGATCGCGATCATCGGCTATACGATGATCGACGATCCGACGGAGCGGCAGGGCGCCGGCATCATCGCGGTATCGGCCGCGTGTGCCGCGTTGGCGGCGTGGCTGCACTGGCGGCGGTTCATGGTGCCGATCACCCCGGCGGCGGGGGCAGCGGCGGCGGTCGGACTCGTGGTCAGCCTGTTACTGACGATCTTGCCGGAATCGCTTCGGCTGGCATGGCCGCTGCTGTTCGTCGGCGGCGTCGCGGTGTTCGCTTATGCGATGCGGTGGGACCTGTCGGATCGCGCGCGGCAGACGCGCCGCGCCGACGTCGCCTTTTGGCTCCATCTGGTCGCCGCCCCGATGATCGCGCATTCGACGTTCCAGATGATGGGCGTGTTCGACGGTGAGATGGGATTGGGCAAGGCGGTGGTCGTGTTGCTCCTCTATGTCGCCTTCGCGCTGGTCGCGCTGGTGGTCGATCGGCGCGCGTTGCTCGTCTCCAGCCTCGCCTATGTACTGTACGCCATGTCGGTGCTGATCCGCACCGCCGGGTCGACCGAATTGTCGCTTGCGATCACCGCGCTGGTGATCGGATCGGCGCTGCTGTCGCTATCGGCATTCTGGCAGCCGATCCGCGAGCAGGTCATCGCGCGGCTGGGTAGATGGGGCGAGCGGTTGCCGCCGGTGCAGACGGTGGGGTGACCCGGGCCTGGTCTGGCGATCGAGGAATCATTTCGAGCCTCGCCCCCCCTTCAGCGCTGCGAGCCGCCCCCTCCCCTTGCAGGGGAAGTTTGATGCCGTCCTACTCCTCGACCAATTTCATCAAGCGGCGCTCGACCGGCGCCAGCACCGGCGCCAGGTCATGGCCGCGCCGGATCACCTGCCCCGCCTCGCCGATCAGCGCCCACATGCCCTGCCGGTTGCGCAGCGCCGGGCGCTTCTCGATCCGGAACTCGGGCCGCTCGGCGGCGCGGCGGAAGGCGGCGAATACGGCGGCGTCCTTGCCCAGGTCCATCGCATAGTCGCGCCAATGCCCCGCCGCCACCATCCGCCCGTACAGATCGAGGATGCGCGTGAGTTCGGCACGATCGAACCCGACCTGTCCGGGCACCGCGCCGGTCGGAAAAGGCGTGACGATCCCCATCAGGCGCGATCACGCTCCTGCGCCACGTCTTGCTGCTGCTCTTCCAGCAAGGCATCCAGCCGCTTCTTCATCGTCTCCAGCTCGCAGCGCAGCGACTCCACCTTCTGCGTCGCGGGATCGAAGAGCTCGCGGCACGGCGTTCCGTACGGCACGAAGCGTGGCTCGGGCGCGGCACCGCCTTCGACCACGGTAGGCCGCGCCGGGATGCCGACCATCACCGCGCCCGGCGCCACGTCGCGCGTGACGACCGCATTGGCGCCGACCCGCGCCCGCGGCCCGACCGTGATCGGCCCCAGCACCTGCGCGCCCGATCCGATGATCGCGCCGTCCGCGATCGTGGGGTGCCGCTTCCCCGCGACGCCATTGTCGGGGCTGGTCCCGCCCAGCGTCACGCATTGATAGATGGTGACGTCGTCGCCGATCTCGGCGGTCTCGCCGATCACGACGAAACCGTGGTCGATGAAGAAGTTGCGCCCGATCGTCGCACCCGGATGAATGTCGATCGCGGTCAGCATCCGCGACCAGTGATTGACGATCCGCGCCGCCAGATACCATTTGCCGCGATACAGCCGATGCGCCACCCGGTGATAGGCGACCGCCCATACACCCGGATAGGTCAACACCTCCAGCCGCGAGTGCGGCGCGGGGTCGCGCGCGCGGATCGAATCAAGATAATCGGTCAGTCGCGACATCCGCGTCCCCTTGTACTTCGACCGCAAGATAGAACGTCGGCGCCGCGGATTCCATAAGCAGCGCTATCCCGCGCCAAACCGTATTTTCCTATCGCACCGATCGGATATGTTCGAAGAGGGTCGCCATCGACCCGCTGGAGACATTGATGCAGGCGCTATCGCAACTCGACCTCGCCGCGCTGTGGCCGTTCATCGCCGTCGGCTTCGGCGCGCAGTTGGTGGACGGTGCGCTGGGCATGGCGTTCGGCGTGATCTGCAACACGCTGCTGGTCGCGGTGATGGGGCTGCCCCCCGCGAGGGCGTCCGCGAACGTGCACATCGTGGAAACCTTCACCACCGCCATCTCGGGGATCAGCCACGCGATTACCGGCAACATCGACAAGGGCCTGTTCCTGCGGCTGCTGGTTCCCGGCGTAATCGGCGGCGTGGCGGGCGCCTATGTGCTGACCAACATCGACGGCGCGGTCGTGAAGCCGTTCGTGCTGGCGTATCTGATCCTGATCGGCCTGTACCTGCTGATCCGCGGCCTCATGTTTCCGCCGCGCGTCAGCAAGCCGAAGGTGGTCGAGCCTCTCGGCCTGTTCGGCGGGTTCATGGATGCCGCGGGCGGTGGCGGCTGGGGGCCGATCGTCACGTCGAACCTGCTGGTTCAGGGGGTGGAGCCCCGCAAGGTGGTCGGCACGGTCAGCGCGGTGGAGTTCTTCCTGACCGCCACCGTCTCCGCGACCTTCCTTTACCATCTGGGTCTGAAGGACTTTGCGACCGCCACAGTCGGGCTGCTGATCGGCGGCGTCTGTGCGGCGCCGTTCGGCGCGTTCTTCGCCAAGCGCATTCCGATGAAGCTGATGCTGGTGATGGTCGGAGTGGTCCTGACGATCACCAGCACCTACGGCTTCATCCGCGCGGTGCTGCTGTAGCACCGACGGGTCGTGGCGCCGACGCGCCACGACCGCCGCGTCAGGCGCTGACCGAATGGACGGTCGCGACGGCCTTCATCACCGACGCGATGCGCGCGGCGGTCTGGATCACCTCGGCGGTGACACCAGCCTTCTTCAGCACCTGCTCATGGCTGTCGATGCACATGCCGCAGCCGTTCATCGCGCTGACCGCCAGGCTGAACAGCTCGAAATCGACCTTGTCGATCCCCGGCGCGCCGATCACGTTCATGCGCAGCTTGGCCGGCATCCGGCTGTATTCCTCGTTGCTGGCCAGATGCGTGAAGCGATAATAGACGTTGTTCATCGCCATCACCGCAGCCGCCGCGCGCGCCGCGGTCGCCGCCTCGGGCGAGAGCTTGCCCGCGACCTCCGCCTCGGTCGCCTCGACCAGCGGCTTGTGTCCCGAGCCGTGCGCACAGGCCAGCAGCGTGCCATATTTACGCTGATCGTTCAGCACCGTCTCGTTCAGCAGCGAGCCGACGTTCAGGCGAATGTCCTTGGCGAAATCGGGCAACGTGCCCGCGAACTCCTTGAGTGCCATGTTTTTCTCTCGACATAAAAAAGCCCTCTCCCCCACGGGGAGAGGGTTGGGTGAGGGGCAGGGGCCTCGCAGAGAGGAAAGTCCCGGTGAGACACCGCCCCCCCCCGGCCCTCTCCCCGCAGGGGAGAGGGAGACGTGTGAATCAGGCCGCGACCTGCAGGACGTCGTCGCCCTTGTTCCAGTTGCACGGGCACAGTTCATCGGTCTGCAGCGCGTCGAGCACGCGCAGCGTTTCCGCCGGGTTGCGGCCGACGTTCAGGCCGTTGACCTGCACCGCCTGGATCACGTTGTCGGGATCGACGATGAAGGTGGCACGGAACGCGACATGCTCGTTCTTGTCGAGAATGCCGAGCGCCTCGGCCAGCTTCGCGCCATTGTCGGCGATCCACGGGAAGTCGGCGGCCGCCAGATCGGCGTCCGACTTGCGCCAGGCCAGATGGACGTGCGCGGTGTCGGTCGAGGCGCCGATCAGCACGGCGTCACGATCTTCGAAGTCGCCCTTGATCTGGCTGTAGCCGACGATCTCGGTCGGGCAGACGAATGTGAAGTCCTTCGGCCAGTAGAACAGCACCTTCCACTTGCCCGGATAGGCGGTGGTCAGGTCCAGCGTCTCGCCGTTCGGCAGCGCGTTCGTGCCCTGCTGGACGGGAACGGTGATGGCGGGGAAGGTATCGCCGATGGTCAGCATGTCTGGCTCCTGTCAGATGAAAACGGAGTTCCAGTCATCCTCTCGGACGGGGCGGCTTGGGCCGCCTCTCGTTGCGGAACCGATATAGGGTGCTTCGCATGATCGAACAAATCGTCTATTCTGCGTCCGGTGATCGGTGGAGACGATGAATGGCGGCGACGTACCTGCCGACATTGAAACAATTGCAATATCTCGTCGCGTTGAAGGATCATGGCCACTTCGGCCGCGCGGCGGAGGCGTGTTTCGTGACGCAATCGACGCTGTCGGCGGGGTTGCGCGAGCTGGAGACGCTGATCGGCGTTACGCTGGTCGAGCGGACGCGGCGGGTGGTGCGCTTCACGCCGCTGGGCGAACAGATCGCCAGCAAGGCACGCATCGTGTTGCGGGAGGCCGAGGAACTGGGCGATCTGGCGCGCGCCGCCGGTCGCCCGCTGTCGGGCGAGATGCGGCTCAGCGTGATCCCCACGATCGCGCCGTTCCTCCTGCCGCGCATCCTGCCACGGCTGCGCCGCGACTATCCCGACCTCAAATTGTTCCTCCGCGAGGAGCCGAGCGGCCCGGCATGCGAAGCGCTCCATAACGGTCGCACCGATTGCGTCCTGCTGGCGCTGCCCTACGCCTGCGGCGAGGTGACGGTGCTCGAGTTGTTCGACGATCGGCTGTTCCTCGCCTTTCCGGAAGGCGAAATGCCCGCCGGCATCGCCACGGTGCAGCCCGAGGACATCGACCAAACGCGCCTGCTGCTGCTCGAAGACGGGCATTGCCTGAAGGAACATGCGCTGGCGGCGTGCAACCGCACCGAGTTGCGGGCCGAGGCGACGATGCTGGGCACCTCGCTGCACACGATGGTGCAGATGGTCGACAACGGCCTGGGCATGACGATGCTGCCCAAGATCGCGCTGGACGCCGGAATCCTCGATCATACGAACGTCGTCGCGCGCCCCTTGGACCCGTCCGCGCCGGTGCGCACCCTGGCGCTGGTATGGCGACGCGCCTCCCCGCGCGAGCGCGACTTTCATTTGCTCGGTGAGGTGCTGAAGGCCGCCGCCTAGGCGGGCCGGCGCCGCGATTGACGCGCAGCCGCAATCGGAGCAGCATCATGACCTGGAGCTCGTCGTTCGTCGGGCATCGTGTCCGTCGTGGCGCCTCCGGTCGGGAGGTTTGTCTCATGGCCTATGCTGCGCGGATGGACGGTTCACGGCGTTTCACCACGATCGCGGGAGTCGCCGCGATCCACGCCCTGATCGGCTATGTCTTCATCAGCGGCATGGCGACCAGTTTCGTACAATCGATGTCGAAACCGTTCGAGACGACCAACATCCCGATCGAAACCCCGCCGCCGCCGGACCTGACCCCGCCCAAGCTGGAGAAAGTGACGCCGCAGCAGACCAGCGTCGCGCCCCCGCGCGTCACCGTCACGCCGATCGTTCCGGCGCAGCCCAGCGCCAACACCTTCGTCCTCGTCGATGCCCCGCCGCTACCACCGCTCGCATCCGGAACCGGCGTGGCGACGATCGATCAGCCCGCCCAGCCGGCGGTGATCAGCAAGGCCAGCGGAGTGCGTGCGCGCGGCGACCGCGGCGCGTGGATCACCACCGACGATTACCCGCCATCGGCGATCCGTGCCGAGGAGGAGGGCGTGGTCGGCATATCGCTGCGGATCGACGCGGACGGGCGGATCGATTCGTGCACCGTCACCGCATCGAGCGGCCATGCCTCGCTCGATCAGGCGACGTGCCGCCTCTATCAGCGTCGCGCGCGCTTCACCCCGGCGCGTGACGATGCCGGCACCCCGGTCGCAAGCACCTTTACCGACCGTGTGCGGTGGCAATTGCCGATGTGATCAGGACCAGCGCGCCGCCGCATCATCGTCGGTGGCGCGCGCCTCCACCCAGCGTGTCTCGCTGCCCACGGTCTCGCGTTTCCAGAACGGCGCGTCGGTCTTCAGCCGGTCGATCAGAAAGGCACAAGCGTCCAGCGCGGCGGCGCGGTGCGCGGAGCAGGTGCCGACGAACACGATCCGCTCGCCCGGCGCCATCGGACCCACACGGTGGACGATCGTCGCCGCCGCGAGCGACCAGCGTGCGGTGGCCGCCTCCGCCAGCCGGGTCAGCGCCGCCTCGGTGGCGCCCGGATAATGCTCCAGTTCCAGCGTCGCCACCCCGTCGTCCGCGCGCACCAGCCCGGTGAAGGTCGCGACCGCCCCGCCCCGCTCCAGCGCGGTGAGTTCGGCAGCGACATCGATCGCATCGAGGGAGACGAGGATGCGGATCATCCGCCCGTCACCGGCGGGAAAATAGCCACCTCGCGCGCGCCGGCCACCGGCGTATCGAGCGGCACGAACGCCTGATCGACCGCGGCGCGCAGCCGCGCGGGATCGGCGAAGGCGGCGGCATGTCCGGCGCTGCGTGGCGCCAGCCAGGCGATCAGGTCCGCGACGGTCGTGACGTCCGCTGGCGGCACAACGTCCTCTTCCGCCACGCCGACCCGCTCACGCACCCAAGCAAAATACAATAACTTCAATCGATCAATCCATATGCTTCAGGCCGACGCGCAGGTAATCCCAGCCCGTGACCATGGTCAGCGCCGCCGCCCCCCACAGGCTGGCCAGCCCGATTGCCTTGATCCACGCCTCGTCGGGCAGTGCCCCGGCGAGAATCAGCGCGCCGAGCGAAACGAGCTGCAACGTCGTCTTCCACTTCGCCAGCCGCGACACGGGCAACGACACCTGCAACCCGGCCAGGAACTCCCGCAGCCCGCTAACCGCGATTTCGCGGAGCAGGATGACCAGCGCGGCGATGATGTGGACGCCGGTGATCGCCGCGACGTCGTCATGGCGCGTGCCGACCAGCATCAGGATCACCGCCGCCACCATGATCTTGTCCGCGATCGGGTCAAGGAACACGCCCAGTTTCGACACCGTTCCCTGCGCCCGCGCCAGGTAACCGTCGAAATAATCGGTGATTCCCATCAGGCAGTAGAGCGCGAACGCCACGCCGAAGCCGAACCGCCAGCTCGGCCACCACAGGAACGCGACCAGCAGCGGCACCGCGACGATGCGCGACAGCGTCAGGATGTTGGGCAGGGACAGCATGTCCGCGACGTGGACCCCCGGCGCTACGGACGCAAGCACCCGTCGTCGGAAAATCGGCGTTGGATCACAAGCGACCAGCCGCTATGGCTCTGTACGAGTGCCAACAATCCGAAGGCCCCGTCCCGCATCATGATCAATGCCCTCGGGCTCCTCAAGCGGCGGCGATTCCTGCCGCTGTTTACCACGCAGTTTCTGGGTGCCTTCAACGACAATCTGTTCAAGACCTCGATGGTGCTGTTCGCCACCTACGAGATCTTCGCGGACGAAACGCAGGAGAGCTTCTTCAACGCGCTGACCGCGGCGCTGTTCATCCTGCCGTTCTTCATCCTGTCCGCTTTGTCCGGCCAGCTCGCCGATTCGAGCGACAAGGCGCGGATCATCCGGCTGGTGAAGACAGTGGAGATCGCGATCATGGCGATCGGGGGTGCCGGGCTGATGCTGGCGCGCACCGGCGCGGTCACGCTGCCGCTGGTCCTGATGCTGATCGCGGTCACCGGGCTGGGGGTGCATTCCACCTTCTTCGGGCCGATCAAATACGCGATCCTGCCGCAACATCTGGACGAGGATGACGTGCTGGGCGGGACCGGGCTGGTCGAGGCGGGAACGTATCTGTCGATCCTGCTCGGCACGATCGTCGCCGGGTTCGTCTACCATTCGCCGCTGCTCGTCGTGATCCTCACGCTGGCGGTGGCCGGGCTGGGCTGGATGAGCGCACGCGCGGTGCCCCCGGCGCCGCGGCTGGGGCCGAAGCTGAAGCTGGATTATAACCCGATCCGCGCGTCGTGGCGGCTGATCGCCGGGACGATGCACATCCCGCGACTGTTCCTGGCGATCTGCGCGATCAGCTTCTTCTGGACGATCGGATCGGTGCTGATCATCGTCTTCCCGCCCCTCGTGAAGAACGTGCTGACCGCCGACGCCAGCGTTGCCAGCCTGGTGCTGGCGGTGTTCTCGATCGGCGTGGCGATCGGATCGGTGGTGATCAACCTGATGCTGCGTGGGCAGATTTCCGCCCGCTTCTCACCCGCGTCGGTGATCGCGATGGGCGTGGCGGTACTCGCATTCTGGTGGGTGGTGGGGCTGTGGGTGCCCGCGCCCGCCGGGCAGTTGTTCGACATGGCCGCGTTCATCCGGCAACCGCATGCGGCGGCGGTGCTGCTCGCGCTGTTGGGCGTCGCGATCTTCGGCGGGATGTTCGTCGTGCCGCTCTACGCCTTCCTCACCACCACCGTCACCAAGGACCATACGGCACGCACCGTGGCGGCGAACAACGTCGTGAATGCGGGGGCGATGACGCTCGGGTCGGTCGCGGTGGCGGGAATTACCGCGCTGGGGGTCACGCCGTCGCAGCTATTGCTGGTCGTAGTAGCGATGTGCGGCATCTCGGCGCTGCTGGCGCAGCGACTGCACCGCGCGTGCGATTGAGCGTCAGAAGAACAGCGTCGAGAGGCTGACGAAGAACGCGCCGAAGCTGAGCAGGAACAATCGCACGTCATGGTCGCCGGTGCGCGGCTCGGCGAGCGGCGCGGCGGGCGGCAGCGTGCGGCGGAATGGGTGTCCGGCACCCTCGTTCGTCAGGACAAGTCGGCGTTGCATGGCGGAGGCTTAACGCGTCATTTACGTTTCAGGCCATCGCCGATCGCGACGCACGTGTGTCGCGACGGGACAGCAGAGGAGATGCCCGATGCCGCTCTATGCCTTCAAGGGCCAGCCCCCCCGCCGCGCCGCCTCCGCCTGGGTCGCGCCCAGCGCGGACGTGATCGGCGACGTGGTGCTGGAAGAGGAGGTCGGCGTGTGGTTCGGCGCGGTGATCCGCGGCGACAACACGACGATTACGGTCGGCGCGCGCAGCAACGTCCAGGAAGGAGCGATGCTGCATTCCGATCCCGGCGCGCCGCTGACCATCGGCACGGAATGCACGATCGGCCATCACGCGGTGCTGCACGGCTGCACGATCGCCGACCGCGTCCTGATCGGCATGGGCGCGGTCATCCTGAATCGCGCGGTGATCGGCATGGACTGCATCGTCGGTGCGGGCGCGCTGGTGACCGAGAGCAAGACCTTCCCGCCACGCACGCTGATCGTCGGCAGCCCGGCGCGCGCGGTGCGCGAGCTGGACGACGCGGCGGTCGCCGCGCTGAAGCTGTCGGCGGCGCATTATGTCGCGAACGCGCGCGCGGCGGCGGACGGGCTGGAACGCGTGGAATAACCCGCCGGAAAAGCGCCGCGCCTTCCGTGGCGTCAATCTTGCCACCTGCCCGCAGGCCCCACATAACCGGCGGCATGTCGATCCCCCCGCTCCTGTCGCACCTGCGGCTGCCCGTCATCGGCTCGCCGCTGTTCATCATCTCCAATCCCGACCTGGTGATCGCGCAGTGCAAGGCGGGGATCGTCGGCTCCTTTCCGGCGCTGAACGCGCGCCCCGCGACGCTGCTCGACGAATGGCTGCACCGCATCACGGAGGAACTGGCCGCGCACGACCGCGCTCATCCCGACGCACCCGCCGCCCCGTTCGCGGTGAACCAGATCGTCCACAAGTCGAACGACCGGCTGGAGATCGATCTCGCCACCTGCGCGAAGTGGAAGGTGCCGATCACGATCACCTCGCTGGGCGCGCGTGAGGAGCTGAACCAGGCGGTGCACGGCTGGGGCGGCATCACGCTCCACGACGTCATCGACGATCGGTTCGCGCGCAAGGCGATCGAAAAGGGCGCCGACGGGCTGATCGCGGTCGCGGCGGGGGCCGGTGGCCATGCCGGGCGGTTGTCGCCGTTCGCGCTGGTGCAGGAAATCCGCGCATGGTTCGATGGGCCGCTCGCGCTGTCCGGCGCGATCGCCAGCGGCGACGCGGTGCTGGCGGCACAGGCGATGGGCGCGGACTTCGCCTATATCGGCTCGGCGTTCATCGCCACGCAGGAGGCAAACGCCGACGCGCGCTACAAGCAGGCGATCGTCGACGGGCGCGCCGCCGACATCGTCTATTCGGACCTGTTCACCGGGGTGCACGGCAACTATTTGCGCGCCTCGATCGTCGCGGCGGGGCTGGACCCCGACCATCTGCCGCAAGGCGACCTGAAGACGATGAGCTTCGCCTCGGGCGGCGCGGCCAAGGCGTGGCGCGACATCTGGGGATCCGGCCAGGGGATCGGCGCGATCGACGACGTCGTGCCCGCGGCGGAACGTGTCGCGCGGCTGGCCGAGGAATATCGCCGGGCGCGCGAGCGATTGCTCGCGCGCTGACCGTCAGAATGCGGTCGCGAGCCGATCGAGCATCGAGCGCGCGGGGCTCAGCACCGGCGCCTCGCCGGCATGCGCGGCATCGAGCAGCGCGACACGGCGGTACAGATCGATGCTGCCGGCGATCACGCTCCGCGCCTGCGCGGGAAACCGCGCGACCATCTCCGGCTCGCTGACCGGCGCGTCGCCCAGCCGCCGCGCCGGATCGAGCGCCTGGGTCGGCGGCAACTCGCCGGCGGCCACCGCGCGCTGCGTCAGCAGCCAGGCGATGACATGCATCAGCCGCGTCGTCACCTTCAGCGACTCACAACTGAACGCGACCCGCTCCATCGGTGCCAGCGCCTCGCGCTCGGCCCGTCCGCCTTCGTCGAAATAATGCCGTGCCTCGTCGGCCAGCAGCATCGCTTCGGTATAGAAGGAGTCGATCAGCCGGCGTTGCAGCCGTGGGTCGTGGGCATGGTCGGCCATAGCCCGCATGCTTGCCATGGCGCGGGAGCCGCCGCCAAGCGCGTTCATCACGTTTCCTGGCCGCCCCGGCCGCAAAACCGTCCCAGAATGTGGCGATGGCGCCGCCGACGCCCGATCAGGCGATGATGTCGGGGATCATCTGATCCTCCAGCGTCGCGATCTCGTCGCGCAGCCGCAGCTTGCGCTTCTTCAGCCGCATCAACTGCAACTGGTCCGACGCGCCGCCATCGGACAGCGCCGCGATCGCCGCGTCCAGGTCGCGATGCTCGATCCGCAGCATCCCCAGCCGCGCCACCACTTCCGCCTCATCGCCCACGTCGTTCATCGCGCGTCCCCGACCCCGAGTCGCGCCTCCATAGCGTAGCGGGCGCGGCGGCGGTGCCCCTTTTCGCGGTCCGTCGCACGATAGCCGCAAGTGAGCGAGCGCAAGCAAAAGTCGCGGGACTTCCTGCGCGTTTCGTGGTTGTCTCGTCACCCCTCTCAACCACGAAGGAGACTGCCATGCAGACCGCGCACATCTCGGCCCTGGAGGCCAAGCACGCGACGCTCGACCAGCGCATTGCCGCCGAGTCGCAACGCCCCGTGCCTGATACGATGGTGATCGCGGACCTGAAAAAGCAGAAACTACGGTTGAAGGAGGAAATCACCTCCTCGCACTAAGTGGAGCAAGGTGGCGCCCGGTGGACACGTTTCCACCGGGCGCCTTCCTATCCGGCGCAGCCGACCAGCCCGGCCAGCGGCACGACCACCGTATCACGCCCGGCGCGATCCAGCCGCAGCGTCGCACTGGGCACCGCCGCCCCGGCGGTCAGGTTCTGGCGCAATTCGATCGTCATGTTCACGGTCGCCACCAGATCGCCGGCGCGATAGACGTTTTCGGCGTTGAGGCCGAGCGGCGCGGTGCCGGTGGCGCCGGTTCTCGGCACATCGATCACCTTGCCGTCGAGTACGAGGCGCAGGGTTGCGGGATCGGCGGTCGCCACCGCCGCCAGCGTGCGCGTCGTACCCGTCGAGAACAGATAAGCGGCACAACCGCGCGCGGGCAGCGCCTGTTGCGGCAGGGCGCCGATCGGCAATCCGTCGATCGTGGCCGATGGCACAACGGCCTGAGCGACCGCCAGCAGGTACGCGAACATCATGCGCGCATCCCTATCATGAGCAGCCACGCCGGGTAAGCCGCGATCGCCAGCAGCGTGCCGAGCGGCAGTGCATCTTCGGCGTGCATCGCGCGACCGCGCAGGTGCTGGAACGCCACCCAGCCCAGCCCGGCCATCCCCGCGACCAGCAAGACCGCCGGCAGCAGGCGGCACCCCAGTGCCAACCCGATCGCGCCGAACAATTTCGGATCGCCCCCGCCCAGCCCCTCGCGCCCGCGCGCCCGGCGATATGCCACAGCGATCAGCCAAAGGCTCGCAAAGCCGACCGCACCACCGATCAATCGATCGACGATGGCGGGTGGTGCGACCAGGGCGCCGGCCAACGCGACCAGCGCCAGTGCTGCAACCAGCGGATCGGGCAGCCAGAAATCGCGCGCGTCCATTACCGCCAGCACCAGCAGCAGCCAGCCGAAACCCGCGCCCGCGACACCCGCCAGCCCCGGTGCGACCAGCCCTGCCGACATGCCGATGGCGACGCAGCCCGCCTCGATCAGCGGATGGAGTGCGTCGATCCGCGCACCACAGGTGCGGCAATGCCCGCGTGCTCCGATCCAGCCGAGCAGCGGCACCAGCTCATAGGCCCGCAGCACCCGGCCACAGCCGTCGCATGCCGATCGTCCGCGAGAGACCGAACGATCCTGCGGCCAGCGGATCGCGATCGTCGCCAGGAAGCTGCCGAGGATCGCACCCAGCACCCCCAACGTCACCGCCCACATCCGCCACCCTCAATCTCGCTTGCGAATCAGGTAGCGATACACGCCGAAGCCGTTGATGCCGAGGAGGACGCCGTTTTGCGTTACCAGCGGCTCGTCGCCGGTCAGCCAGGCGCCGACGATCCAGGCGATCGAGGAGGTGACGAAGATCGCCATCCCCCAGCCGGTCACGCGCCGGCCATTGTCGAGCGAGACCATGAAGGCAGCCGCGATGCCGCTGAGCGCCGCATACCATTTCAGCGCTTCGTCCACGGCGTGCATAAAGGTGGAGGTAGCTGTTTGCGCCTTTCCGCACGAGCGCTTACACGCCGATCGAGATCAAGCGAGGAACCGCGAAATCATGGCCACCGATCCCATCGTCATCCTGTCCTATGCCCGCACGCCCATGGGCTCGATGCAGGGCAGCCTAGCCGCGTTGTCGGCCAGCGAGCTCGGCGCGGCGGCGGTGAAGGCCGCCGTGGAGCGC
The DNA here is from genome assembly GCA_913777325.1 of uncultured Sphingomonas sp. GTDB lineage: Bacteria > Pseudomonadota > Alphaproteobacteria > Sphingomonadales > Sphingomonadaceae > Sphingomonas. The sequence continues at coordinate 1,519 of CAJYSA010000012.1, read as the reverse complement.
GCGGGCGTCGACGCCGCCGCGATCGAGCGCATCTATATGGGTAACGTCCTGTCGGCGGGCGTCGGGCAGGCGCCGGCACGGCAGGCCGCGATCGGCGCCGGCCTGGGCGAGCATGTCGAGGCGACGACGCTCAACAAGGTCTGCGGCTCGGGGATGCAGGCCGCGATCCTCGGCGCCGAGGCGTTGGGCGCCGGCTCGATCGACCTGCTGGTCGCGGGCGGCATGGAAAGCATGACCAACGCGCCGTACCTGTCCAAGGCCCACCGTGGCGGCGCCCGCTTCGGCCACGATCGGTTGTTCGATCACATGGCGCTCGATGGGCTGGAGGATGCTTATGCGCCCGGCACCGCGATGGGCGTGTTCGCCGAGGATACCGCGCGCGAATATCAGTTCACGCGCGAGGCGCAGGACGAGTTCGCCATCACGTCGCTGACGCGCGCGCAGAAGGCGCAGCAGTCGGGCGCGTTCGATCGCGAGGTCGTGCCGGTCGAGGTGAAGGGCCGCAAGGGCAGCGTCACCGTCTCCGCCGACGAACAGCCGGGCAAGAGCGACCCCGCCAAGATCCCGACGCTGCGCCCGGCCTTCACCAAGGACGGCACCGTCACCGCCGCCAACGCCTCGTCGATTTCCGACGGCGCGGCCGCGCTGGTGCTGACCCGCCTGTCGATCGCCGAGAAGCTGGGCATCACGCCGGTCGCGCGCATCGTCAGCCACGCCGCGCACGCGCATGCGCCCGCGCGCTTCACCACCGCGCCGGTGCCTGCCATGCGCAAGGCGCTGGAGAAGGCCGGCTGGTCGGTCGGCGACGTCGACCTGTGGGAAGTGAACGAGGCGTTCGCCTGCGTCGCGATGGTGGCGCTGCAGGAACTCGCGCTCGATCATGAGAAGCTGAACATCAATGGCGGCGCCTGTGCGCTCGGCCACCCGATCGGCGCCTCGGGCGCGCGCATCCTCGCCACGCTGCTGGGCGGGTTGCAGACCACCGGGCAGAAGCGCGGCATGGCCTCGCTGTGCATCGGCGGCGGCGAGGGCGTCGCGATGGCGGTCGAACTGATGAACTGATCGACGATGCCGCCTCCATCAGACGGCGGAGGCGGCACCGCGACCCACCCCCTTCCCAACCTTAACGGTTGCGCCTGACGTCACTTCCAGCGATCCCCTGCCGCGTTACCTCGGGGAGAAAAGCGCCTTGGAAGTCGTCTCGATCGTCCTTCTCCTGTTGTTCGCGGTGGTCGTCAGCGGCGCGATCGCCCGTATCCTGCCGGTCAATATTCCCGCTCCGCTGGTGCAGATCGCCTTCGGCGCGGCGATCGGCATGGCCGCGGACCTGCGCGTGACGCTCGATCCCGAGCTGTTCCTGCTCGTCTTCCTCCCCCCGCTGCTGTTCATCGACGGCTGGCGCATCCCCAAGGACGAATTGCTGAAGGACGTGCCGGTCGTGGTCGAGCTGGCGCTGGGGTTGGTGCTGACCACCGTGATCGGCATCGGCTTCTTCATCGACTGGCTGATTCCCGCCATG
>CAJYSA010000011.1 GCA_913777325.1 uncultured Sphingomonas sp. | reverse complement strand
GCGCTTCTCAACCATGCAGAACTACGTCAGCCTCCTCTGCCGGGAAGAGGAGCGCGAGATGCTCCCGCTGTGCGCAGCGGAAGGTATCGGCGTGATCCCATGAAGCGCGCTCACCCGCAGCCGTCTGAGCCGCGAATGGGACGAGACGACCGAACGCCCGGCCACCGACGCGCTCAGCCAAACAATGTGGTGGCGACGGCGGAAGCGGATCTCCAGGTGATCGAGGCCGTGCTGCCGTCGCCAGCGAGCGGGGCGTGCTCCGCGCGCAGGTCGCGCTTGCCTAGGTACTCGCTAAGGCGGAGGTGTCCGCGCCGACCGTTGGCGCGTCCAACCGGCATCCCAACGATGCTCGGCGCTCGACCAAGTGCTGTCGGACGACGAGATCGCGCGGTTGGCTATTATGATTTCCGCCATCTCGCCATCTCCGCGGACTTCGGCGTCCTCACAGTCAGAGCGATCAGGCGTACGCGACGTTCCGGATCGTCGCACATGTGACTGAGAAGACGCCGTCACCGGCGCCTTTCGGCGATTCCAAATGGTGACATTTATCTCATCGATCCGCGACCCACCTGTAGCGCCGCGGGAATGGCGAAAACTGGGACGCTCCTGCCACTCGCAGAGTCATCGCCGACGCCGGTTTCGCCTGAAAGCTGTCGTTCGTGGCCTGAAAAATTGGATAGCCGGGTGAAGTTTCAGCAGTAAGTCTATCGGAGCGCCGACGGGGCAGTGCGTCAGCACGTTTTCATGGGACCAGGATAGTATTTCAGGGACAGCTTGGGGAAACCTGAGCTTGCCAAAATCGTCGCCGTCGGCAGGTTATCCCACTCGTGCTGGCGGCGCCTTCTCATTGAAATCGCCGTTTGCAGAATATAGCGCCTTACTTGCGCTTATTGGCGCGTGGAAATGGAGAATTGTATCTGCCGCCCACCGATGATAGTCTGGGGCACCATCGTACTGAAGCGCCCGATCGAACTTCTGTAGGTTGGGGTGTCGGTAATGTTTCGGATGCCAAAGCGAAGAAGCGAGCGGCCAAGGTGAAGTCCCAGCCCGAGGTCCAGTTGGCCCGCCGGGTGAACCCAGCTATCAAGCGCGCTGCTCGAGGCAAAGACGCTGCCTCCGTAGAGCGCCACTTGAAGACCGTATTCCTGGATATAGGGGCTGCTCATGCGCCAGGAGAGATCAAGCGAGACGCGCCCATCGTCATAACGCAGCCAGGAACGGGTGCTGAGCCTGAGCGCGTATTGAAGCCGTTCCACAACAGCCAGTGCGGGATTTCGCAGCCGAACCCCGCCATCGAGCATCGTCAGCTGGCCGCCTAGTGACCAATTCCGCATGGCGGATCCCAGATGGATGAGCGGGACAGCGACGCTCGTTTCGATCCCGCCGATGGCCGCGGTGCCGCCGTTGCGCGACCGCGCCAACCGCACCGTCGCCTCGCCATCGTCCAGGCTCGCATTGTTCTGCGTGTCGCCCGCGTCATAGAGATAATGATCCAGCCGCTTGGCGAAACCGGCGATGCTCAGCCTTAGACCCGGCCCCGGCTGCCAATCCATCGCCAGATCGAGGTTGAGCGCATCGACAGGTTTCAGCCTGGGAGCGGGCATGTGGATGGTGATCGCGCCCCAGCTGTCCTGCGTAACGCCCCCTCCGCCGGTCAATTGATAGGGGGAAGGGCGCGTCTGGCTGGTCCAGAGCGCGGCATCGACGGTCAAGGTCGAGGATCGGTGCCAGTGAGCGGACACGTTGGGCAGTATCGCCGGATAGCGGGCATGAATGCGATTCCACCCATAAGGTATCCTTTCAGCCGCCACGCCGTCATGCCCCGCCAGCCAGAAGCGGCCGCCAAGATCGACCGCCTGTATTCTCAAGCCCATGGTCATCGTGACCCGGGAACCGACCGGCATCGTCAACGCGGCATGGCCCGCGACCCGGTCCTCCCGGATCGCGGATGCCCCGGTCAGCCGATCGTCCAGCGTCTGCGGGAGGGGCGTCGCCCCAGACAGTCGCCGCGCCAGCGCCGCCGCCTCCATGACCGGAATGACGTCATCATACAGGCCGGGCAGCAGTGGCCCGATCCGGCTGCGGATCAAGCCGGTCTGTCCCAGTCGTGTGTCGCCCGCGAAAGAGCCTGAAAAAGCCTCCTATTCGGTCGACCGGCGGCGATCCGATCGCAACAGGGTGGCGCCCAGGCTGAACGTACCCCGCTCGCCACGGTCGAACCGGGCATCGATGTCGCCGCCGATCCGCCGGTCGCGGCTATATTCGCTCGCCCGCTCACCCTCATTGTGGATGGGATAGGATGCGGGATCGGCCAGGATCGCCGCGTCGCCGGGGCCGAGGCGGAGGATGGGCAAGCCTTTTCGATAGAGCGGCGTCACTCCGCCACTCAGCCGGGTGGCATCGGGGCTCCAGAAGGACATCTCGATATGATCGGGCCGATCGGTATGCCCTTCGGCGGCAAACAGCCGGGCCTGGATCAGGAGCGGCCCGTCATGCCAGCTTGCGGACAACTGTCCGAGGCCAAGCCGGTCCCGCTCAGGGTTCGTCTGGAACCAGTAATGTGCCTCTGAGCGGGTACTGCGTACATCGTAGAGCCCGTCGCCCATCGGGGACCTAGTGAAATAGGCAGGCGACCGGCCGCCCTGCGCGCCGATCTGATAGATGTCCTGATGGATGATGCGCCAGGCGCCGGTGAAACGGGCGAGGATCGTCAGGCGCGGTTCGGGATGCCAGCCGATGCCGACATCCGCATCGATGTCATGGCTGATCCCGTGGGTGGCCTGTACGTTGACGGAGGCGAGGCGGAGATTGGACGCGGCGTCGATCCCGTTCGGATTGCTGCCATTCGCGTCTGCCACCGCAAAGCCCAGATTGCCGCTTTGAAAGGTCTGCTCGATATTGGTGAACGGCGTCCGCGCAACAGCGGCGCTGACATAGACGGCGAGGTTCTGCCCCGATGTTCGCTTGCCGATCGACAGCCGCGCGCCCAGCCGGTCGGCATCCTGCCCCAGTCGCACCGAAAGATCGTCCAGCCCGGTCGAGAGCGTTGCCGCTGTGCCCTGCACTGTATCGTCGAAGGGAGACGCATGGTCGATGTTCAACTGGCCCGCGATCGCCTCGCCGCTACGCCCTGCCCCCAGCACCCGGTCCAGCCGCAGGGTCGTGCCGGGCTCTCCGGTCGCCAGTCCGAGCTGCGCGCCCCGGCTCTAGGCCAGGCTCTGCGGCAGTGCGACGCCATCGATCCGCGTCTCCAGATAGCTGCCCGGGAGGCCGCGCACCGCGACGAAGTCGCCGATCGCGCGGCCGGCATGGTCGATCCGACCCATCGTCCCCTCCAGCGAGGTGGCGAGGGTCAGCACACCGGGCAGTCGTCCCACCGCCTCGGCAATGGTGCGGTCGGGGAGTCGGCGGGTATCGGCGGGCGTCAGAACATCGCCAGGGGTCAAGCCGCCGTCGCGCAGCCCCAAAGGGTCGCCCCGGTTGCCGTGGACGACGATATCCGAAGTGGCCGAGATGCGGGGGGCGGAAACCGCGCGCGATCGCGGGACGCTACGCCGGGCCGTGCGCGGAGTGATCGGCTCGGGCCGTGGCGTCAGGCGGATCGCGCCGCCCGGCAGCCTGGTGACGACCAGATCGTTGCGCCGCAGGATCTGCTCCAGCGCTTCCTCGAACCCCGTCGCGTTGATCGGCGGCGACCATCGTCCGGCGACATCGGAGGTGCGGAACAGGATATTGCGCCCGGTCCGCCCCGCCAGCGTCAGCAGAGCATGGCCGAGCGGCATGGCGGGAAGGACGACATGGGTGGAAGCGGGTGGCGACATGGCCAAGGCGGGCGACGCGATCATACCCGCACCCGCCATGCCGACCAGTGCCATGCTAGCGGTGGCGAACCTCATATCCGTCCCCCACGCGCCGCCAGACGATCGGATAGAGCGCCTGCATCGCGGTCAGAAACGCGACGGCATCCTGGGCCGAATAGGTGCCGGACACGCCGATCTGCCGCAGCCTGGCATCGCGGATGGCGATATGCGGTCCGCCCAGCGCCTCGAACCGGGCGGCGACCGTCGAAAGGGGCATGTCCTCGGCCACGATGCGACCCTGGCGCCAGGCCATTGCCGTATCGGGATCGACCGCCGACAGGGTGGTTCGCCCGTTCGCGACCGCGACCTTCTGACCAGGGCTGGGCGTGGCCAGCACGGCACCGGTGTCGCGATCCTTGACCTCGATCGCGCCGCGCGCCAGCACGACATCGACCTGCGCTCCGACCTGCGCGACGGAGAACAGGGTACCGCGATCCACCACCTGCACATCGCCTGCGGTGACCGTGAACGGACGCCATTGATGGCGGACGTCGAAACCGCCCTCGCCGGCCAGCGTCACGACCCGGCTGATTGGGCTGACATGGACCTTCACCGCGCTGCCCGCGGTCAGCCAGACGCGGGTGCCATCAATGAGCGTGGCGACCGCGACGCCGTGCGCGGGGGCGACCACCTGCTGGTCCTGTACCGCCTGGTTCCAGAAGACCACCCCGCCGGCCACCGCGAGCGCAGCCGCCAGCGCGAAGCCCGGCGCGCGCAGTGCCCGGCCGGACAGGGCCGGGCGCCGCGACGCCGTGACGCGGACCTGCAGCCCGGCCTGCCGCGCTGCCGCCGGGGCCTGTCGCCACGCACGTTCCACCAGTTCCATCGCCACGACATGCTCGGGCCGTTCCTCCAGCCAGGCGCGAAAGGCGCGCCGGTCGATCGCCGAACCGCGCCGCGCTCGCTCCAGCCACTGCGCCGCCTCCTGAAGGATGCGCGTATAGTCCTCGTCCCGCGCGGCCATCATGCCGTCTCCAGCATGGAGGCGGCCAGCCGCGCCAGCGTGCGCTCGACATGGTGCGAAACGGCCTTGGGCGTGATACCCAACGTCTTTGCCGCCTCCTTGTGGCTATAGCCGTCGACCCGGACGAGCAGGAAGGCATCGCGCGCGATCGGCGTGACGCTCTCGAGCTCGCGGCCCAGTTGCCCCAGTTCTTGCCGCGCCCCGATGATCCGATCGGGCGTCGCGACACGATCGTCCACGAGTCCCTCGTCCAGCGGCATATGGTCGTCGACCATCCGGGCCGCCTTTCTGCGATGATTGTCGATCAAAAGGTTTGACGCAATCCGTCGCAAAAATCCCCGCGTGTTCTCGATAATTCCGGTCTGGGGCGTGCTGAGGACGCGGAGATAGACGTCCTGCACCATGTCGTCGATGTCGCTGGCGTTCCGGACACGGCGCTTCAGATAGGCGCGCAGGTCCGCGACCTGACCGGCATGACCGATCCCGGCATCATCTTCATACTTCGCCCCTGCCGACAGGGGCGCATCCCCGCGCGGGGGATTGCCGTGCGTCATGATGCCTCTCGCGGAGCCGGTCCGCGATAATGGATCGCCAGTTATTCGGGGTTTCCGAACGAGCGCCCGTACGATGAGCTTGTGACAGCAAAGTTACAAAATCGCGCAATAAAGTTTTTGGGGAATCTCCGACCTGTCTGCGTCCTTCCCGCTGAACCCCGCCTGCATCTGCGGGCCTTCGAAACCTTGGGGGGACGTTCATGTTTGTTGCATCACTTCGTACCGCACTGCTGGCCGGCGCCGCATTCTTCACGGCCATGCCTGCCATGGCGCAGAGCGACACGGCGGGTCGGACCGACGCCGCGCGCCCGGCGGCGAATGCCTCCGCCGATGATGCGGGCAGCGGCAAGGGGAGCGGCGACATCGTCGTCGTCGGCACCCGCCGCGAGGCCGCCGCGATCCAGTTCCGTTCGGCCACGCCGATCTCGGTGCTGTCCGAAGAGGATTTGCACCATACTGCCGTTCACAACGTTGCCGAGGCACTAGGCCTGTTGCCGGGGGTGAACGTGGTCAACACCGGCTCGTCCTTCCTGGGCGGGGTCGACGGCGCGTCGCGCGGCGGGGGCATGTACGTCGCGATCCGCGGCCTGAACTCGGAATATAACGTCACCTCATCAACGGCGTCAACGTGGCGCAGGGCCAGCCCTATAGCCGTGGCGTGCAGCTCAGCCTGCTGCCTCCGACCGGCCTGAACACCATCGTCCTGAACAAGGCGTCGCGTGCCGACATGGACGGCGATGCGATCGGCGGCACCGTTCATTTTCGCACGCCTTCGGCCTTCGACTATTCCGACCAGCTGCATGGCGGCGTGACCGCCTCGGGCCGTCTGGAAACCCGTGCGCGCACCTATGGCGACCAAGGCCTGGGTGGCGGCATCGCGGGCGAGCTATCCAACCGCTTCGGTACCGACCATCGGTTCGGCGTCTATGTCAGCGGTTATTACGAGGGCCGCGCCTATACCAACAGCGAGATTCGCGGCGCCCCGTCGGCGCATGACGACGGCAGCTGGGGCTATCTGAACGCATCGAACAGCAAGGGCACCAGCTATCCCGGCCTCGACCCGCAGCGCAACGCCGCGCTGACCGGCTTCGACTCGGGCGTGTCGAGCGGTACCACCCGCCGGTTCGGCGGCAACGGCTCTCTCGACTGGCACGGCGACGACGGCGCGCGCCTCTATCTGCGCGGCAGCTATGCCAAGGCGCTGACGACGCAGGACTCGATGCTCAGCCAGTTCAACGGCGGTAACAAGGCGTGGATCCAGTCGCCGAATACCGATCGCTACGTCCTGACCGTGCCATCGCTGTCGGTGCGCAACTATTTCGAGACCAATCCAGAAACCGCGGTGCTGGCCACGGCGGCGCTGGGCGGCGAGACGCAGGTCGGCGAATGGAAGAGCGCACCCGAGTTATTCTACAGCGAAGGCCATAACAACCGCCCGAACCATATCGAAGCGTCGGCCCGCATCAACCAGTCGGACAAGTATAACAACGGCTCGCGCATCCCGCTGGGCGGCCAGTCGATTGGCTATAGCGATAACTATCCGGTCGCACTGATGAACCAGGCGATCTTCAACGCCTTCGACAATTCGGCCGACGTGCTGCCCGCGCGCCGTGCGGGCCAACTGACCGAGCAGTTCAGCGGCCAGCGCAAATGGGGCGGTCGCCTCGACATCAGCCGCGACTTCTCCGAGCAGGGCGGCCTGCTCCAGTCGATCACCTTCGGCGTGAAGGCGCAGACAAGCAACCGCAACGTCACCAGCCGCGACTGGACGAACGATTTCGTTGCGAACTACGTCGGCAAGAGCGTGACCTGGGGGTCGCTGGGCCTGACCAACGGCAAATATGCGCAGACCTATCCGGGACTCTACAGCTGGTCGCTGCCGCGCTTCAACAAGTCGGCGCTGTTCGACCTGTTCTACAAGTATCAGTTCGCGCAGGAAGCCGATGGTTCGAGCTTCAACAGCTTCGACACCTGAGGTTCGCTGTACGTGAACAACTTCAACTGCGGCACGCTGAAGGGCAAGGAGACGGTCACGGCCGCCTATGCCACGACGACGCTGAAGGCGGGCGATGTCGAGATCTCTCCGGGCATCCGCTACGAACATACCGACATCCACAACGTCTTCTGGGTCATCCCCTACGCTTCGGGCACCGAGCAGCCGGGCAGCTTTTCGGGCAACACATCGCGTTATGACGCGCTGCTGCCCAGCCTGTTCGTGAACTGGCGTCCGACGACGACGCTGGTCGCGCGCGCAGACGTGTGGATGGCCTACACCCGTCCGCCCTTTTTCCAGCTGGGCGGCAGCGCGACGGCGCGGACCGGCGACGACGGCAAGACCACCATCGTTCAGGGCAGTCCCGAATTGAAGGCGATCCGCGCGACCAACATGGACGCCTCGGTGGGGTGAAATTTCGCGCCCGCCGGGCACATCATGCTCGGCGGCTATTACAAGCGGCTGCGCAACTATCTGTATGACAGCGGCACCACGCTGCTGAACACGGCGACGAGCGACGGCACCAACCAGACCTTCATCACCAAGCCGCTCACCGGCGGCAACGGCAGTGTCTATGGTATCGAGTTCCAGGCGCAGAAGACCTTCGTCGAACTGCCGGGTCTGCTCCACGGCTTCGGCGTCGGCGCGAACCTGACCCGCCAGTGGACCAATGTCGACATCGGTGGCGGGGTCGAGCGCAACATCCAGAACGCGCCCAACGTCATGGGCCAGGCACGCGTCTATTACGCCACGGGCGGTTTCTCGATCGACGCGATCTACAGCTACACCGGTGCCTATCTGGAATCGTACAATTATCTGGGTCAGCCCACGCGTTGGGACGATCGCTGGGTCCGCCCGATCCAGCGCACCGATCTGCATGTCGGCTATGACTTCGGCAACGGGCTGAGGGTCGATGCCTCGGTCGCCAACCTGTTCAACAACTACAGCTATTGGGCGCATATCGGTCGCAACTCGCTGGCGATCTCCGAGATCGTCAACTCCGGCACCACGGCGCTCGGTAGCATCAAGTACAGCTTCTGATCGCCGCCGTTTCGCTCCGAATTGGGACGGTGCCATCGTGGCACCGTCCCCGTTTTAGGCGTTATTATACTTAACGCACTCAGTCTCAAAGCGTAGTCAAGATGCACGAGCAGTTCCGCGCCCTGTTCCCCAACTGCATACCATCTTCTGCGCGCCCTGATCGGCGAAGCTGACAGGGTTCCCGTGGTCCGTCCCATCTACGCTCTCCCGATCGCGTTGACGTGGCCACGCAAGCCGGGCGTGACGCTCCTCGGCGACGCAGCACATTTGATGGCGCCGTTCGTCAGCGAGGATGCCAACCTCGCCATCCTCGACGGCGTCGAGTTGCCCGCGTCATCATCGACCATCCCGATGCCCCGCACGGCGTCGTTGACCTGGGTCGCGACCTTCGGCGTTCGGCATAAGCTGCTCATGGGCGTGGAATACAATCACGACAACGTGCCGTTCCGCATGGTTGCGACCGTTCCTTGCGGGGTGGGGTCGATCAATGCGCTTCGGCCCGTTTATGGCTGCGGGGCTCCGACCAGCAATTTCGGCTTCCTTTCCCGCGCCACGCTCGAAGGGGCGGCGATCTATGCACAGGATCAGATCGCGCTGACCGACGCATGGAACGTCGTCGCCGGCATCCGCCACTCCCGATCCGACAATGACAACACCTTTACCACCGCCTTCTCCAGCTCGAGCAATTCGGCGAAGCTGCGGAACACGTCTTGGCAGCTCGGCACGACCTACGCGTTGGGCGGCGGCTTCTCGCTCTTCGGCGGCTACAATACGGGCTGTGATCTTGGCGCGGTGACCGGCTCGCGCCGGTTCGACGGCGTGGCGTTCAAGCCGGAGACGTCCAACCAGGCGGAAGCCGGAGTGCGGATCGTCCGGGACACGGTGCGGGGGAACCTCTCGGTGTTCCAGATACGGCGCAACAACGTCGCCGTGCCCGATCCTGCCAATGCCGGATTCCAGCTCCAGGACGGGCAATTCCGCACCCGCGGGTTCGAGCTGGAAGGCGAGTGGTCGCCGCTGCCGGGCTGGTGGCTGCAAGGAGGCTATGCCTATCTCGACGCCGAGATCACGAAGTCCACGACGCCGACACTGGTCGGCGGCCGGATTGCCGAGACACCCGAGAACACGGTGACGACCGCCACGCGGGTGGTGATCGGCCGCGTCGAGCTGCGCGCTGCCGCCAAATATGTCGGCGCGAGAAAGGTTATCAACGGCGGTGCCGTCACCCTGCCGGATTATGAGACGTTCGACATCGGCGCAGGCACCGAGGTCGGACCGGTCAGGATCGACGCCTCGCTAACCAACCTGTTCGACAAGACCTACTACTTCAGCGACAATCTCTCGCGATACTCGCTCGGCAAGGAGGATCGAGTTCTCCCCGGTGAACCGCGGACGTTGAGCGTGCGCGTCGCCTATCGGATCGGAGGGGCACGACGGTGAGAAGGGGAACGATCTACCCGACGATCTCGCGCTGGCACTTCTACGCTGGCCTGTTCGTGCTGCCGTTCATTCTCATCCTCTCGATCACTGGCTCGATCTACCTGTTCAAGCCGCAGATCGAGCGTTGGGAAGAGCGGGACCTCGGCGTCCAGCTGCATGGTGGCCATGGCTATATGGACGAATATCCGATCAGTCATATGTTCACCGATGCGCGCATCAACCGCATCCTCGCCGGCAGTTCGGAAGTCATGCGCCTGATCATCGGGCGCGACGTCTTCAGCCAGAACTATCGGTCCATGCTGGCCTCACCGCAAAAGGAAGACGCCGATGGCGGATCATGGCCAGTTCACGATGCTGATCGGCGGCGCCGCCGTTCCGGGCGAAGCATGCCTTGCGGTGATCGATCCGGCGACCGAGGAGATCATCGGCTATGCCCCCGATGCCTCGCAACGCGATCTCGACGCGGCCGTGGCGGCGGCCCGCGCGGCGTTCCCGCACTGGTCGGGGCTGGCGATCGACCGCCGGCGCGACATCCTCATCGCGATGGGCGACGGCCTGTCGAGCAACGTGGACTGGCTGAAACGCCTGCTGACGAGCGAGCAGGGCAAGCCGCTTGCCGAGGCTGAGGGCGAAGTGCTCGGCGCCGGCTATTGGCTGAAGGAGACGGCGACGCTCGACCTGCCCGACCAGCTGCTGGAGGACAGTGCCGAACGCCGGATCGAACGTCGGCATGTGCTCCCTCGGTGTGGTCGGCGCCATCGCACCCTGGAACTTCTCTTTGCTGCTGGCGATGTTCACGATCGGCCCCGCGCTACTGGCCGGCAATACGGTGGTGCTCAAGCCCTCGCCCTTCACGCCGCTCTCGACCCTGGCATTCGGCCGGATCGTCGCCGACCTCCTGCCGCCCGGGGTGCTCAATATCGTCACCGGCGGCGATCGGCTCGGGCCGTGGATGACCGAGCATCCGGGTATCGACAAGATCAGCTTCACCGGATCGACCGAAACGGGCCGCAAGGTGATGCGCAGCGCGTCCGGAACGCTGAAACGACTGACGCTGGAGCTGGGCGGCAATGACGCCGCGATCGTCCTGGCCGATGCGGATGTCGACCGGCACGCGGAGACATTGTTCTGGTCGGCGTCCCGCAATGCCGGCCAGGTCTGCATCGCCACCAAGCGCCTGTACGTTCATGCGGACATCTACGACCGGGTGCGGGACGCACTGGTCGTGATCGGCAGGACCGTCACGATGGGCCATGGTGCCGAACCGGAAACGCAGATCGGCCGGGTCAACAACGTCGCGCAATATCGGCGCGTGCTGGCGCTGATCGAAGAAGCGAAGGCCGAGGGGCAGACGATTGCGCTCGGCGGACACGCGCTCGGGGGAATGGGGCTATTTCATCCCGGCGACGATCATCGACAATCCTCCGGCAACGAGCCGGATCGTCCAGGAGGAGCAATTCGGCCCCGTCCTGCCGCTCATCCGCTTCACCGATATCGAAGAGGTCATCGCCACGCTCAATGATTGCTCCTTCGCTCTTGGCGCGTCGATATGGAGCACGGACGAGGCGGAGGCGGCCCGGGTCACACGACGCCTGACCAGCGGCACGGTGTAAATCAACGAAACACAACACCTCTCCCCGCTCGTGCCCTTCGGCGGCAGGGGACAGTCCGGCATCGGCCTGGAGGGCGGACAGGAAGGCCTTGTGGAATATTGCTGGAGCCAGACCATCGTCACTGGAAAAAATGCCACACTCACGGGAATACGCTGAAGTATCTGGTCTTTGCGATTGATGGTTTTTACTTGACATGAACTGACTGCATTGACCTGTCCAGGCTATACAGATGGCTTCGCACGGCCTGAGCCCGCGCCAGATCTTTCAGCAGCGGATGAAATTGTCGGCAGCAAGAAAATCGGCGAAGTAAATCACGCCGGTGAGCTGTACCCTTCTGAGTGGTCGAGACGCGCATTCGCACACTTCCTCATGATTCGGCGACATGGTGGTGGGCGCCCACCTTACGTTTTGCCGGAGGGCGGCGGGCCTTAAAACGCTCCCGTCACAGGGCGGCGCTTGCAGCTATTACGGTGCAAGTGCCTGCATTACCGTAGTTTTGCCTAGCCCATCATTATCAAACTATGAATGGGCGCCCCGCTAGTCGTCGAGCAAGATGACGATAAAGCCGGGATGACGGCATGCTGCGAACACAAGCGACTCAACCATCCATCCACGCCGTCCGCTGCTCACACGAGTCGCGGACCGGATTGTAGTTCGTTGAGCCGGTCGGCCTCGTCAAGGTTGGCGAGGGAAGCGTTGGCATGGCTGCGGGATTGCGCTGAGATGCCGCTGTTCAGATGGGCAAACACCAGCCCACCGTCGCCACTGCGCCGAAACACGAGCAGAACCGCGGCAACCGGTCTGCTGGCCCGCAACCCTCGACTTCGGAGAAAGGATTTTCCGGTGTACGATGATCGACGTGACGACTGGCGGCGCGAGGGTCCGGCTGGATCAGGCTAGCCGCTTCGAGCGCCCGTGCTTCGGCCAGCAGTTGGTTTTAACTCCGAAGAACGGCGTGCCGATCACGGCAGTGCTGCGCTAGGCCGATCAATCCACCTGGGGCCTCCAGTTTCTCATCCCTATAAAGGGGGACACGCTGCATCTCATCACGTCGCAGGCGACGCGCGCGATACAGCCACGGCCGATCCGTGCGCACATCGCGATGCCGGCCGAGGTCATCGTCGGCGGTGCGCAAAATTCGGTCTTCCTCATGAACCTCGCCACTGGCGGCGCTATGATCAAGATGGTGAGCCCAATGCGCATCGGCACGCCCCTGTTCTTACGTTTTCAGGAGTTGCGGCCGTTGTTCGCTGGGAAACTGAAAACCAGGCGGGATTGATGTTCAATTGGCTTTTGCCGGTCGACGCCGCGAAATACATCACGACGACGTGCAATCTCTGCCCCCATTGGCTGGCCGAGGTCATTGAGCAGCACAAAGTCAGCAGCACGGCGGGCTGAGCCTGGGCGCGCGATTATCAGCGCCGGACGGTCGACGCAGCGGCCGCGTCGCGGGCGAGCAGCAATGCTTCGGCAATGCTCGTCATGGCCCGTTTGCGCATGATGTTGGCGCGATGCATGTCGATCGTCCACGCGCTCACGCCCAGTTCTCGCGCCACCTGCTTCGTTGAAAGACGGCGTTCAAGCGCGGTCAGCACCTCGCGCTCGCGCAGCGACAAGCGCTTCAACGCTTCGAAGCGCGACGCCGCCTCGCGCTGGCGTTCGCATTCTGCGACATGCGCCGCGGCGCGAGCCACCACCTCGAACAACTCGGAGCGGCGGTACGGTTTGCGGAGGAAATCGATCGCGCCAGCACGCATCGCGCGCACCGCATCAGGCACGTCGCCAAACCCGGTGATCAGCGCGACCGCGTGGCAAACGTTGCGTTCCGCGAGTTCCGCCTGCACCTCCAGCCCGCTCTTACGGGGCAGCAGCAGGTCGAGCAGCGCGCCCCCGAGCGCCAGATATGCAAAGCCCCCCCTTGCCGGGCCATTCACGACATTTCACCGTCCATCTTCGCCGGGCGAGTGATGAAATCCCCGCGCCCAGCGCCATGGCATCCCGAGGGAACCTCGCGGCTGATATCGACCAAATTAGCTCCTATTTGCAACGTTCTGCTGCGGTATATCTGCCGGCGAAACGGTTGACCAGTTAGCGAAATTATCGTGTCGCCTCGAAGGCTGATATTTACGTTTTTGACGCTATCCCGGACGTCATGCCCACCCGAGCAACATCCTCCGTAACATCTGATTTTCTGGCGGATTTGCGTTTCGGTACGGGCGGCTTTCGCGAACACCCTCTGCCGCCGACCGACGGTCGGACGAATTTACCATGATCGCACAGCCAGACCAGGCGAGCGCGTCCGACGCGGCGCTGGACGAGATGCTCGTCGCCGCGCAATTTCGAGCGCTGCGCCATCAGGTACCAAGCCTGCATCTCATCCTATTGATCAACGTCACCTTCCTGACGTTCATCACGTCGACGCACAATTATACGCCAGTCACCTACGTCCCCTCGCTCTTGCTCGCCTGTTTCAGCGCGGCCCGCATCCTCAAATGGCGCCACACCGTCTACTCGGGCACGGTGCAGGCGCGGCGGATGTTCGCCTCGACGGTGCGCACCTCGCTGCTGTTCGGCCTGACGCTGGCGGGATGGGGCGCATGGGTGCTTCATCGGTGCAGTCCGGAGGTGTCCGCCTTCATCCCCTTTTTCGCCTCGCTGTCGACGATCGCCTGCGCCGCCTGCATGGTGTCGCTGCCTCGCGCCGCCTATGCGGTGATCTGGTCGGGCACGGTGCCGATGGTGATCGCGATGCTCGCCACCCGCAACCCCCTGTTGATCGCTGCATCGGCGAACCTGTCGGTCATCGCGATCCTGCTGTTCGGCTGGATGCGGCGGCAGCACCAGCAATTCATTGACATCGTGCGCGCGCATGCGACGACGATCGAGCGAGAGCGCGACGTGGCGCATCTGGCATTCAACGATCAGCTGACCGGCCTGGCTAACCGGCGCGCCTTCCTGGCCCGGCTGGGCGAGGCGCAACGCCCCGCCGGCGAGCGGCTCGACACCACGGTCGTCATGATGGACCTCGACGGGTTCAAGGCGGTGAACGATCGGCTCGGTCATGGCGCCGGCGACCTATTGCTGCGGGCGATGGCTGACCGGCTGGCGCGGCACGCTCCCACCCCGGCATTGTGCGCGCGCCTTGGCGGTGACGAATTTGCAGTGCTGCTTGCCACGGCCGACGAGGCCGAGGTTGCCGCGGCGGCGGAGCAGATCGCCGCCGTGTTCGACGCCCCGGTTGCGATCGGCGAGGACGTGATCCACGTGCGCGGGTCGATCGGGATTTCGACCGGGGAGACATGGCCCGGCGATCCCATCGAACTCATGCACCGCGCCGATCTGGCGCTGTATGAGAGCAAGGCGCTGAAACGGGCGCAGCCCTATTTCTTCCATAGCGGGCTGCAGTTGCAGAGCGATCGCCGCCGCATCATCGAAACCGCCTATCTGGATACCTCGGCGATGGAGCCGCTAGACGTCCACTTCCAGCCGATCATAAGAACGCAGGGCGGAGAGATCGCCGCGTTCGAGGCGCTGATGCGCTGGCGGCATCCTCAGTTGGGCATTGTGACGCCGGACGAACTATTCGCGGTCGCGGACCGGGCGCGCGTGGCGGCGCATTTCACCGAACATTTGTTTGCGCGCGCGCTCTCCAAGGCGACGCACTGGCCGGCGCACATCGCTTTGTCGTTCAATGTGACCGCCGGCGAGGTCAACCCTCCGCTGTGCGCGATGATCGCACAAACGTGCCGACGACACGGCTTCCCGCTACACCGTCTGATCATTGAAATTACCGAAACCGCATTGCTGCGCGATGTTGAGGCCGCCCGGCGCACGATCGGCGAGCTCCAGGCTATGGGCGCGAGCGTCGCGCTGGACGATTTCGGCGCGGGCTTCGCCTCGATCGGCTATCTCAAGCATATCCGCTTCGATCTCATAAAAATCGACGGAGGCCTCATTCGCTCGATCGTCGAATGCCCGCTGGCCCGACAGTTGCTCGTCGGCGTCGTCCAGCTATGCCGCGCGGTCGACACGCCGATCGTCGCCGAACAGGTGGAGACGGAGCCGCAACTCAACATCCTGCGGATGCTTGGTGTCGATAAGGTACAGGGCTATCTCCTCGGCCATCCCGACATCGAGGCAATTGTTACCCGTCCGCTCGGACTGATGGGCGAAGCGCTTGTAATTAAACGCTAAAGGCGCATAGTTGATGATACGCCGCGTCTTCGCCGCCGGCTCCTGCCGCGACGCTGACATGGCGTCGGTGCATCACCCTCGGCGGTTGGAATGACGGCGCTTAAAGCTCTTCGCGCGACCATGCTGCGCATCCTCCGCCGTGCGACCGCGACGCGACGACGCGAAGGGGTGTCCAAGGCGCTCGACCTCCTCGCCTGCGCCTATGCCGACGTTCATGACGCGATCCTGATCTACGCGCGCGATGGCACCTTCCTTTACGCCAACACCTGCGCGCTGTCGAAGATGCGCCTGCAATCTACATGCCGCACTTCCCGGAGGAGCAGCAATATCGCCACGCACGGATCAGCGCGCAGCAGACCGTCTTCGGCGGCCTCGTCGACGAGCCGCTTCTCCTCGTCAGCATCCCCGATACGACGCGGTTTCGCTCCGTCGAGGAAGCGGCGCGGCGCAAGGAGACGATGCTCACCGCGGTGCTCGACGCCCTGCCAACGGGCGTCATGGTCGCGGATCGCCACAGGCGTCTTCTGCGCACCAATGCCGCGAACGTCGCGATCGTCGGCCATTTTCCCGACGTCTGCTCTATCGCGGATTACGGGCATTTCCAAGGCTATTGGCCGCATACCGGCGAGAAGGTCCCGCCTGCCGAATGGCCACTGGTGCGCGCCTGTCAGAATGGCGAGACGACGATCGGCTGCCGCATCGACATGCGTGCCGCCGACGGGCGCATGCGCAACCTGTCGCTCTCCGCCGCACCGTTCCGCGATGTGTCCGACGAGATCGTCGGCGGCGTCGCGTGCGAGGATATCTCCGACGTGGTGTCGGCGCAGCAAGACGCCGCCTACAGCAGCACGCAATTACGACTGCTCATCGACGGCGCGTGCGACCACGCCTTTTCCATGCTCGACGCCAAGGGGCGGGTGGCGACGTGGAGCGCGGCGGCTGCACGGCTTTGCCGAGGTGGCACGCGACCACCGCAGTCTTGGCGCGGGCGTCGCTTATCGCCGGGCGTCGATCCAGCGCGACAAGACAAGCCCTCCGCCCATTGCGACAAGCAGCAGCACGACCGGCTGCGGCGCGGCGACGATATTGACGAAGGCGGGCCCCGGACACACGCCGGTAAGTCCCCAGCCAATGCCGAAGACCGTCGCTCCGACCACCAGTTTCGCGTCGATCCGTCGGGCATCCTGGCTCCCTCCCCCGTCGCCGTCACGTCGGCGCGCATAAGCGAAGAAGGGCGCGGCAGTCGCGATCGCACCGATCATGACGAGTGCGAGGCTGGGGTTCCAGTCTCCCGTCACGTCCAGAAACGCACGGATGCGCGCCGGGTCGGTCATGCCCGATATCACCAGCCCGATGCCGAAGAGCAGGCCGAAGGCAAAGGCGGTGACGACATTTGGATGACGCGGGGTCATCGCGTCACCAGAACGGTCAGGATCGCGCTGAG
Source organism: uncultured Sphingomonas sp. (assembly GCA_913777325.1). Lineage (GTDB taxonomy): Bacteria > Pseudomonadota > Alphaproteobacteria > Sphingomonadales > Sphingomonadaceae > Sphingomonas. Next base: position 6,641 of record CAJYSA010000011.1, on the reverse strand, counting down.
CATGAACACCGGCACCGCCACCAGCGACCGTGGCGACAGGCGAGCGATCCCGCAGATGCCGTGCCCGCTGGTGCAGCCCCCACCGCATCCCGCCCCGAACCCGACGAGCAGGCCGCCGCCGATCAGCAGCGGAACGCCCATCCCCTCGATCGCCGCTGCCCCGCGCATCGCACCCAGCCCCGCCACGCCCACGCCTGCGACGACAAGTCCGGCCAGGAAGGCGAGGCGCCACCATCGATCGGGGCCGGTGATGGCCTGTCGATAAATGCCGCTGATGCCTGTGATCCGCCCGGTTATGACGCGGAACCCGCCCGCCGCCAGCCCTATCATCATGCCGCCCGACAACGGCATCAGCGTGTCGGCCAGGCTCATGCCACCCCCATCAAAAGCGCTTTCCGAGCGACAGGCCGACCGACGTCTCGCCCAGATGGATATCGGCGTCGCCACCACCGAAAGTCGCGGGGATCGATCCGCGACCATCCACTCGCCGCTTCGGGGCATGCAGCGCGAAGCCGGTGATCTCGACACCCGCGCGGGTCGTATAGGTCGCTCCGAGCGTGAAGTGGTCCTGCACGACGCCTGGCGCGAGGATGTTGAGGAACGTCTGCGACGGCGGCACGGGATTGTCCGAATGGCCATAGCCCGCGCGCAGCTGCCAACGCGGACTGGCAGTGACGCTGGCGCCGACCTTGATGACGTTGACGTCGCGCCAGCCGAAGCCGGGGCCGCCCGCCGCCCCGAACGGCACGCCCCGGAACAGCGGGGCCAGTGGATTGCCCACCGCGCCGACCCCGGCATAGTCGATCCGCTTGTACTCCGCCGCGATCGTCAGCGCAGGCACAGGCTTGACCGCGAGTCCCGCGCCGTAGGACGCGGGGATGTCGAAGCTGCCACGATCCTCGAACAGCCCGGCATAGCGACCGAACCGTCCGGTCGAAATCTTGGACTGGTAGAAGGCGCCGACGCTCAACCAGTCGGTGAGCTGCCCCAGATAGCCGACGCGCACGCCGACGCCCGCGGACCAGCTGGTGCCATGGTCGGTGAAATGCTGCGGATTGGCGGAGGCGGTAGCGAAGGGTTGCAGACCGTTCGCGCGAAAACTCTGCACCGCGATCACCGGCGCGATCCCGATGCCGTGACCTGGCGCTATTCGCGCCGAGAGCGTCGGCGAGACGAACAGCTGCTGCAGATTGACCCCGGCCCGGCCGGTCGCGCCGAAGCGCGCGAAGGGATTGTCCTTGTAGCTCGTGTTCATCCCGCCATTGCCGCTGATCGCGATGCCGATTGCGACCCTGTCAGACAGCGGGCGTACATAGCCTATCTCGGGCAGGACGAACGGATTGCTGCCGTTGCCGCTGAACCGCGCGTCGGGCCCTACCGCATTGCTCCTGATACGCGCGCCGCGGTCGGGGACGAAGATCTCTACGCCGCCATCCAGGCGATGCCCGATGAATGTCCCCGCCGCCGGATTGGACACGATCGAAAGGGCGTCCTGCGGCAAGGCGATGGCGACGCCGCCCATGCCCTTGGCCTTGGCGCCGACGCCGTTGAGGAAATAGCCATCGGTCGCAAAGGCCGGTGTCGCTGCCAGCAGCGCCACGCCAGCGCCTGCCGAACCGAACCCCACGAGTTTGCGTCCCCACATCGGCATTACCCCTTACTCCCATCGATGAGGTAGGTAATAAGGAGGGCCGCACGGTGCGGCAAGACATCTTGGCTTTACTTCCTATAACGCGCCCTATCCGCCGAATTTCTGTCGGCAGATCGGAAGATTAACTTGGGCATACTTCGTACAGCGACCGCGCCTGCTTGTAATATCAATGCATTGCAGCACGCGAACCGGCTCCAGCGCCCTTGCCGTTGATCGTCGGCGGCGGCGTTGCTGGCCGCCGCCATGCCACTACCTCCGATCCCGAGCGGAGGCGCGATCGCCTGCGCCGCTGATCCGGTCGTGGTTTCGCACACCCGGACGATCCCGATAGCGAAGCGAGGAGTCGCTTAGCGGTGGCGGATGGGCGAGGATGTCGACCGTCAGTGCCCCGTCGCAGTTGCGCCCGAATTGGTCGTCAATCGCGCGGACGCGTCGAACGTGTGGATCCAGCCATAGCGTTCGGGGAAACGATGCATGGCGCGGTGCCGCGTCGGATCGGGGAGGCCGGGATCGGTGTGGAGTGCGCGATTGGCGTCCCATGAGCTGCGCTGGATGAGGCGGGTGCGCAGCGCGCGCTCCTTCTGATAGGCGGCAAAGCGCGTGTCGCGGTTGGACGACGTCAGGCCGTCAAGCATCGTCGCCAAGGTGATGGCATCCTCGATCGTCGTATTCGCGCCCTGCCCGTGATGCGGCAGCATCGCATGCACGGCGTCACCGATCAAGACAACCGGCCCGCGATGCCAGTGGCGAAGCGGCGGTGCGACGAAGAGGCCCCAGCGACGCTCCACATCGCCCGCTGCGACCATTTGCCGGACAGCCGGGTGCCAGTCGGCAAAGGCCGCCACCGCCTCCCCCGGCTCGATCGGTACCGTCCCGGCGTCACCGGACCAGGCGGCGGGGCCCTCCACCACCGCGAAGAAATTGACGTGACCGCCATCGCTGCCGATCGCATAATGCAGCAGATGGGCGTCCTGGCCGATCCAGAACTGGATCGCCTGGGGATCGGGCAAGGCGTCCAGCCGCTCGACGGGCACGATGCCGCGAAACGCGCTGGTTCCGGAATAGCGCAACGGCTGTCCGCCGACCCAGTGCCGGGTGATCGAGCGCACCCCGTCGGCGCCGACTACGATATCGGCCTCGACGGGATCGCGTCCGACGAAATGGAGCGCCGCCCGTTCGCCCAGCGGCTCGATCCGCTCCAGCCGGTGCGCCAGATGGATATGCTCCGCCCCGACCGCCTGCCCCAACGTCGTCTGGAGGTCGGCGCGGTGGATGCCGAGATAAGGCGCGCCGAACCGACCGCGATAGGCACCGCCCGTCCGCACCGCATGGGCGGCCAGGCGATCACCGGACAGACCATCGCGGTAGATCAGCTCGGTCGGCTCGACGCCCGTCCGCTCCAACTGGTCGATCAGGCCCAGCCTTTGCAGTTCACGGGTGGCATTGGCCGACAGCGCGACCGCCGCGCCGATCTCGCTCAGCTCCGCCGCCTGCTCGTACAGCGTCGCCTCGATCCCCCGTGCCCGAAGCGCCAGCGCGAGGGTCAGTCCACCGATACCGGCGCCGATGATCGCGATCTTCATGGATAGCCTCCGTGGTCCTTACGCGGCCGTCGCCGTCTGGCGATACGCGGCCGGGGCATCGGCGAAATCGGCGATCGCCTCAGCCAGCCGTTCGGGCATCGAGTAATAGGGCGCATGGCTGGCCGGGAGCGACACGACCGCGACCGGACCGGGGAACTCCTTCTGCATCTGACGCTGCACGGCGATCGGAATCCCGACATCGTCCAGCGCCTCGATATAGAGGCGTGGGATTTCCAGCGCGCGGCCCTCCATCGGATTGGGCGTGCCGAAGGGCACGGTCGTCTGGGTCTGGATGAATTGCTCGACGGGCGGCAACCCCTCGCCGGGATAATCGCCCATGAAGACTTCGCGGAACCGCTCCAGCCGCGAAAAGTCCGCCTGCAGCCCGCGCCCCTCGTCGACCGGCTGGATCAGGTCCAGCGCGTGCGGCGTACCCCGGTTGGGCTCGCCGGGCAGGACGAAGGTTTCCGGCGTCACACCGGGCGCGGTGAGGAACGCGGTCAGGTAGATCAGCCCGGCGACCTTGTCGGCATGGTGCTGCGCCAGCCACGAGATGGACGAGCCACCCATGCTGTGCCCCAGAAGGATCGACTGCCCCTCGGCCCGCGCCAGGATGTCTGCGACGGGGCGGGTGTAATGCTCCATGTCGACGACCGACAAGTGACCGCCATCGCCGGGCGTCTGGCCGGTCAGGTCGGGGGCATGGACGCGGTAGCCGCGCGCTTCGAGAAGCGGGACGACCGCGTCGTAACAGGCGCCGCGGTTCCAGGCGCCGTGGATCAGGATGATGTCGGTGACGGTCATGACATGACTTCCTCTGTTCGAGCCGAGGGGATCAGAAGCGATATCGCAGGCCAAGCTGCACGATCAGGGGATCGAGCTGGACGCGCGCCGTGCCCGGCACCAGGCCGCCCGGCGTACCGAGCCGGAAGCGGGCGTTGGTGCTGGTCCAGACCTTGCTCGCCGCGCCGAACACGCCGATCCGCGCGTTGATCGGCACGTCGATGCCGCCCGTGATCGCGGGACCGACGGTATTCGTCGTGCGAAAATCCTTCAGTACGCCGTCTTCGGTCTTGAAGATGATCGTCCAGTTCAGGCCGCCGCCGATATAGGGCCGGACGCCGCCCGGACGCCCGAAGTGGTATCGCAGGCTGTAGAGCCCTGGCCCATAGGTCACCTTGCCCAGCGTGCCCGCCCCGGCGAGCGTTCCCGACGCGGTGAGCGTGCTGGTCGGCGGCACGCCGACCGTGGCGGCCACCGACACGTCGGGCGTCAGGAAATAGCCGAGTTCGAGGCTGACACCGTTGTTGTCCGATGCGGTGGCGTTCGCACCAGGCAGTGCCTGTCCGCCCAGTTTCACATCGGCCTTTTCGTCAAAGATGACGCGGGCGGCGGCGAGCCGGAAATAGAAGCGCCGTTGATGATCGCGGTCGGATTGCTGCGCCTGCGCCGCCGACGGCAGTAGCAGGACACACGCGGCAAGACCCGGGGCCACCCCGGACCGTCGCACACGCCGTAGATATCTACATGGTATCGTAGCCATTTCTCCGTATCCTCTCCGCCTGCCGTCGCGATCTTTCGTGCGACTTGTCCCGAAGCGACTTCGCTTTCGTGGCGGCAGAATGTCGAGACGCGGATCGTGCGTCCAAGACCAACTCCATATGGCGTCGATACCTGAAAGGTTGGTCGGATCAGGCTATCCGATGCTCCTCGGCGAGCAGCGCATCCGGCACGCCATACCCCCAATCCTCGTATTTGCGGGCGATGATCCCAAGGAAGATGCAGATTTCCGGTGAGAAGTCGCCGACCCGGTGGCTCATGATGATCGGCGAATGGGCGGGCTCTATCAGATCGAGATAGCGCACATCCTCGGTCCGCGCCTTGCGCACCGACTCGGGGATCACCGCCACGCCCTCTTCCGCCGCGACCAGGCCGATCGCGATCTGCAACTCGCGCGCCTCGACGATCCGGTTCGGGCTCAGGCCATTGTCGTGGAACAGCGACAGTACCTGGTCGGCATAGCTGGGACGTGGTGCACTGGGATAGAGAACCAGCTTTTCGCGTGCGAGCGCCGACAGCGACACCGGCGCACCGTCCCGTCCCAGCGCGCTCCCGATCGGGACCGCCGCGATCAGCGCTTCGCGGCGAAGAACGGTACGCCGCACCGCCGGATCGTCGAAGCGGATGCGACCGAAACCGATATCGATCCGCCCTTCCTTCAGCGCCGCGATCTGGTCCAGCGTCGAGCTTTCGACCAGGGTCAGCTCGACATCGGGCATCTCCGCGCGAAATTCGCGGATCAAGGCCGGCAGGCGCGCATAGATGGTCGAGGCGACGAAACCGATCGTGAAGCGCCGCCGGTCGGTCGCGATCGCGGCGTCCATCATCGTCCGCATGTCATCCACGCGCCGCAGCACCTGCACCGCCTGATCGTGGAACAACTGCCCCATCGGGGTCAGCGACAAAGGCCGGCTCGTCCGGTCGATCAACGCTGCGCCGACCTCCGCCTCGAGTTGCTGGATCGACCGGCTGAGCGGCGGCTGCGCCATGTGCAACCGCTCGGCCGCGCGATTGAAGTTCCGCTCCGCCGCCACCGTGACGAAGTATCGAAGCTGACGCAGGTCCATCACCATATACCCTCTAAGTATCGCCAGAAGACCATAATGATCTTTGCGCGTCCAGAGCGGCGGGCATAGCTACAGACGGAACTCGAACGAAACTGCTTAGGAAGAGGTCATGGCCACGATCGCCGAGGTCGATACCTGTATCGTCGATATCCCGACGATCCGGCCACATGTGCTCGCCATGGCGACCATGCATCACCAGTCGATCGTGCTGGTGCGGTTGCGCGACTCCGACGGCGCCGAGGGGATCGGCGAAGGCACGACGATCGGCGGCCTCAGCTATGGCGAGGAGAGCCCGGAGGGCATCAAGCTCGCCATCGACACCTATATCGCTCCCGTTCTCAAGACGTGCGACCCGGCGCAGGTCGGCGCCGCGATGGCCAAGGTCGGCAAGAGCGTCTTTGGCAACCACATCGCGAAATGCGCGGTCGAGACCGCCTTGCTCGACATGATGGGCAAGCGGCTGGGCGTGCCGATCTCCACGCTGATCGGCGGCGGCGCGGTCCGCGATCGGCTTCCCGTCGCCTGGACGCTGGCGAGCGGCGACACGGCGCGCGACATCGAGGAAGCGGATCGGGTTCTCGCCGAGCGGCGGCACAACATCTTCAAGCTGAAGATCGGCAAGCGCGACGTGCGCGCCGACGTCGCCCATGTCGCCGCGATCAAGCGCGCGGTCGGCGACCGGGGTAGCGTGCGCGTCGACGTCAACCAGAATTGGAGCGAGGCGCAGGCCGATCTCGGCATGAAGCTGCTGGAGGAGGCGGGCGTCGATCTGGTCGAACA
>CAJYSA010000010.1 GCA_913777325.1 uncultured Sphingomonas sp. | reverse complement strand
GCGAAGCTGGAGGGCACATTGGCGCTGGGGGCGGAGGTGGTCCGCTACGACCGCGCGACCGAAAGCCGCGAGGCCATCGCCGCGCGGCTGGCGGAGGCGCGCGGCGCGACCTTGGTGCCCAGCTTCGACGATCCATGGGTGATCGAGGGGCAGGGCAGCGCGGGGATCGAATCGGCGGAGCAGATGGCGGCGGCGGGGCTCGGCACGCCGCGCCATGTCGTGGTGCCGTGCGGTGGCGGCGGGCTGGCGGCGGGGATCGCGCTGGCGCTGCCCGAGGCGCGCGTGACGGTGGTCGAGCCGGAGGGCTGGGACGATATGCGCCGCAGCCTGGAGGCGAGCTGGATCGAACCCGTCGGCGCGAACCCGCCGCCCACCGCGTGCGATGCGTTGCAGACCACGCTGGTGTCGCCGCTGACCTTCGACGTGCTGTCGCGGCGCGATGCGACGGGCGTGGCGGTGAGCGAGGCGGAGATACGGGCGGCGCAACGTTGGGCCGCCGCGCGGCTGCGGCTGGTGGTGGAGCCCGGCGGCGCCGTGGCACTGGCGGCATTGCTCGGTGGCCGAGTGACGGTCGAGCCGGGAATGCTGGTGCTGCTGTCCGGCGGGAACGTCGATCTGGCGGCGTATGGCCGCGTCCTGGCGGAGGTGGTGGCGTGAACGGACCGCTGAACGGCGTGGCGGCGATGGCGCCGGCGTTCGCGATGCTGGCGGCATTCGCGTGCGCGATCGGTGGCGGTTATCTGCTGGTGAAACGGCGCGAGCGGCTGAAGGGCGTGCTGATGCTGGTGATGGCGGTAGTGCTGGTCGGGAACGTGCTGATCTGGACGCTGTGAGAACGCGGTGAACCGAGCGCGAATGTTGTGAATGTTGAGACGCCGGCGGGGTGTCGCGCGGGCGTGAATGTTGCGAATGTTGAGACGATAGCGAGGTGTGGCTCGGGGCTGGATGTTGAGAGGATGGAGGGAGCGTCGGTCATCGCTGGCGACAATATCTTGGGTGGGGCGATGTAGGACAGCGCGCTCTCGCAGCCGTGGCGCAAGCGGCCACCCACCCCCGCCCCCTCTCTTCCAGGGAGGGGGGTGAGTTGTGCCTCCCCTCCCTGGAAGGGAGGGGCGGGGGTGGGTGGATCCTTGCGGTACCCCTTGATAGCGTGCGCGCCGATGCAGCGCGTACCGCCCGAACTCACCACGAATGCCCGGCAGTTGCGGCGGGATACTACGCCGGCGGAGTGATTGTTGTGGAATGCGCTACGATCGCACCGGCCACGGTTCACGCGGCAGTTGGTGGTCGGGCATTACATCATCGATCTCGCATGTCGGAGCGTGCGTCTCGGGGTTGAGCTTGATGGCGGGCATCATGCCTTGCAGGTCGAGGCGGATGAGGCGCGCAGTCGCTACCTTGCCGCTCAGGGTTGGCGCGTACTGCGGTTCTGGAACAACGATGTGCTGGAGCATGTCGAGGGGGTGGTGGAGGTGATCCTCGCCGCCGTGGCGCAAGCGGCCACCCGCCCCCGGCCCCTCTCTTTCAGGGAGGGGAGTTAAGGGCCGCGGGCAAAGCCCGCGTCGTCGGTCGGCGCTTTGCGCCGCCGGCCGGTGAGCCGCCGAAAGCGGGCGCAGGCGTTCGCCTGCGCATCCGCGCGGCTCACTTGATGGGCGAGTTCGGATCCAGCCGCATGTCGAGGTAATTGTCGACCGACTTCATCAGGTCGGGCATCTCATGCTCGAAGAAGTGGTTCGCGCGTGGAATCACGTCGTGATGGATCGTGATGTGCTTTTGCGTGCGCAGCTTGTCGACCAGCTTCTGCGAGGCGAGCGGGGTGGCGACCTCGTCCTCGGCGCCCTGGATGATGATCCCCGACGACGGGCACGGGGCGAGGAACGAGAAGTCGTAGAGGTTGGCGGGCGGCGCGATCGAGATGAAGCCGCGGATCTCCGGGCGGCGCATCAGGAGCTGCATCCCGATCCACGCGCCGAACGAGAAGCCGGCGATCCACGTCGTCTGCGCCTCCGGGTGGAAGCTCTGTACCCAGTCGAGCGCGGCGGCGGCGTCGGACAGTTCGCCGATGCCGTTGTCGAACGTGCCCTGGCTCTTGCCCACACCACGAAAGTTGAAGCGCAGCGTGGCGAAACCACGGCGCTGGAAGGTCTTGTAAAGCTCCTGCACGATCTTGTTGTTCATCGTGCCGCCCGCATTGGGATGCGGGTGGAGGATCATCGCGACGGGCGCGCGCGGGCGCGGGGCGGGGGCGAAGCGCCCCTCGATACGGCCTTCGGGTCCGGGAAAGATGACGTCGGGCATGGTGACCTTATGCTTGGGCGGCAGGCGTTGGGGCCGGCGGGAAGCGCGCTATATAGGCCCGAACGCCGATAATGGAATGTGTCTTGACCGAGCCGCTGTACCTCGACCACGCCGCGACGACTCCGATGACCCCCGCCGCCGTCGCAGCGGTGCGGGAGGGGATGGCGATGTGGGCCAATCCCTCCTCGCCGCATGCCGCCGGTCGCGCGGCGCGCGCCGCGCTGGAGGCGGCGCGGGCGCGGATCGCGGACGCTTATGGCTGGCGACACGAGGTGCTGCTGACCAGCGGGGCGAGCGAGTCGCTGGCGATCGCGCTGGGCCGTTGCACGGCGGCGCGGCGGATCGTCTCGGCGGTGGAGCATGACGCGGTGTTGCGCGCGGGTGGCCGCGCCGCGGTGCTGGCCGTCGATCCTCTGGGGCGGGTCGATCCGGGTGCGCTCGGCGACGTGTCGGGCGCGCTGGTGGCGGTACAATGGTGCAACAGCGAGACCGGGGTGACACAGAATATCCCCGATATCGCGGCGGCGGTGCACGCGGGGGGCGGATTGTTGCTGGTTGATGCCGCGCAGATGCCGGCATCGGAGGAACTGGCAACCTTGGCCGATTTCGTCGCGGTGTCGGCGCACAAGCGTGGCGGGCCGCCGGGGACGGGCGCGCTGCTGGTCCGCGATGTCGCGACGCTGCACCCCAGCGGCGGGCAGGAGCGCGGCTATCGTCCCGGCACCGAGAACCTGCCGGGCGCGCTGGGCCATGCCGCCGCGCTGGCGGAGGCGGAGCCCGATCATCGCGCCCGGCGCGCGCGGCTGGACGATGCGGTGCGGCGATCCGGCGGGCTGGTGGTGGCGGAGGATACGGCGCGGCACCCCGCGATCGGCGCATACCGGATGCCGGGGGTCGCGGCGGCGGCGCAACTGATCCGCTTCGACATGCAGGGCATCGCGGTGTCGGCGGGGAGCGCGTGCGCGAGCGGCAGCCTGAAGCCCAGCCATGTGCTGCGCGCGATGGGATGGGGCGAGGACGCGTCGCGTGAGGTGGTGCGCGTCAGCTTCGGGCGGACGACGAGCGACCCGGACGTCGAGCGCTTCATCGTCGCATGGCGCGGCGTGGCGCGCGCGACCGGGCGGTTCGCGGCATGACCTATCTGGATTATCAGTCGACCACCCCTTTGGCGCCCGAGGCGCTGGACGCGATGCTGCCGTGGCTGCGCGATCAGCACGCCAACCCGCATTCGCCGCATCGCGCCGGGCGCGCGGCGAAGGCGGCGGTGGAGGTGGCGCGCGCGCAGGTCGCCGCGCTGATGCCGCCGGGCGGTCGCGTCGTGTTCACCAGCGGCGCGACCGAGGCGCTGAACTGGGCGATCAAGGGCGGGACCGGCGCGATCGTGACACAGGCCACCGAACATGCCGCGGTGCTGGACACCGTGGCGGCAAGCGGGCGGGCGAGCGTGGTGGTGCCGGTGGATCGCGACGGGCGCGTCGATCCGTCGATCGTGGCGGCGGCGGTGCGCGAGAGCGATGCGCGGCTGGTGGCGGTGATGCTGGTGAACAATGAAATCGGGACGATCCAGCCGATCGCCGAGATCGCGGCGGCGGTGCGGCCGTCGGGCGCGCTGCTGCTCTGCGACGCGGTGCAGGGTTACGGGCGCGTCGCGATCCCCGAGGGATGCGACATGGTGGCCATCTCCGCGCACAAGATCCATGGGCCGAAGGGCATCGGGGCGCTGTGGATCCGGGAAGGCGTTGCGCCGGCACCGCTGCTCCACGGCGGCGATCAGGAGGGCGGGCGATCCGGCACGCTCAGCCCGGCGCTGTGCGCCGGGTTCGGCGCCGCGGCGCGACTGGCGGCGACGCGGATGGCGCAGGATGCGGC
>CAJYSA010000009.1 GCA_913777325.1 uncultured Sphingomonas sp. | reverse complement strand
GTGGCTCAAGCTGATCGGCTATCGCGAAACCTGGGCCTATGCGCTGGGCAAGTTCCTGATCGACCCGATCTGGTGGCTGTTCCTGTTCTGGACGCCTGACTTCCTCGCGAAGACCTATCACCTCGATCTTGTCAGCTTCGGCCCGCCGCTGGTCGTCATCTACCTTATTTCCGACTTCGGCAGCATCGCCGGCGGCTGGTCGTCGTCGCGCCTGATGAAGCGCGGGTTCACCGCGAACGCGGCGCGCAAGTGGACGATGCTGGCCTGCGCGCTGCTGGTGACGCCGATCTTCTTCGCACAATATGTCAGCCACCTTTGGCTGGCGGTGGCGATCGTCGGGCTGGCGACCGCCGCGCATCAGGCATTCTCGGCCAATCTCTATACGATCCCATCGGACATGTTCCCGCGCGGCGCGGTGGGATCGGTCGTCGGGATCGGCGGCACCGTCGGCGCGATCGGCGGCATGATGATGGCGAAATTCACCGGCTACATCCTCCAGACCACGGGCAGCTACACGATCATCTTCGCGGTGGCCGGCAGCGTGTATCTGCTGGCGATCGCGGTGGTGCATCTGCTCAGCCCGCGGCTGGCGCGCGTTGGTACGCTATAGGGGCCTGACGATGCCGCTCCGCCCCCTCGCCTCGACGATCGCGATCGCCACCTTCTGCCTCGCCGCGTCGGTCGCGGGCGCGCAGCCGGGACCGCCCGGTACGCGAGCTGCCGGGACTGTCGAGACGGAAGCGGACGGCCTGTTGTTCCACGCCCCGCTCGACACCGGTTTCGACGCGGTCCGCGCCCACGGAGAGGCGATCCCGAACTTTCGGGCCAATGTCTCGATCGTGCCCGATGGCGCCATCGGCGGGGCGGCGCGCTGGGCCGACGACGGCTATGTCGCGTGGCGCGCGCCGGGCAACATCCGTGCGCAGCGTGGCACGCTGGCCTTCTATTGGCGGGCGCGCCAGCCGCTCGGCGACGCGCCGTTCGTGATCTTTCGCGTCGGTTTCGCCGATCACACCAGTTGGGACATGGCGTTCCTGCGTATCGACTGGAACGGCCACGGTTTCGACGCCTTCGTCACCGACGCCAATCTGTCGCGCGTCCGGGTATCGTGGCGTATGCCGACGATCCCCGATGCGGCGGCGTGGCAGCATATCGCCTTCGCCTGGGACGAGACGAAGGGCGTGACGCTCTACGTCGATGGCAAGGAAGTCGCGCGGAAGGACCAGACCGCCGACCTCGACACCGGCCTCGACCAGTTCGGCCTGGCGGGCCGCGTGCTGGCGCCGCATCAGGTGCAAAGCCGCTACAATTTCATGCGCGGCTCCGACGTCGACGACATCCGCGTCTATGACCGGATGCTCTCCCCCGCCAATGTCGCCGCGCTGGCGGTGAAGGCGGAGCCGGGGCCCCTGCCCGCTGCCGATCCGCAAGGGGAGCGGCAGGCATGGCTGCACCGCTACGGCTGGGACAAAGGCTTGCCGCCGCTGCTCAATGCGCCGGCCACCCGCGTGCGCAAGGTCGAGTTCGCGGATGCGAAGGACCTGAAGGAATGGATGTGGAAGGGCGTCGACGGCATCGCCGAAACGACGTGGCCCGGCGTCTACAATCGGTCGCGGCTGCCCGGCCGCGACGATTATTTCGAGCTGCCCGACTGGAACGTCTATGTCGAAGGCGGCAAGCGCTACGACCTGACCGTGCCGGCGGGCGAACGCTTCAACCGCGTCGAACTGCGCGGCGCGGCCTATGGCAGCCTCAGCTGGACGGGCGACGGCAAGGACAGTGTGCTCGCCACGCGGCCCAAGGGCGTGGTGCGCAGCGTGGATCAATTCGCCCCACGCACCGGCGGCACGCTGCACTTCACCAACGTGATGCAGGAACAGCCGATCCAGGAGCTGTGGGCCTATGACATCGGCGCCGGCACCGAACCGACGGGCAGCTTCAAGCTGGATTATACGGTGCGCGCCGCGATGGCACCGAACCTGGCGGCGCTTGCTCCCCTCAACCGCTTCATCGCGGGGCGCTTTGCCCCGGATGAGCGCGCGACGGTCGTCGCGATGCCGACCGCCGGGGTGAAGGCCGCGGTCGGCGCGGCGGCGGCGGGCGGCGATGCGCGGGTCGTGCGGCCGGCGGGCATGGCGCCGATCGTCCATGTGCTGATCCCCGCCACGCTGGGCGACGCGCTGCCCGATCAGCCGGTCGCGCGCGCGTTCGATTACGGATGGCAGAACCTGCGCGATGGGCTGGACGGGATCGCGATCGACCTGCCGGTGCTGGCCGGAACGGCACCGGTCGCGCTCGACATTCGCGTGAAGGATCCCTTGTGGCCGGATCGCGACATGATCGACGTCTCGGTCACCGTGCCGCCGGGGCAGCGGCGCACGCTCTGGCTTGATCTGCGCGACCGCATCCTGCCCAACGACAGCCTGTACCTGTCGATCGCGGCATCGGATCCCGCCTTTTCCGCCACCACGCTGGACGGCACGCGCATCCGGCTGGTGTTCAAGCCGCGCGCGGATGCGCTGCCGGAGCATGTCGCCGATCGTTTTAACCAAGTGAAGGATAATTGGGCCTTCCTGGTGGAGGAGCACACCTCCTCGAAACGAATGGCGCTCTACCGTCGGCTGTTCGGCGACATCACCGATCTGCTGCGCGTCGACCCCGGCCACAAGGAGGCGCAGGCCTATTGGGCCGACATCGACTATCGCCCCGAAAACCTGCCGCCCTTCAACCAGCCGGTGCCCACCAGGGGCGAGCCGCTGTGGGCGTTTCGCCAGTTGGAGGACCTGGCCTATGTTCGCCGCTTCGTCGACTGGTGGATCGACGAGCGCCAGGTGCCTTATGGCGATTTCGGCGGCGGCATTTCGGACGATACCGACCTGACGCAGCAATGGCCGGGGCTGGCGCTGATGGGGGTCGAGCCCGACAAGGTGAACGCCTCGCTCCGCGCCTTGTCCGACGCGGTCTATCGCAATGGCATGCGCGTCAATGGCCTGGGCTACATCACCACCGACGAGCTGCACGCCTATGAGGAAGGGCTGAACTCCGACGCGGCGCGGCTCTACCTAAACTGGGGCGAGCCGAAGGCGGTCGAGCGGCTGATGGACACGACCCGTGCCCTGCAGGGCGTGATCCTGAGGAACCCCGCCGGCCACCTGCACTTCGCCTCCAGTTGGTACGGCGGTCGCCGCATGTACCGCGACTCACCCTGGGCGTGGCAGAAGCCCTATGCCTTCACGGTCATGCACGCGCCGATCCTGATGGGATTGTTCAACGGCAATCCGCTGGCGCGCGAACTGGTCACCGGGGTGATCGACGGATGGATGGCACACGGCAAGCGCGACGCGAGCGGCACGTGGAGCTATCCCAACGAAATCCACTGGAGCGACGATGTGGAACGCGCCGGTGACGGCGGTGGCATCACCACGCCCTTGCAAAGCGTGTGGAGCGCGTGGCGGTTCACGGGCAACGCCGACTATCTGCGCCCGATCGAGAGCCGCATCGCGAAGGCCGGACCCTCGGTGCTGGCCGAGTTCAACGAGAACGCCTTCGCGGTGCTGCCGGGTGGTGCGACCTACCGCGATGCGCTGACGAAGGCGGCAAAGGCCGATCCCTTCTCGCTCTACGCGCGCTGGGACGCCACCGGTGACGTCACGCCGCTGGAAACGCTGCATGCCGAGGCGATCGCGGACAAGGCGCATCACGAATATATGTACACCGAAGGCCATTGGTGGACCGACCGCGTCGAGCAGCCCAACGAAATACTGCAGCGCGAGCGGCTGGGCGGCATCGCGCTGCGCCGCAACCAGACCTGGCCCGGCAACACCGTGTCGTGGCGGTTTAGCGACCCCGATGCGGCTGGCGACGTCGCGATCCTGCTGCCGGGCGCAACGCCGGACCGCTTCCGCGTGATCGCCTATAACCGCACCGACCGCGCGCAGGCGGCGGTGATGACCACTTGGTCGGTCACCGCCGGAATCTGGACCATGACGCGCGCGACCAGCACCGATGGCGGACGCACGCTGGTCGCCCACGGGGCGGCGGCGACCATCCCGCTGGAACGCAGCCTCGACACATCGGTCTCGTTCGCGCCGCACACCACGACCGTCTACGACTTCGCGCTTGTCCACCCGACCACTCCGGTCGAACAGCGCCCCGATCTCGGCATCGGCACCGACGATGTGGTGCGTGCCGGGCGGACACTGAAGGTCACCGTCCACAGCCTGGGCGCGCGGGCGACGACCGGCGGCACGCTGACGGTGCGCGATGCCGCCGGGGCCGTGCTGGCGACCACGCCGATCGCGCCGATGGACGCCCCGCTCGACCTGAAACCCCGCACCGTCACCGTTCGTGTCGCCGTGCCCGCCAGCCGCGCCGCCAGCGTCGAGGTGTCGCTGCCCGGCGATGCGGCGGAGGTGACCCGGCGCAACAATCGCGTCACGCTGGCGACCGCCCGGTGATCGCCACGCGCCGCGCCGTCCTGCGCGGCATCGCCGCCGCCATGGCAACCCCAGCGGTCGCGATCGGTACGGATGCCGACGCGGCGGCATGGCGGGCGCTGGACGAGGCCGCGACGCTGCCGCCCGATCGTGCGCTGGCCGCCCTGGCATCGCTCACCGATGCCGGGCTCGGCGTCGGTCGCCGCCTCGACCTCGCCGCCGCGCGCGCCGGGCTGATGGACGATCGTGCCCTGCTGGACCCCGCGCTGCCCCCGGACGTGCGTTTCGCGTGGCAGGTGCGCCGGATCACGGGCAGCGACGTGACGCTGGCGACGCTCTCGCGCGATCTGGAGGCGGCGCAGCGGGCATTGACCGCCGCTGCCACGCCGTTGTTCGATCGGCTCGGCATTTCCGGCGCCACGATCGGCGCGCGGTTCGAACGAACGTGGCGCGATCCCCGCTGGAGGTTCGTAGACGACGCGAGCGGTCGCGAACAGGCGGTGTACGCGATGCGTGCCACGCTGGCGACGATCCGCCTCCGCCTGCGCGGCCTGATCGGCTCGTTGCCGCCCGCCTGTCTCGACGTCGGCGTTCGCGCGCTGGACGCGGCGGAGGTGGCCGCCAACACATCCGGCTATCGCACCTTGCCCGCCCCCGGCGTGCGCGGCGGCTATGTCGTCGATCTCGCCGATATCACGCGCCGCCCGCGCTTCACCTTGCCCAGCGTCGTCGCGCATGAATTGCTGCCGGGGCACATGGCGCAGATGCCGATGGAGGCGCTGGCGCACCCCCATCCTCTTCGCCTCCGCTACGCCGCCGCCTTCTCCGAAGGCTGGGGCATCTATGCCGAGCGGTTGATGGCCACCGACGGCCTGTTTGCCAGTCCGCAGGATCGGCTGGGTCACATCCACTGGATGCTGTTCCGCATCGGTCGCGGGCGCGCCGACGTCGCGATCCAT
Source organism: uncultured Sphingomonas sp. (assembly GCA_913777325.1). Lineage (GTDB taxonomy): Bacteria > Pseudomonadota > Alphaproteobacteria > Sphingomonadales > Sphingomonadaceae > Sphingomonas. The sequence goes on along the minus strand of CAJYSA010000009.1, from coordinate 26,017 downwards.
GTGCATGGGCAAGGCCCGGACCAAGCGCAGGCGGCGATGCGGGAGACGATGGGTGAGTCAGCCTATTTCGCCCCCTTCGCCACCGATATCGCGCGGATCGTCGCCGCCCCGGCCATTCGCGCCGGTGAGGCGTGGCTGCCGTTATACCTGACGCAGGCTCGACCACGCGATCGCGCGCGGTGGCCGGCCTATCACATGGCCCTGCTGCGCTGGGGACGGATCCGTACCGAGCAGATCGCCGCCGCCATCCACGCGGAGCGATCCCTCTCCGACCGCTGATCGCGTCGCGTCGAATGCGGCGCGCCATGTCCGATCGCGCCGGCATGGCGCACGGATCGAAAGCACGCCACGATCATTCCGTCACCCTCCTCCGCTGCCAAGGATCGTTGCGTGCCGGCCATCGCCAAGACCGCTCTCGCCGCCTTGCTGCTGCTGATCGTCGCCCTCGGCCTGACGATTACGATCGTGCCGCGCTTCCTCGATCGCCTGTATTACGAAGGCCCGGACTCCGGCCATTATGACGGAGAGCGTTTCTTCAATCCCGATGGAGAGGATACCACCGCCGCGCCGGCCGGGGGCAGTCGCGCCGGCTTTCTGTGGCGACAACTGACCGGCAACGACGATCGGCCCGCGTGGCCTGCCACCGTGGCGGTCACGCCGGTCCGCCCGCCGGCGCGGGTGGCGGGCACACGGATGCTGGCGACATGGATCGGCCACGCCACCGTCCTGGTCCAGACGCACGGCCTCAACATCCTGACCGACCCCGTGTGGGCGGACCGGGCCGGCCCGCTGGGGCTCGGTCCGCGACGCGTCGCCGCACCGGGTGTGCGGTTCGAAGACCTGCCGCGCATCGATCTGGTGCTGGTCAGCCACAATCACTACGATCACCTCGATCAGGCGACGCTTCGACGGCTTTGGCAACGAGACCATCCGACGATCGTGACCAGCCTTGGCAATGACAGCGTCATCGCGCAAACTGGCGCGCGCGCGACCGCGCTCGACTGGCGCGGCGCGGTGCAGGTACGCCCCGGCGTCCGCGTGGTTGTAACGCGCAACCATCATTGGGGCAGCCGCTGGTTCGCCGATCGCAATCGCGCCTTGTGGTCCAGCTTCGTCGTGCAATTTCCTTCTGGCGGCAATCTGTTCTTCGCCGGAGACACCGGCTTCGGCGACGGCGGATGGCCGGCGGAGGCGGCTACGTTCGGACCGATCCGTCTCGCGCTGTTGCCGATCGGCGCATTCCGCTTCGTACCCGGCCAGATGGTGTCGGGCGCGCACGTCGGCCCCGCACATGCCGCCCTCGTCTTCGAACGACTCCGCGCCGCGCACGCGCTCGCCATTCACTGGGGAACGTTCCGCCTGTCCTACGAGGCGCGCGACACCCCGCCGCGCATGCTGGCGGCGGCGATGCGATGCATGGGGCGCAGCGGCTTCGACGCGGTTCCGATCGCACGCACCGTCGCGGTGCCCGTGGCCGAAAGCCGGTCGCCCGCGCCGCGCGCCACGCCCGCCGCGCTGCTCGCGTGCCTCGATACGCCCGCGGTCCGCGCGATGCGCTGATTTCTCGATATACCCCGTTTGTTCCGGACGGTGGTAGCGTCGTCCATTCCGACATGCTATCGCGCAGGGCGTTGACGGCATTACCGAAGATCGTGGCGACGCCCCGCAAGATCATTCATATCGACATGGACGCCTTCTATGCGTCGGTCGAACAACGCGACGCGCCCGAGCTGCGCGGGCGGCCGGTGGCGGTCGGCGGCCAGCGCGCGCGCGGCGTGGTCGCGGCGGCCAGCTACGAGGCGCGCGCGTTCGGTGTTCGCTCGGCGATGCCCTCGGTGGTGGCGGCGCGGCGCTGCCCGTCGCTGGTGTTCGTGCCACCGCGTTTCGAGGTCTATCGCGCGGTCAGCCGGCAGATCCACGCCATCTTCGCCGACTACACCGATGCCATCGAGCCTCTCTCACTCGACGAGGCCTATCTGGACGTCAGCGAGGATCGCCGTGCCCTGGGATCGGCCAGCGCGATTGCCGCCGAAATCCGCGCCCGGATCAAGGCCGACACCGGCCTCACCGCTTCCGCCGGAGTCAGCTACAACAAGTTCATCGCCAAGCTCGCCTCGGACCAGAACAAGCCCGACGGCATGTGCATCATCACGCCCGCGAAGGGCGCGGCGTTCGTTGCCGAGCTGCCGGTCAAGCGCTTCCACGGGATCGGCCCGGTTACCGCCGCCAAGATGGCGCGGCTCGACATCCACACCGGCGCCGACCTGCGCGACCGCTCGATCGAGTTCCTGCGCGCGCATTTCGGCAGCCATGCCGATTATCTGCATGGCGCCGCGCGCGGGATCGACGATCGACCGGTCCGTGCCGAACGGCGCGCCAAGTCGGTCGGCGCGGAGCGGACGTTCGAGACGAACCTGAGCGACGCGGACGCGATCGATGCCGCGCTGGAGACGGTCGCCGCCGCCGCATGGCTGCGTGTCGAGCGCGCCGGGGTGCGCGGGCGCACCGCAACGCTCAAGCTACGCCGCGCCGATTTTACCACGCTCACCCGTGCACGGTCGGTGACGGGCACCATCGACACGCAAGCGCAATTGCTCGATCTCGGACGCGGGCTGCTCGCGCCCTTGCTCCCCGCGCCGGGCGGTATCCGGCTGCTCGGGTTGACGCTGTCGGCCATCCTGCGCGACGAGGATGTCGTGCAGCCCGCGCTGCCGCTGTGACATGAAGGATTTCGACGTGAAGCCACCGATCGGCCCCGCCACCCGTCTGTGCATGTCGCTGGCCGCGCGCCCCGGAACGTTCGGGTCACGCTTCCACAATCATCTCTATGCCGCCCTCGGGCTCGATTATGTCTACAAGGCGTTCACCACCACCGATCTGGCCGGCGCGATCACCGGCATACGCGCACTCGGCATCCGCGGCTGCGCGGTGTCGATGCCGTTCAAGGAAGCGGTGATCCCGATGCTGGACGGGCTGCGCGACAGTGCGGCGGCGATCGACAGCGTGAATACGATCGTCAACGATGACGGCACGTTGCTCGGCTACAACACCGATTACAGCGCGGTGCGTACGCTGATCGCGCCATTGCCGCGCCTGCCCTTCATGCTGCGCGGTAGCGGCGGCATGGCGAAGGCCGTGGCCACCGCACTGGTCGACGCGGGCTTCACCGACGGCACGGTCGTCGCGCGCAACGCCGACGCCGGCCGCGCGCTCGCCGACAGGCTGGGCTTGCGCTGGCAGGCGGAACCCGATGGCGGCGCCGCGCTGCTCGTGAACGTCACGCCGCTTGGCATGGCGGGCACGGACCAGGACGTGCTCGCCTTCACCTCGGCGCAGATCGAGGCGGCGGAGCAAGTGATCGACGTCGTTGCCAAGCCGGTCGAGACACCGCTGCTGCGCGCCGCGCGCGCGGCGGGCAAGCCGGTCGTCACCGGCGCGCAGATCGCGATGCTACAGGCGCTGGAGCAGTTTGTTCTCTACACCGGTGTCCAGCCCACCGACGATCAGGTGGCGGCGGCGGAGGCGTTCGCGCTGGCGTGATGCGCGACGCCCCGCCGGACGATCGCGCCTACGCCGCCAGCACCGTCGTGCCCGTGCGATCCTCCAGCGCCAGCGCGCCCAGCACCACCGCGCCCAGTGGCCCGGCATTGCCGCCCAGCGCGGCGGGCACGATGAACGTGTCCATGTCGGACACCGCCGGCAGCGCGACATAACCGTTCAGGCTTGCGGCGGTCGCCGCGCGTAGCCGGGGCAACAACCACGGATTGCCGACCATCACGCCGCCGCCCAGCACGATCCGGCGCGGCACGCCCGTCAGCGTCAGCGTGGCGAACAGCGATGACAGCGCGCCGACCACCGTCTCCCACGCCGGATGATCCTGCGGCAGATCCTCTCCCTTGATCCCCGTGCGCGCCGCGATCGCCGGGCCGCTCGCCAGCCCTTCGACGCACGCGCCGTGATAGGGGCACACGCCCGGCCAATCGTCGCCGGGCAGGCGCGGCGGGCGGACATGCCCGAATTCGCTATGCGTCAGCCCGTCGACCGGGCGGCCATGCGCGATCATGCCCGCGCCCACCCCGGTGCCGACCGTGACATAGGCCAGATCGCCCAGCCCCTGCCCCGCGCCCCACCGCGCCTCGGACATGGCCGCGCCCACCACGTCGCTGTGGAAGCCGACCGGCACGTCATACCGCGCCGCCAGCCGCCGCGCGATGTCGGTGCCCGCCCAATGCGGCTTCGGCGTCGAGGTGATCTTGCCGTAATCGGGCGACTGCGGATCGATCGAGACGGGGCCGAAGCTGGCGATCCCGATCGCCGCGAAGCCGCGCCATTTGTCCATCGCCGCCTCCAGCGCAGGCAGCGTCTCTTCGGGCCGGGTGGTGGGGACGCGCACTTCCTCCAGGATCGCGTCGGGACCGCTGGAGAGCACCGCGATACATTTCGTCCCGCCCAGTTCCACGCCCGCGATCAACGGCTGCTGCGCCATTCAGTCTTCCTCCTCGGCCGCGGCGGCGTCGATCCGGCGCAGCATATCCGTGAATTGCGCCAGTTCGCGCGCGTCGAAGCGCCCGAAGATCCGGCGTTCCAGCGCGTTGGCCTGCGGCGCGACCTGCGCGTACAGCGCTTCGCCCTCCGCGCTCAAGCGAAGATGGTGCGATCGCCGGTCGGTGGCATTGGGCGTGCGGAGCAACAGCCCGCGCTCGGTCAGCGAGATCGCGGCGCGGCTGACGGTCACCTTGTCCATCCGGCTGCACTCGCACAATTGCGCCTGGGTGACCGGGGCGTGTTCGGCGATCAGCGTCACCAGCCGCCATTCGGGGATCGACAGCCCGAACAGTGCCTCATAGGCGCCCGCGATCCGGGCGCTGACCCGGTTCGACGTCACCGACAGCAGGTACGGCAGGAACTGATCGAGGTGGAGGCGTTCTACCATGGGACACCCGCGCTAACATGGGATGGGAACAAGCGGAACCAGAACCCGAAACGTTGCATTAATGTGACAAGCGTTACAAGAACGCCTTCCACTTTCACGGACAGCGTTCGAGGGAGACGCGGCGGAGCAGGCGATGGCAACAGTATCGGCGAACGGCATCAAGATCGCATATGAAGACGAAGGCCCGCGCGACGGGCAGCCAATCCTGATGGTGATGGGGCTGGGCGCACAGCTCGTCCGCTGGCCGCAGGACATGGTGGATGCCCTGATCGACCGTGGTTACCGCGTGATCCGCTTCGACAATCGCGACGTCGGGCTGTCGACCAAGTTCGATCATCTCGGCGCGCCGCACATCGTGTGGACCGCGATGCAGATGCAGTTCGGGCGCGTGCCCGTCGTTCCCTACACGCTCACCGACATGGCGCAGGATGCGATCGGGCTGCTCGACGCGCTGGGGATCGATCGCGCGCATGTCGTCGGGGCATCGATGGGGGGAATGATCGCGCAATTGCTCGCGGCACGCTGGCCGGAGCGGGTGCGGACGCTGACGTCGATCATGTCCACCACCGGACACCCGACCTGTTCGCGCCCCACGATGCGCGCCACCGCGCTGCTGCTGCGCCATCCCAAGAGCGACGATATCGAGGCTATCGTCGCGCATGGCACGATGGCCGGGCGCGCCGTTGGCGGCAGCTTCCCGATCGAGGATGCGATCATGGCGGAGCGGATCCGCGCGGAGACGCTGCGCAACCGCTGCCCCACTGGCTTCCTGCGTCAAATGGCGGCGATCATCGCCGATGGCGATCGCACCGATCGGCTGCGCCGCATCACCGCCCCGACGCTGGTCATCCACGGCAGCGCCGATCCCCTCGTGCCGGTCGCGGGCGGGCGCGCCACGGCGCAGGCGATCGCGGGCGCGCGGCTGATGGAGATCGAGGGCATGGGCCATACGCTCCCGCCACAGCTAAACGCCCCGATCGTCGAGGCGATCGACGATCATATCCGGCATCGCCGCCGCGACACGATCCCCCAGGCCGCCTGAACGGTCGCGCGCTGCGTCTCGCCCCGACGCAGCGCGGGGCCGACCAACGCGAACCCTAGGATCATCATCGCCCAGGTGGCGGGTTCGGGCACACCACCGCTGACCGTCAGCCGGGTCGGCGCCAGCGACAGCCGCGTTGCATAATCCACGCCGCCCGACCGATCGCCCGCACGATAGGCGGCGACGAAACTTCCCATGCCCTTTACCGCAAACGTCCCCAACTGCCGATAATCGGGCGCCGTGAACCCGGCATCGCTCAGCGCGAAGGCCAGCGTGTCGGACGCATCGCTGTAATAGCTGCCATAGTCGGCGCAGCAGGAATCCGAATCCTCATAGGCCGCCGACAATTCGAGACGCCGCGCGGCTGCATCCTTCACGATCCGCCCGGCATCGTCGGTTCGCCCCGATGGACCGTAGCAACCAAGTCCCGGGAAACAGAGCGGCGGCGCATCGCGGTCGCCGGTGCGCAGCGCATAGTCGATGCCGTTGATCGTCAGCGTGGCGATGACGGGCGGGCGCGTTCCGTCCTGGATCAACCCGCCGCCCTGCGCCGAGGATCCACTTGTCGTCGCGGCGTACAGCGCGAGCGGCAGCGCATCGTCGACCACGAACCGCGCCGAAAACCCGCTGCCCAGCGGGTTTTCGCCGAACGCGGTGCCGCCGTCGCTGGTGTCGGCGGCGACGGTTCCGGTCACGATATAGGTGAAGATCGCGGCACGCGCCGACCCGCCGGTCAGTGCCGCACCGATCCCGGCCATGGCGATCAAGGCATGTCGCATCATCCGTCTCCCTGACGTCGCCGATGCGGGGGCGCCATGCCACAGCCCGGCACGCTGCTCAGGCATGTAGCATGTTTTTCATCACTACATCAGCAAGTTGTACATCTGATGCGCACGACAAAGGCATGCGGCCCGCGCATCATCGGCTTTTTTACCGCCGCGATCCGGGCTATCCGTTCGTAGCGATCGTTGTTCAGCGAGGCCCGCCATGTTCGTCGACTTCCGCGATCGTCCTCCTCCGCCACCCTGGCAGCCGCGCCGCCCACAACCGCGACTTACCCGCCGGCAGGAAAAGGCGCTCGCGGCGATCATCGGGGTCAACATTATCCTGCTGCTCGTCGCGCCGATCGGCGGCGCAACCTTGGTCGGCGCGTTCGCCCTCCTGTTCCGTTGACCTGAGCCGCCGCACGAATCGACCATCAGAGGGAGCCACAGGCTGGCGCCGCGCGCCGGAGCGCGCACACTCGCCACGCATCTCCCCGCCCGCATCGCGGCGCGTGGCGCCTCAAACGACGATTTCGCCCGGGGCCGGATGTCCCAAAAACGCCGCCGGGCTGGCGGTCGCGCCATAGGCTCCGGCCAGGAAGATCGCGATCGTCTCCCCCACCGCGACCTCGGGCAGCGCCACCTTGTCGCCGAGCCGGTCGAGCGGGGTGCACAGGCAGCCGACCACCGAAACCTCGCCCTCCGCCACCGCGCCCATCCGCGCCGCCACCGCCAGCGGATAGTTGCGGCGCACCACCGTGCCGAAATTGCCACTGGCCGCCAATTGGTGGTGGAGCCCGCCATCGACCACCACGAACCGCTCGCCCCGGCTGTCCTTCACATCGACGACGCGGGTCAGGTACACGCCCGCCTCTGCGACCAGCCAGCGCCCAAGTTCGATCGCGAAGCGACTGTCGCACAGCACGTCGGCACGCACCGCCAGCGCCTCACCCAGCGCCGCCCCGACCGCCGCGACGTCCAGCGCCACGTCACCCGCGAAATAGGGCACGCCGAATCCGCCGCCCAGATTGACGAGCGGTGGCGCCGCCCCCGCTTCCTCGGCCAGCCGCGCCGCCAGCGCCAGCGTCGCCGCCTGCGTATCGATCACCGCGCCCGCGTCCAGCGCCTGCGACCCGGCATAGATGTGGAACCCGCGCCAGTCCGCTCCACCCGCGATCACCGCGCGGACCACCGCCGCCGCCTGTTCGGCATCGATCCCGAAGGGTGAGGGCCGCCCCCCCATCTTCATCCCCGATCCACGCAATTCCATGTCCGGGTTCACCCGCACCGCCACGCGCGGCACGATGCCCAGCCGATCGCCCGCCGCCAGCGCGCGACGCGCCTCACCCGCCGACTCCAGGTTGATCGTCACCCCCGCTGCGATCGCCGCCGCCAGTTCCTCGTCGCGCTTGCCCGGTCCGGCGAAGCTGATCCCCGCGCCCGGCTTCACCGCCAGCGCGCGCGCCAGCTCGCCGCCTGATGCGACGTCCAGCCCGTCGACCAAGGGCGCGATCCGCTCCAGCAGCTCCGGCAGCGGATTGGCCTTGATCGCATAGTGCAGGTCGATGCCCGGCAGCGCCATGCGGAAGCGCGCCACCTGCACGGCGACCAGCGCTGCGTCATACACGAACAGCGGCGCGCCATGTTCGGCGACCAGCGCCGCCGCCTCGTGCCCGCCGATCGTCAGTTCACCACGCTGCCCCGCGAAGGCAGGCGGGATCGGCCCCATCGGCTTCATGCGCGCACCGCCGCCGCGATCGCCGAGCGGTCCAGCTTGCCGTTGGCGTTGCGCGGCAATGCCGCCCGCCACTCGATCCGCGCCGGCTGCATATAGGCGGGCAGATCGCGCTTCAGCCGCGCCCGGAGCGCCGGCTCACCCTCCGCCTGTCCACGCGCGACCAATACGATCGCCTGCCCCAATCTCGCGTCGGGAACGCCGACCGCCACCGCCTCCGCCGTCTCGGCCCCGGCGGTGGCGACTTCCTCGACCTCCTGCGGGCTGATGCGGTGGCCGGCGCTCTTGATCATCTCGTCGTCGCGCCCGACGAAGCGGAGCAGCCCGTCGGCATCCGCCACCACCGTGTCGCCCGACCAGACCGCCACGCCGCCATAGCGCGAGTGCGCGGGCGCGGGCCGGAAGCGCGATGCGGTGCGTTCGTCATCCTGCCAGTAACCGTGTGCGACCAATGGCCCGGCATGGACCAGCTCACCCGCCTCCCCCGCCGCCGCCGCGGTGCCATCGGGGCGTACCACCAGCACCTCCGCAAACGGCACCGCGCGTCCGATCGAGTCCGGGCGCGCGTCGATCAGGTCGGGATTGAGGAAGGTCGAGCGGAACGCCTCGGTCAGCCCGTACATCGCGAAAATGCGCGCCTGCGGGAAGCGTGTGCGCAGCGCGCGCACCATCGCGGGGGTCAGCGCGCCGCCCGAATTGGTCAGCCGCCGCAGCCGCGCCGTCGCTTCCTCCGGCCAGTCGCTTTCGAGCAATTGCGTCCACAGCGGGGGGACGCCCGCCAGCGTCGTCGCCTTGAACCGGGTCACCGCCTTCACCACGTCGCGCGGCGTCAGATAGTCGAGCGGCGTGACGCTCGCCCCCGCCGCCCAGGTCGAGAACAATTGGTTCTGTCCGTAATCGAACCCCAGCGGCAGCACCGCGAGGACGCGGTCGTGGGGCACGATCGCCAGATAATGCGCGACGCCGACCGCGCCCAGCCACAGGTTCGCGTGGCTCAGCATCACGCCCTTGGGCCGCCCGGTCGATCCCGAGGTATAGAGGATCGCCGCCAGCGCGTTCGGGTCCGCCGCCGAGCGCGACAGCGCGTCGCCCTCCCCGGCGTCCGTCGCGATGCGGCAGGCGGCGGGCACGTCGCCCGGCTCCAGCGTCGCCGCGCGCGTCGCCTGGGTCAGCAGCAACGAGGCACCGCTGTCGGCCAGGATATGCGCCACCTGCGCGCGCCGCAGCACCGGGTTGACCGGCACGTGCACCAACCCGGCCCGTGCCGCCGCCAGCGGCATCCAGCAGGCGATGCGCGTCTTGGGCAGCCATGTCGCGACGCGAGCGCCGGGGGCGAAGCCGAACCCGGCCAGCCATCCCGCCAGCCGGGCGACCGCCGCATCGGCCTCGGCATGGCTGACCGTACCGTCGCGATCGACCAGCGCGGCAGCGTCCGGCGCGCCGCGCAGCACGTGATCGATCGGGCGGGGCGTAGCATCGAGGGACACCATGCGGCACCTTCTAGGGTCAGGCGTTGCGGAATCCACCCCTTGCGCCTAACGCGACCCGCGAACGACCGCCGATGGTGCGGTGCGACATGGCGGAGGATGCGTGATTCCCGAAGGCACGAGCGAAGTCGAGGCCACCGTGCGCGCGGTGCTGGTCGATGTGCTGGCGCTCGCGCCCGATCGCGCCGCCGCCTTCCGCGACGATACGCCGCTGTTCGGCGCACTGCCGGAGCTCGATTCGATGGCGGTCGCCGGTGTCCTCACCGAATTGGAGGACCGGCTCGGCATCGTGATCGAGGATGACGAGGTCGATGGCGAAATGCTGGAGACGTTCGGCGCGCTGGTCACCTTCGCGGCGGGCAAGGCGCTGGTCTGACGCCCGCGCCCTGCCCGCGACGCGCCGGGCCGATTACTCCGCCGCTTCCTTGACCGCCTCGAACTCGGCCGCCGCCAGGAAACGCTCGGCGTCCAGCGCCGCCATGCAGCCGGTGCCCGCGGCGGTCACCGCCTGGCGGTACACCTTGTCCATCACATCGCCGCACGCGAACACGCCCGGCACGCTGGTGCGCGTCGATCCGGTCTCGACCGCGATATAGCCGTCCTCATCCAGCGCGAGATGCCCGCGGAACAGCTCGGTCGCGGGGTGATGCCCGATCGCAACGAAGCCGCCCTCGACGTCGATCCGCGACGGCTCGCCGGTCTGCGTGTCCTCCAGCTCCAGCGCGACCAGCCCGGCGTTGCCGCCGCCATCCACGAAGGTGCGGACCTCCTTGTTCCACAGCACCTTCACGTTCGGATGCGCGAACAGCCGCTCCTGCAAAATCCGCTCGGCACGCAGGGAGTCGCGGCGATGGATCAGCGTCACGTCGTCGGAGTGATTGGTAAGGTACAGCGCTTCCTCGACCGCGGTGTTGCCGCCGCCGATCACCGCCACCTTCTTGCCCCGATAGAAGAAGCCGTCGCAGGTCGCGCACGCGCTGACGCCCTTGCCCTTCATCGCGTCCTCGCTGTCGAGGCCCAGCCACTTGGCCTGCGCGCCGGTCGCGATCACCAGCACCTCGCCCTCATACACGTCGCCGCCGTCACCGATCAGCCGGAACGGGCGGCTGGTCAGGTCGACCTCGACGATCGTGTCCCACATCAGGCGCGTGCCGACATGCTCGGCCTGCGCCTGCATCTGCTCCATCAGCCACGGGCCTTGGATCACCTCCTTGAAGCCGGGATAATTCTCCACGTCGGTGGTGGTGGTCAGCTGCCCGCCGGGCTGGATGCCCTGCACCACGATCGGCGCCATGCCGGCGCGCGCGCCGTAAATGGCCGCGGACAGTCCGGCCGGTCCCGAACCCAGGATCAACATGCGAGTCGAATGTGTCGTCATGCGACGCGATGTAGGGCGCACCCGCGCGCAAGGGAACCACGGCGTTGCGCGCGATACCAAGTCCTGCTTTGGTCCGGCGATGATCGACTTTACCGCCCTGCTCCAGCCCGATCGCGGCCAGCCCGCACGCGACATCCACGTCGTCCACCCCGATCGCTTTGCCGAGTGGCTGGCGACACAGCCCGCGCGCGTCCGCACCGCCGTCACCGCGCACCGCGTCACTGGGCAAGCGGGCAACCGCGCGATCCTGCCGGGCGAGGGGGCGGAGGACTGGTCGATGCTGCTGGTCTGCGACGAGCCGCTCGAGTCGCCGTGGCGGATCGCTTCGCTCGGCGACGGCCTGCCGGAGGGGACGTACCGGCTGGCGGACGGCGGCGCGACCGGCGCGGCGGCGCTCGGCTGGCTGCTCGCGCAGCATCGCTTCACGCGCTACCGCAAGGTGGATGCCTCCGCGCCGCGCGTGCTGCTGACCAGCGATGTCGCGGGGATCGAGGAAACGGTGCGGATCGCCGCCGCGACCGCCAAGGTACGCGACCTGGTCGACACCGGCGCCAGCGATCTCGGCCCCGCCGAGCTGGAGGCGGAGGTCGACGCGCTTGCCGCACAGCATCATGCGATCGTCACCGTCACGCGTGGCGATGCGCTCGCCACCGGCTATCCGATGATCCACGCGGTCGGACAGGCCGCGTCGCGCGAGCGGGCGCCGCGCCTGATCGAGCTGGAATGGGGCGATCCCGCGCACCCGCGCCTCGCGCTGGTCGGCAAGGGCGTATGCTTCGATTCGGGCGGGCTCGATATCAAGCCGTCGGCGGGCATGCGGCTGATGAAGAAGGACATGGGCGGCGCGGCGCACGCGCTGGCGCTCGCGGGGCTGGTCATGCAGGCGCGGTTGAAGGTGCGGCTCCACCTGCTGATCCCGGCGGTCGAGAATGCGATCGCGGGCAACGCCTTCCGCCCCGGCGACGTGCTGATGACCCGCAAGGGGCTGACGGTGGAAAACACCAACACCGATGCCGAGGGCCGGCTGATCCTGGGCGACGCGATCGCCAAAGCGGTCGAGGGCGCGCCCGACCTGCTGATCGACTTCGCGACGCTGACCGGCGCGGCGCGGGTCGCGCTCGGCCCGGACCTGCCCGCCACCTTCGTCCAGGACGAGACGCTCGCCGCCGATCTGCTGGCGGCGGGCGAGGCGGTGCGCGATCCGCTGTGGCGGATGCCGCTGTGGGACGGCTATGACGACATGCTGAAGTCGGACATCGCCGACATGGTCAACGCGCCCGACGGCGGTTTCGCGGGCGCAATCACCGCTGCCCTGTTCCTCCGTCGCTTCGTCCCCGCCGAACTGCCGTGGGCGCACCTCGACACCTTCGCCTGGCGCCCGGCCGCCCGCCCGGGGCGCCCCCGGGGCGGCGAGGCATATGGGCTGCGCGCGAGTTGGGCGTTGCTGAAGAAGCGCTTCGGCTGACGCCCCCTCGCTATTCGGCGCCCGCGATGATCGGCACGAACTTGGCGGCGGTCAGGCTGGCGCCGCCGACCAGCGCGCCGTCGACGTCGGGCACGGCCATGATCGCGCGCGCATTGTCGCCGGTCACCGAGCCGCCGTACAGGATGCGCACCCCATCGGCGGCGTCGCCGATCAGTTGACGCATCTTGGCGCGCGCGATCGCATGGATCGCGGCGATATCCTCCAGCGTCGGCGTGCGCCCCGTGCCGATCGCCCAGCGCGGTTCGTAGGCGAGCGTCAGCCACTCGCCGTTCGCGCCTTCGGGCAGGGACTTTTCGATCTGCGCCTGCACCACGCGCTCGGCGCGCCCAGCGTCGCGCTCGGCGCCCGTTTCGCCGCAACACAGGATCACCGACAGCTCGTGGCGATGCGCCGCCGCCGCCTTGGCCCAGGCGTCCTGGCTCGTCTCGTGCTGATCGTGGCGCCGCTCCGAATGGCCGACGATCGTGAAGCGCGCGCCCGCCTCCCGCACCATCGCCGCCGAGATGCACCCGGTGTGTGCGCCGCTGTCCGCCTCATGCACGTCCTCGGCACCGATCGCCAACGCCGGCACGCGCTGCGCGGCCGGCGCGATCAGCGTGGCCGGCACCGCCACGGCGACATCGACGGCGGGGTGGCGAGCGGCGGCGGCGGCGATCGCGTCCAGCTCGGCCAGCATCGCCAGATCGCCGTTCATCTTCCAATTGCCCGCTACCAGCTTGCGCCGCACCATCGTTCTCCCGATCTTCTGTTAAACCTGTTATACGCGTGCGCCGCTTGATGCTAGCGGGACGTGTGCCTAAAGCGACGGGCTCCACTCCTCACCCGGTCGTCTGCCTCCATGCTCAGCTCTCTTCGCGGCGTCATCTACTCGAAGGTCGGGATGATCGTCACCTTCGGCATCCTGATCGTGATCGCCCTCGCGTTCGCGGCGGGTGACGTGACCGGGCTGTCGAACGCCGCGAACGGCCTCCTCGGCCATCCGCTCGCCAGCGTCGACGGGCAGAAGGTGACCGCCGACGACATCCGCCGCCGCGCGCAGGACGAGCTGCGCACCGCGCGTCAGCAGCAGCCGGATCTCGACATGGCGACCTTCGTCAATGCCGGCGGGCTTGAAAGCCTGATCACCCGTTCGCTCACCGGCCTCGCGCTGGAAACCTTCGGCGAGGAACAGGGGATGCGCGTCAGCCGCGCGCTGGTCGGCAGCGAGCTGAAGTCGATCCCCGCGTTCGCCGGTGCCACCGGGCAGTTCGATCAACAGGCCTATTTGCGCCTCATCGCGCAGCGCGGGATGACCGATGCGCAGGTCCAGCGGGAGATCGCGCGCGAGACGATGGCGCAATTCCTGCTCGTCCCCACCTCGGGCGCGAGCCAGGTGCCGCAGCAGCTCGCGCTACGCTACGCCTCGCTGTTGCTGGAGCGTCGCGCGGGTGAGGCGGCGCTGATCCCCGCCGCCGCTACCGGCCCCGCCCCCACCGATGCCGAGGTTCAGGATTGGTACAAGCGCAATATCGCGCGCTACACCACGCCCGAGCGCCGCGTGATCCGCTATGCACTGGTCACGCCACAGCAGGTCGCGGCACAGGCGGTGCCCAGCGATGCCGAGATCCAGAAGGCCTATGACGCCGACAAGGCGAAATACGCCGCCAAGCCGCTGCGCGACGTCACCCTGGTCACCGTCCTCGACCAGAAGGCGGCGCAGGCGCTGGCCGCAAAGGTGAAGGCCGGCACGCCGATCGCCGCCGCCGCGCGCGCGGCCGGGCTGGAGGCGCGCAGCGTTACTTCCACCGAGCAGTCGGCGCTCGCCACCCAGACCTCACCGGCGGTCGCGACCGCGCTGTTCGCCGCGCCGCAGGGGACGGTCGTCGGCCCGCTGGCCGGCGCGATCGGCTTCGTCGTCGCGCGCGTCGACAAGGTGACGCAGGATCCCGGCAAGACGCTGGCGCAGGCCCGGCCCGAGATCGTCGCCGCGCTGACCAAGCAGAAGGCAGCGGAGGCGATCGGGAAGGTCCGCGACGCGATCGAGGATGCACTGGCCGACAATGCCAACATCGCCGAGATCGCGCGCGACCAGAAGCTGACCGTGCAGGCCACGCCCGCCCTGCTCTCCACCGGCATCGATCCGGACAAGCCGGGCACGCCCGCCGACGCCGCGCTGGCGCCGATCGTGGCCGCCGGCTTCGCCGCCGAGGAAGGCGACACGCCCACCACCGTCCCGCTCGGCACCGACGGCGGCTTCGCCGTCGCGGCGCTGGATCGCATCGTCCCCGCCACGCCGATCCCGCTGGCACAGGCGCGCGCAAGGGTCGTTGCCGACCTCACCGCCGATCGCGCGCGTCGCGCCGCGCAGGCGGCCGCCAACGCGATCGTCGCGAAGGTCAATGCCGGCACGCCGCTCGCCGCTGCGATCGCGCAGGCCGGGGTGAAGACCCGGGCCGAGCGTGTCGAAGCAACGCGGGCGCAGATCACCGCCAATCAGGGGCAGGTGAACCCGGTGCTCGCGATGATGTTCGGGATGAAGCAGGGCACCGCCCGCGCGATCCAGGCGCCCGACGGTCGCGGTTGGCTGGTGCTTCAGGTCAATCAGATCGTGCCGGGGGATGCCAGCAAGCAGCCTGCCGCGATCCAGGCGACCCGCATCGATCTGGGCCGCGCGCTCGGTGGTGAATATGCGCAGCAGTTCGCGAACGCCGTCGCCGCCGCGCAAGGTGCGAAGCGCTATCCCGATGCCATTGCGCAACTGAAGAAGGATCTGCTCGGTGGCGACGCCGGTCAGTGATCCCGCCGCGGCGGCGGTCGCGCAGCTCGCCGCCGGTCGCCCCGCGCTCGTGTGGCGGCGGCGGATCGCGGATACCGAAACGCCGGTCGCCGCCGCGCTCAAGCTGATCGAGCCGGGGCGCGGCGACTTCCTGCTCGAATCGGTGGAGGGCGGCGCGGTGCGCGGGCGTCACTCGATGATCGGCCTCGCGCCCGATCTCGTGCTGCGTGCCGATGGCGACCGCTCCGAGGTCAATGCGCATTGGTTGACCGATCGCACCGCGTTCGTTCCGTGCCCTGTTCCGACGCTTACGGCGCTGCGCGATCTGGTCGCCTCGATCCGCATGGACGTGCCCGCCGAATTGCCGCGCGCCTTCGCCTGCCTCGTCGGCTACTTCGGTTACGAGACGATCGGACTGGTCGAAACGCTGCCGACGCCCGAGGCGGACGCGCTCGCGCTGCCCGACCTGATGTTCGTGCGCCCGACGGTGATCCTGATGTTCGATCGGCTGGCCGACGAACTGTTCCTGGTCGCGCCCGTCTGGCCGGATGCGACGCGTTCGCCCTCGGCGCTTGTCGATGCCGCGCAGGAGCGGCTCGATGCGGTGGAGGCGCGGCTCGCCGCCGCCACGCTGCCGCCGCGCCCGCGCGTCGAGCCGGCGCTGCCTGATCTCGCCCCCGTCCTCGCGCCCGGCGCCTATGCCGCGATGGTGGCGCGGGCGAAGGAATATATCGCTGCCGGCGATATCTTTCAGGTCGTGCTAGCGCAGCGCTTCACCGCCCCCTTCCCGCTTCCCGCGTTCGAGCTGTACCGCGCGCTGCGTCGGATCAATCCTTCCCCGTTCCTCTATCATCTCGACCTGCCCGGCTTCGCGCTCACCGGCTCCAGCCCGGAGATCCTGGTGCGCGCGCGCGACGGGGAGGTCACGATCCGTCCGATCGCCGGCACGCGCCCGCGGGGGCGTACCGCGCTCGAGGATGCCGCGAACCGCGACAGCCTGCTCGCCGACCCGAAGGAACGCGCCGAGCATCTGATGCTGCTCGATCTCGGGCGCAACGACGTCGGTCGCGTCGCGGCGCCGGGCACGGTGCAGGTCACCGACAGCTATGGCATCGAATTCTACAGCCATGTGATGCACATCGTCTCGAACGTGGTCGGTCGCCTGTCGCCCGACCATGATGCGATCGATGCGCTGTTCGCCGGGTTCCCGGCGGGGACGGTCAGCGGCGCGCCCAAGGTCCGCGCCTGCCAGATCATCGCCGAGCTCGAACCCGAGAAGCGCGGCGCCTACGCCGGTGGCGTCGGCTATTTCTCGCCCGACGGCTCGATGGATTCGTGCATCGTGCTGCGCACCGCGGTGGTCAAGGACGGCACGATCCACGTCCAGTCCGGCGCCGGCATCGTCGCCGACAGCGACGCGGCCTACGAACAGCGCGAGTGCGAGGCGAAGGCCGGCGCGATCCTCGCCGCCGCACGCGAGGCGCTGCGCCAGGCCTCGACGCCAGACTTCGGCCAATAGGAGTCGCGGCGGTCGCGGTGGCGATCAGCCTGCGATGGCGACGAGCGCTGCGAAGCCGGATCTATCGTCCACGCGGACGATGAACCCGGTCAGCGCCCGCCGGGGATCATCGAATCGTTCTTCTCCGCCGCGCGGCGCTCCGCCGCCCAGGCGCGGTTGATCGCCAGCGCACAGCCCGTCTGCCCCCCCGATCCGACCGGCGAGCAGGTATCGGGCAGGCCGCCGGCCACGCGGCTGACCTGATCGGCGGTCGCGACGCGGTTGGTCCAGGCCTGGTTCTTCGCGGCCGGCTCGGCGCTATCGCGCAGCGGCTTGGGAATGCGAAATTGCTCGTCGGGATTGATGCGGCTGCACACCACCACCTCGTCGCCCTGCGCGGTCGGGCATTTCTCGCTGCCCTCCAGCGTCACGCTGCGCACGCGCTGCGGCACGCGGCCCGTGTCACCCGCCGATTCGACCTGCGCCGACGCGCCGGTCGGCAGGGCCAGCAGAGCGGCACACCATAGCGTAACGGCTTGACGACGCATCGACCATCTCCTCTTCACCCACGGGAACGCGGGATACCGCGCTTTTCTCCGCGCCGATCCGTTCCGGGGCATGACGAATCTTTGCGCTTTTGCAACTGCCGTGGGTCGCTCGCCGGTTGCGGTCGCCCGCGCATCGGCTATGGCGGGGGAATGATCCTGGTGATCGACAATTACGACAGCTTCACTTGGAACCTGGTCCATTACGTCATGGAGCTGGGCGCCGAGGTTCGCGTGGTCCGCAACGATGCGCTCACCGCCGCCGAGGCATTGGCGAGCGGCGCGCAGGCGATCCTGATCTCGCCGGGGCCGTGCACCCCGAACGAGGCGGGGGTCAGCCTCGATCTCGTCGCTGCCTGCGCGGAGGCGCGCCGCCCGTTGTTCGGCGTCTGCCTGGGGCATCAGGCGATCGGCCAGCATTTCGGGGGCAACGTGGTGCGCGGCGGGCTGATGCACGGGAAGACCTGCCCGGTCGAGCATGACGGCAGCGGTGTGTTCGCCGGCCTGCCCTCGCCGTTCACCGCGACGCGCTATCATTCGCTGATCGTCACCGACGTGCCCGACTGCCTGTTGGTCAACGCCACCGCCGCCGACGGGTCGGTCATGGGCTTGCGCCACCGCGAGTTGCCGATCCACGGCGTGCAATTCCATCCCGAGAGCATCGCGACCGAGCACGGCCACGATCTGATCGCCAATTTCCTGCGGCTCGCGGGCATGAATCATCCGAGCCGGATCGCGGCGTGACCGTCGTCGCACGGCTGCCCGACCCCTCGTCCCCGCTGGCGCGCGAGTCGGCGGCGCAGGCGTTCGCGGACATCCTCGACGCGCGCACCAGCGAGGAAGCGGTCGCCGACTTCCTGATCGGTCTCGCCGAACGCGGGGAAACCAGCGTCGAGATCGCCGAGGCGGCGCGTGCGCTGCGACAGCGGCTGATCCCGATCGAGGCGCCGGCGGGTGCGATCGACGTTTGCGGCACGGGCGGCGACGGCCAGCACACGTTGAACGTCTCCACCGCGGTCAGCCTGGTCGTCGCCGCCTGTGGCGTGCCGGTGGCCAAGCACGGCAACCGCGCCGCCTCGTCAAAGGCCGGCGCCGCCGACACGCTGGAGATGCTCGGCCTCGACATGGAACGGGCCGGCGCCCAGGCCGAGGCGACGCTGCGCGAGTTGGGGATCTGTTTCCTGTTCGCGGCCAACCATCATCCGGCGATGAAGCGCATCACGCCGATCCGCCGCCGGATCGGGCGCCGAACGATCTTCAACCTGATGGGGCCGCTCGCCAATCCCGCCCACGTCACGCGCCAGTTGATCGGCATCGCACGCCCCGATTACGCCCCGATCTATGCCGAGGCGCTGGCGCAGCTCGGCAGCGACGCCGCCGTGGTCGTCGCCGGTGAGGAGGGGCTGGATGAAATCTCCGGCGCCGGTGCGACGCGGGTCGAGACGGTGGGCGATGTCCCGCTCCCGCCGCGGATCGCCCCCGAGGATGCCGGGGTCGCGCGTCACCCGACAATCGCGATCCGGGGCGGCGACCCGGCGTATAACGCCGCCGCGCTGCGCCGCCTGCTGGGCGGGGAGCGGGGTGCCTATCGCGACGCGGTGCTCCTCAACGCCGCCGCCGCCCTGGTGCTCGCGGGCCGCCAGACCGAATTGCGCGCCGCGGCGGCGCAGGCGGCGGAGGCGATCGACGCCGGCCACGCCTCCCTTCTTCTCGATCGCTGGATCGCCTGGTCATGACCATCCTTGCCGAGATCTGTACCGCCAAGCGCGCCGAGGTTGCCGCGCGCAAGGTGGCGACCTCGCTCGCCGATCTGACCGCCCGTGCGGCAAAGCAGAGCGCGCCGCGCGGTTTTCGCGCCGCGCTCGACGCCGGCGTCGCGGCGGGGCGCCACGCGCTGATCGCCGAAATCAAGAAGGCCAGCCCGTCCAAGGGGTTGATCCGCGCCGACTTCGATCCGCCCGCCCACGCCCGCGCCTATGCCGAGGGCGGCGCGACCTGTCTGTCGGTGCTCACCGATGCGCCGTATTTCCAGGGCCATGAGGATTATCTGATCGCCGCCCGCGCCGCCTGTGAGCTGCCGGTACTGCGCAAGGACTTCACCGTCGATCCGTGGCAGGCACTGGAGGCGCGGAGCATCGGTGCCGACGCGATCCTGCTGATCGCCGCCGCGCTCGACGACACGTGCATGGCCGAATGCGAGGCCGCCGCGATCGAACTGGGGCTGGACGTGTTGGTCGAGGTCCATGACGCGGCCGAGATGGAGCGCGCCGCCCGGCTTGAGACCCGGCTCGTCGGGGTCAACAATCGCAACCTGAAGACCTTCGACGTCGATTTCCGCCGCACCTATGATCTGATCGCGCACGCCCCCGCCGGCTGCACGTTCGTCGCCGAAAGCGGCCTGTCGCAGCGCGCAGACCTCGATGAGCTCGCCGCACACGGCGTCCACTGCTTCCTGATCGGTGAGGCGTTGATGCGCCACGCCGACGTGGCCGCCGCGACCCGCGCGATGGTCGGCTGAGTGGCCGATCTCACCCACCTTGATCATGACGGCGCCGCGCACATGGTGGATGTCGGCGACAAGGCGGTCACCCGCCGCGCGGCGACCGCCACCGGCACGATCGCCATGTCACCGGACGCGCTCGCCGCCATCCGCGCTGGCACAGTCAAGAAGGGCGACGTGCTGTCGGTCGCGCGCATCGCGGGCATCATGGCGGCCAAGCGCACCAGTGACCTGATCCCGCTCTGCCACCCCCTCGCGATCACGCGCGTCTCGGTCGAACTGGCGCCGATCGATGGCGGCATCACCGCCACCGCCACCGTCGCCACCGATGGAAAGACCGGGGTCGAGATGGAGGCGCTCACCGCCGTGTCCACCGCGCTGCTGACGATCTACGACATGGCCAAGGCGATCGACAAGGCGATGGTCATCAAGGACATTCGCCTGCTCGAAAAGCACGGCGGCCGCTCGGGCACGTGGGCGGCGGCGTGACATTGCTGCCGGTCGCCGAGGCGCAGGCCCGCGTCCTGGCGCTCGGTCGGCCGGTCGACGGCGTTCAGGTGCCGCTCCACGATGCGCTGAACCGCTGGGCCGTGGCGCCCGTCGTGGCGCGCCGCACGCAGCCGGCGGCCGACCTCTCGGCGATGGACGGCTATGCGCTGCGCTTCGCCGACCTGCCCGGCCCGCTCCACGTGATCGGCGAAAGCGCCGCCGGCGCCCCCTTCGCCGGCGCGATCGACGCGGGCCAGGCGGTGCGCATCTTCACCGGCGCCGCCATGCCCGCCGGTGCCGACACGGTCCTCGTTCAGGAGGAGGCGGCGCGCGATGGCGCGACGCTCACCCTCGGTGGTGAAGGGCCGGCACATGTTGGGCGCAACGTCCGCCGGCGCGGCTTGGACTTCCACGAGGGCGACGTGCTGGTCGACGTGGGTCAGCGCCTCACCCCGGCCCGGCTCGCGGTGGCCGCCACCGGCGGCGTCGCACGGGTCGCGGTGGCCCGCCCGGTGCGTGTCGCGCTGGCCGCGACCGGCGACGAACTGGTCGAGCCCGGCACCCCCGGCGACGCCTTGCCCGAATCCAACCGGCTGCTGCTGCGCGCGCTGCTCGCCGACATGGGCGTCGAGATCGTGGACCTCGGCATCCTGCCGGATCGACTCGATACGCTGACCCATGCCTTCGCCACCGTCGATGCCGATGTGCTGGTGACGACCGGCGGCGCGTCGGTCGGGGACCATGATCTGGTCCGGCCCGCGCTCGCCGCCGCTGGCACGACACTCGATTTCTGGCGGATCGCGCTGCGTCCCGGCAAGCCGATGCTCGCCGGTCGGCGCGGCGACATGGCCGTGGTCGGCCTGCCGGGCAATCCGGTGTCGGCCTTCGTCACCGCCTTGCTGTTCGTCCGTCCACTGGTCGCCCATCTCGCGGGCGCCACGCAGCCATTCGCCACGGTTTCCCGCGCCTTGCTCGGCGAGGATCTTCCCGCCAACGGCGAGCGGACGGACTATCTGCGCGCCGAGTTGCGCGATGGCCGCGCCGTCGCTTCCACCGTGCAGGACAGTTCGATGCTGCGCACGCTGGCACGATCGACCTGCCTGATCGTGCGGGAGCCGCACGCCCCTGCGGCGCGGGCGGGCGACTCGGCGGAAATCCTGATGATCGCTTGACGGCCAGCGCAATGTTCCATAAAGGTTCGCAATCCGTTCACAAGGAAGGCGCCGGAACATGCTGACGCGCAAGCAGCACGAGCTGATCTGCTTCATCGAGGACCGCTTGGCCGATACCGGCGTGTCGCCCTCGTTCGAGGAGATGAAGGACGCGCTGGAGCTGAAGAGCAAGTCCGGCGTCCATCGTCTCATCAGTGCGCTGGAGGAGCGCGGCTATCTGCGCCGCCTGCCCAATCGTGCGCGCGCGCTCGAAGTGCTCAAGGCGCCGGAGCGCGGCGTCGAGGCCAAACGCGCCGCCCCGCCCTCGGTGCGTCGTACCATGCCCGAGCCCGCCAACGACGTGGTCGAAATCCCGCTCCACGGGCGGATCGCGGCGGGTGTGCCGATCGAGGCGTTCGAAGGCTCGACGATGCTCCCGGTGCCGGCGGCGCTGCTGGGTACGGGCGAGCATTTCGCCTTGGAGGTCGCCGGGGACTCGATGGTCGAGGCCGGTATCTTCGACGGCGATTATGCGCTGATCCGGCGACAGGAGGTCGCGCGCGACGGAGAGATCGTCGTGGCGCTGATCGACGATAGCGAGGCGACGCTCAAATATTTCCGCCACGAAGGCGCGATGATCCGGCTCGATCCCGCCAATCGCGCCTATGATCCGCAACGCTATGCCCCCGCGCAGGTCCGCGTGCAGGGCAAGCTTGCCGGGCTGCTTCGCCGCTATTCGTAAGCGTCGCACCATCCGTTGATGTTGCTAGGGCATCGACGGCGCGGTGGTGGCGTTCCCCATCATCACCCGGCGGACGGTCGCGCCCACGGCGGCCGATCCCTCAGTAACCGGAGCGATCGCGCACGACCCACGGATGCGCGTCCCCCGCGCGCCGGACGGTGGCCACCCGCCCGGTCGCGAACGTAACGGCGACACCTCCGGTTCGCGCCAGCGTCGTCCGATCCAGTGTCAGCCACCGCCCCCGGCACCGTCGCGGTAATCGACGATCGCTGATCACCACATCCGCCGTTCGGCATAGCGGCACCAAGTCGGTGGCGGGCACCAGATAGCCGCTGCGCGTGGCCAGCACGTGCCAGCGCCGATCACCGACGCGCCGCTCCATCCAGCACAAATCCTGGTTGCACCGCGTGCCCGGCGCCGAACTCAGCAACGTCGGCGCACCGTCCAGCCCTCCCGCCTCCGCCAGCAGGTCGCGCATGTAATCGCCGGTCCGGTCGCGCAGGATCGCCACGCCACCGCGCGCATCGCGCAACGCCACGTGCCGCCCGTCGCCGGTCACGATCAAGTCCGGTGTCGGCGTCATCACCGTCCACGCCACCCCCGCCAACACCGGCACCATTCCGGCATAGCGCCACCGCGTCCGCCAGATCGCCAGCCACAATCCGCCTGCGACGATCGCGCCATACGCCGCCTGCGGCATCACCGGCAGCGCCGCGACCGCACCCGGCGCCGCCGCGACCGTCCGCGCGATCCATAACAGCAGCGCCAGCGCGCGCGCCGCCACCCACCAGAACGGCTCCCCCGCGCCCACCGCATCCAGCAGCAGCGCCAGCGCCTCGGCCGGCATCACCACGAACGTCGTCAGCGGGATCGCGACGATATTGGCGAACGCGCCGTACAATCCCGCCTGGTGGAAATGGAACACCGCGATCGGCATCAGCGTCAGCTCGACCGCGATGCCGGTCAGCAGCAGCGAGGCGAGCCCGCGAATCGTCCCGCGCCACCACGCCTCGTCATGCCCCACGAACCAGCCGCGCACGCGCGGATGTTCGTGCAGCGCCACGATCGCGGTGACCGCCGCGAACGATAGCTGAAAGCTCGCACCCACCACCGATTCGGGCCACAGCAGCAGCACCACGACCGCCCCCGCCGCCACCAGCCGCAGGGTCAGTGCCTCGCGCCCCAGCATCAGGGCGGCCAGCACCATCAGCGCCGCCACGCAGCTTCTGATCGTCGGCACCTGCGCGCCGGTAGTAGTGTTATAGGAGTTGGGAGACGTTAACCCCTCCCAGCACAGAGAGGGGAAATGACGCAGCCTGCAACGATCTATGCACGCTTTTCCAACGCCGAACAGGCACAGGGCAACTCCAAAGCCCGTCAGCTAGACCTTTGCCGGGATATGGTCGCCCGTCACGGCTGGCAGCATTCTGCAGATCGAGAATTGGTAGATGAAGGCGTTTCGGCCTTTAGCGGTGCAAACCGCGCGCCGGGTGGCCTCCTCCACAGTTTTGAGCAGCAAGCTGAATCCGGTCGCTATCGCAATGGCCACGTCCTCGTTGTCGAGAACTTGGACCGCGTCAGCCGTCAGGGCTACGATGCAATCCTGCCGTTTTTGCAAAGGCTGACCAGTAGCGGTGTCACAGTTGCGACCGTCGATGGTGATCGCGTCTATCCGGCATACGAGCGCGTTACGTTGGCCAGCGTCATCGAGGCGGTGGTCAAGTCAGAGTTGAGCCGGGAGGAAAGCGAGAAGAAAAGCCGCCGCCTCAAGGCCGCTCAGAACCGCCGCATCAGCGAGGCACAAGCCAACGCCGGCCAGCACATCAGCCACACGGCCACCGTTCCCGCGTGGATCAACGTCGAGCGCATCGGTAAGGCAACAGACCGGCCGCTTTATAGCATGACGCTGAACGAAGAGCGCGTGGCGGTCTTGCGCGAGATATTCGACCTGACCATTGCAGGTTACGGCACACCGGCCATTGCGAAGATGCTGAATGGTCGAGGTGAGCCGGTTTGGAGCCACCTCAACCAGCGCAGCAATAACGGCTGGACCGTTGGCTACCTGACGAAGATCGTCCTCAATCGTGCCGTCCTCGGTGAGTACCATCCCATGAACCGTCCGCGCAGCGGAGCGCAGACAAGCAAGGGCATCGCTGTCCTCAATCACTTCCCGCAAGCAATCGACCCGGTTACATTTGGGAAAGCCGCTGCCGCTCGCCAGAGCCGCAAGGGCACCAGCGGTGCGTGGCAGATCACGCACAACAACCTGTTCAGCGGCATCGCCAAATGTCGGTCGTGCGGTGGCCGCATGAAGCAAGAGGTGACAGTCCGCACCGGAGGCAATCGACGCAACGGCAGAAACCCCGAAGCCGTTTACCAGAGCAAGCAGACGATCAGCTACCTCAAGTGCCACAACGCCCTGAACCGTGTCTGGGACGAGGAAGCCAACCGTTTGCGGTGCGAGAACCGGACGGCGATCAGGTATGAAAAGCTGGAGCGCGCAGTGGTGGAATTTGCGTGCGGCTGGCTTGCCCTGCATCGACAAGCTACACCATCGGCGGATGCACTCGCGCTTGAGGTCGAGATTGCCGATGCGAGGCGCTTTCTGGAGGACAAGCAGAAGCAGGCCGAAACAGCCGCCGCCAGCTTTGTGCGGACGAGCAGCGCCACGATGGAACGGCTGATGCTCCAACTGGAAGCCGAGGTTGCAGACGACCAGAAGGCGATTCGTGCGCTTGAAGAACAGCTAGTCAGTGCCCGAACGCAGGCCCCCTCACCCGACTTTCTCGCGGCCATTGAGGATCAGCGCCGCTTGCTCGACAGCGACGACGAGGAAGAACGCAACCGCACCCGCGTAGCGATGAAGCAGACGCTTGGCCGCATCATACGGTCGATGCACTGCACTCCAGGTCGTCACACCATGATCGTGCTTGGTGACGATTCGGTCGGACTTGTGTTCGACAACGAGGGAGAGCTTGTTCAGAATGTCGTGCTGCAATCCACCATTCACGGACCCAACGGCGAGATCGACTGGCACCCCGACTTTCCGGATGCGGATTACGAGTACGCCGTAGACGCTTCCTGAGAACGTCTGAGACGCAGACACCCCAGCATTGCTGCTGGGGCGCCTCGCTATCAGGGTGAGCGTCTGCGGCGCTTACCGGGGCAGTTGGTGACGTTCCATGCCCACATGCAGCAAGAAGTGGGTGCGCTTACGCTCAACATATACGGCAACGCCTTCAAATCGAACCGCGAACGCATCGTCTTCAAACTGTTCGTTAAAGTCGAACGTAGCAAGTGCGAAATCAGCGAATGTGTTGAGGTCGATCTGCATATCTTTGCTCCTACCCCAGCGTCCTGTTTCCAGAACAGGAAGAGAGCGAGTGCAGAGTTCAACAGGTCGTCGCAAAGCCAGAGTTGAATATGTGGTTGCCCTGCCCTGACATTGGCTATTGATCCACTTGTGGCAAAAAGGAGAACGCCACATGAATTGGATGGACTTGATGGAGCCG